>JAJTDU010000239.1 GCA_021298725.1 Verrucomicrobiaceae bacterium | reverse complement strand
GACTGCGCGCGGCCTTCATGACCTGCCAGCCGCCGATCTCACCGAGCCATTTCTCTGTGATTTCCATTTCTTTCTGGCGTCTCCCATGGTTTCTCGCCAATGTCCAGCGCCAAGTGCCTATGCGGATCGTTGCTATTTCCAATCAAAAAGGTGGGGTCGGAAAAACGACCACTGCCGTGAACCTCTCCGCCTGCCTCGCCAAACGCGGTGTGCGCGTGCTGCTGGTCGATCTCGACCCGCAAGCGAACGCCACCAGCGGCCTCGGCCTCGTCCAGGAAGACGGCGGCAGTCTCTACTCGGCGCTCGTGGACGGCACCGACCCGCGACTCGCCATCCGCAGCACCCGGCTGCCGAACCTTTCCATCATCCGCTCTCATCAGGAACTGGCGGGCTGTGAGATCGAACTGGCGCAGTCCGGCAACCACCTTGCCCGCCTGCGCGAAGTTTTGGAGCCGCTGCGCACCTCCGGCCATTTTGACTACGCCATTCTCGACACTGCGCCCTCACTCGGCGTGCTCATGACCGGTGCCCTGGCCGCTGCGGATGAACTGATCGTGCCCATCCAGTGCGAATATTTCGGCCTCGAAGGTCTCTCCAAAATCGTCAGCATCACTCAGCAGATCCGCGACTGCGGTGCGAATCCCAATCTGCTGCTCGAAGGCATCGTCATGACCATGTTCGACAGCCGCGCCAACCTAGCCAATCAGGTCGTCAATGACGTGCGCAACTACTTCGCCGAGACGGTTTATCAGACCATTATCCCGCGCACCGTGCGCTTGGGTGAGGCACCGAGCTTTGGCAAAAGCATCGTCGAATACGAGCCGACGGGCAAAGGAGCACTCTCCTACATAGCGCTGGCGGATGAGTTCATCGCCCGTCGCAGCGGCCAGACCGTTCAGGCGCAGCAGTCACCCGCCGCAGCCTGATTGCATCCCAGGAGGCCCGCATGGAGAAGCCTTCCGGCATTCGCGGTCGCGGCGCGGGTTTCAACCCTGCTGCTCCTACTGTTACGCCTGGCCCACGCACGAATTCCTCGGCTTCTCCGCCGGGGTGGACTTCGAGTCAGGCACCAATCCGTTGTTGCCTCGAGGCGATCCAATGGCATTTCATCTGCTGACATGAACACGACCTGGGATGTCATCATCATCGGCGGCGGGCCGGCGGGATCTACCGCTGCTTGCACGCTGCAAAAGGCAGGACGGAAGGTGCTTGTGCTGGAGAAGGAAAAGTTTCCGCGTTTCCACATCGGCGAGTCGTTGCTGCCCTACAACCGCCCCATCTTTGATGAACTCGGCGTGTGGTCAAAAATCCAAGCCGCGGGATTCATGGTGAAACGCGGTGCTCAGTTCTGGATGGGCGACGGCTCGCTGCACACGAGGCTGAATTTCTCCAAAGGCTCCTTCACCGAGTTTCCCGAGTCCATCCAGGTCGAACGGGCCAAATTCGACGACATTCTGCTCCGCCACGCGGAGGAACTCGGAGCCGAGGTGCAGGAGGAAGCGCTCGTCACCGAGCATCGCATCGAAAAAGAGCGCGTGACCGTCAAATTCCGCTCCAAAGACGGCACTCAGCACGAAGCGCAAGCCGCCTTTCTCATGGATGCCAGCGGCTTGAACAACTTCACCGCCAACCGCGAGAAACTGCGCGAGTACTATCCAGGCCACAAAAAAATCGCCATCTTCGGCCACTACAGCGGCGTGCAGATGACCGAGGGCGAGGAGAAAGGCGACATCCTCATCGTGCGCCGCGAGAATTCCTGGTTCTGGATGATCCCGCTGGCGGATGACAAGGTCAGCATCGGTCTCGTGCTCGATGTGACCGATTTCAAAGCCCTCCAGCAGGAACCGCACGCGGTGTTCGATGACGCCGTGCTCAGCACCAAGGCCGTGCATGACCGCATGATCAACGCCAAGCCGATCACGCAGGGGCATGTGCTCAGCGACTTCTCCTATACTAATCGCAAGCTCGTCTCCGACCGCGTTGTGCGTGTGGGCGATGCCGCTGGCTTCATCGACCCCATCTTCTCCAGTGGCGTCATGCTCGCCATGCACAGCGGCCAGCGTGGTGCGCAGGTGGTGCATGCCGCTCTCACCGCTGGCAAGACGATGACCTTGGCCATGAGGCGCTACGAATGGTCCACATGGAAGAACGTGAGCCGCTTCTGGCAGTTCATCGAGAAATTTTACACCAAGCACTTCGCGCAGCTTTTCTTCCAGCCCAGCAACAAGTTCCGCATGGTCTGCGCCATCAACTGCGTCCTCGCCGGTCGTCCCGAGATGACCTTCGCCACCTGGTGGCGCCTGCGCTTCTTCTTTGCCCTCGTGTGGATTCAAAAGCGTTTCTCGCTGGCCAAGCCCATCGAGATTCACTGATCACCGGGCCTTCACCCGTAGCATCGGCGCGGAACGCGTGTCGTTCTCCTTCGTCGCAAAGGCATGCACGAGGCCGCTGTCGGCGGTTTCATCGGTTTCTCGGCAGAGGATGAGCGTGGCGATCTGATTCGAGTCACCGGCGAGGAACTCGGCGAGGTCTTTGCCGCGCAGTTTCCGCGTGCCACGGTTGATGCCTTGGGCGATCTCGAATTTGCCGAGTAGTTTCACTTTCGCACTCGCAGGCAGGTGTTGATCTGGCTGTGCGGGATCATGCGCGGGTGCACGCTGCCAGCTCAGGCTGTTCTCTTCCCAGGTGTCTTCGTTCTCGTCGATCACGCCATACACCGCGAAAGTGCTGTCTGGCACGAAGCTGGCAAAGCCGAGTTCGCTCGGATCAATGGTGAGCACCAACTCGGCATCCTCGATCTGGCGACAGGCGAACTTGCTCAGGTCAAAGGCGAGGTAGCTCTTGCGGTTCAGCTCGGGTTTCCCGTCGCTGCGTTTCACGCGAATGAAGGGATGCTTGCCGAAATCGGGCGTCGGTTTAGCGCTGGCCTGGATGTAACTGTCCTTGCCACGGCCAAACGCGGTGGTGATGGCCTGCCATCCGTCGCCCGCGTCGATCACGCTGGTCGGTTGCCAGCGGCTTGGCTCGGTGCCATCGCCGCTGCTGGGGTTGAGTTGGCTTTTCGACCAGCCACGGTCCATCCCCTGGCCTTTTTCGAGCTTCTTGGAGCCTGCGACGTTCTTGTCCTCGACTTCGACGAGTCCTTCGAGCACGCGGACCATGTATTTGCCGTCGTCATCGGCGCTGAGGCCAAATTTCGTGCCCCAGTCGATGACCTTGGCGTCCTTCGTGTCGATGCTGAAACCCTTCGCCTGGGGCGGCACCTCGGCGACGAGCGTGCCACGGCGCAGCTTGCAATTCATCGCGTCGAGCACTTCCACCGTCGCAGGCGCTTCGAGAACGAGTTCCGCGCCGCTGTCGAAGCGCAGTACGGCCAGACCTTCGATCAAATCGAGCACGCCCGGCTTCAAACGCGCACCTTCCACCGTTGGCAGACTGCTGCCGGCCCACTGGCATTGTTGGGAACGAATCAACGTCGCCACTGTGCCGTCGCGGCTGTTTTGCAGCCAGAAGATGCCGAAGGTGATGCACGCTGCCGCCGCCGCTGTGATGGCATGACGCCACCAAACCGGCTTCGCCGTCGGTTGGGCCTCCGCAAAGGCCTGCGTGTGCCATGAGTCATCAAAACACAGTTCGGCGCGTTGATGCAGCGCTTGGGCGAAAAACGCGCGTGCTTCCGCGTTGTCGCGCAGTTCGGCTTCGAGTGCGGAAATCTCCGCCGCGCTCAGTTTTTCGTCCGCATAACGCTCGGACAACTCCAGCAGTCGAAATTGATCGGCAGGTTTCATGCTCAGGCTCCTTCCAGTTTCAGTTCTTTCTCCACGCAGGTCATGAGACTCATGCGAATGCGGCTCAAGGCGCGATAAACCGCCCCCGCCGTGCTGCGAATGCGCTCGGCCACGCCGTCGATCTCTAGAACTTCATAATAGCGCAGCGTCACGAGCTGACGGTGTGCGGCAGGCAGTTTCGTCACACAGGTGCGCAACGCCTCGCGACGGCGATCACCGCTGTCGCTGAGCTTGGAAACTTCATCGTGCAGCAGTTCCAAGATGTCATCGCTCAGCGGCGTCGCCTCGCGCTTCTTTTGGCGGCGATGGGTCAGCACCTGGTGAAACGCCGTCTTCCGCGCCCAGGCAAGGAAGTTCGTGCCGATTTCGAATTGATCAAAGCAGCGCCACAGGATCATCTTCGTCTGCTGCAGGATGTCATCCGCGTCATGCGGCTGCGGCACCAGGCTATAAACATAGACGCCCAGCGCACGGTCATGGTGCGTGAGGAGTTCGAGGAATTCCTGGGTGCGGTCGGTGTCAGGCATGGCGTGGAAACATCGCGGAAGCGGCGGTCGTAGTTAACAGGCCGCTGCGTTGAGGCTTTGGACAGAAAAAATCATGTCCAAAGTGCCCCATACGGCGCACTCTAGTTTCTGCATCATGATTC
>JAJTDU010000238.1 GCA_021298725.1 Verrucomicrobiaceae bacterium | reverse complement strand
CTCTACAGCGGTGGCGTGAACCGTCCGGCGATCGAGAAGGTTCTGCAAAAATTTGCCAGTCGGGAAGGAATCAGCGTGACGACGACCTACAACGGCTGCGGCATCCTATGCGCGGCGATGAAGACGATGGGCGATAGCAGCAACCCGAAGTTTCCAGATGTGTATTATGCCTGCGACGTGTGCTTCGTGCCGCCGGTGGCAGAGCATTTCCCGGAGGCGGTGATACTGACGGAGGCGGAGATCGTGATCGCCGTGCCGAAGGGTAACCCGCAAGCCATCCGCACGCTGGCGGATCTGGCGCGTCCTGGCTTGCGTGTGGGATTGTGCAACGCGGAGCAGTCCACGCTGGGCTTCCTGACGAGTTCCATGCTGAAGTCGATGAACCTATGGGAAAGTGTGAGCAAGAATGCCTCGTCCCAGGTGCCGACAGGCGACTTTTTGGTGAACCAGATGCGCACGGGATCGCTCGACGCGGCAGTGGTCTATCGGATCAACATCCAGTCTGCTCCAGAGCATTTCGACGCCGTGCCGCTGCCTGCCGACAAATCAAAGGCGGTGCAACCTTTCGCTGTGCGGCATGATTCGCCAAATAAGCTGCTCGGACATCGCCTGCTAGCCTTCCTGCGCGAAAACCGGGCCAGCTTTGAGGAAGCTGGCTTCGCGTGGAAGGGTGACACCCAGCCGGTGAAAAGCGCGGAGATCGTGCTGCCAGACTGGTTGAAGCAGAAATAACGCCGCAGGCAGGCTACTCTGTCTGAAGCACCTGCTCCAGGCCACGCGCCATCAGATCGTGCTGCCAACTCATGAGATGATTGGCAGGATTCCCCTCGATGACGAGTTCTTCGATGGTGCTGCGTGAACCGAGCAGCGAAGGCTCGATGTCCAGCTCCAGCGCCACTTTTTCACGATGAACGCAGAGCTTGTCGATCTGATCTCGCATCGCATCGCTGAGGCGGCCCTTGGTCTTCTTCGGGCGCACAGGCCATGAAGCAGGATCAGAGGAAGTGACGGCGACAATGATGTCTTGAAACTCTTTTTTCCAGCGTGGACGCCAGCCGTTCGGCGGATTCAGCGGCTGACCGGCCTCGAACTGCTCGGCGTAAGCGGCCATCTGCTTGTTCGACATGATTTTGAAGCATGGCGTGTCACGCTCTTTCGCGATGCCTTCACGCCATTCCCACATGCCCTTCAAAATGGCCAAGCCACGCGGCTGCAAACGGCCGCAGCCCTGCACACGCCAGGGATCTTCACGCGCGGCATTGTCTCGCGCCGCCACGTCCTCTTGCAGGGCGAGACAACTCTGATCAAACCAGTCTTCCCGACCCTTCTCACGCAATTGCGCGACAAACTTGTCCGCCAGTGGGAGCAGGTAACGCACGTCATCAACGGCGTAGGAAAGCATGTTCGGTGGCAGCGGACGGCGGCTCCAGTCGGCCTTCTGGGAGGCTTTGCAGAGCTCGATTTCGAAGTGGTTCTTCACCAGGGCGGCAAGGCCAAACTGGCGAGCGCCAAGAAGGCGGGCGGCAATTTGCGTGTCGCGGATCACCCGAGGGCTCCAGCCGTAGCTGCGGCGTAGCATGGTGAGATCGTAATCAGCACCGTGAAACCACAACTCGTGAGCGTCGAGCAACTCCAGCAGCGGGGAAACATCAGCGATCGCCAGCGGGTCCACCAACGCGAAGCGCCCGGCACAGTTCACCTGCAAGAGGCATAACTTCTCATGGTAGTGATGCAGGCTGTCGGCCTCGGTGTCGAGGCAGCAGCGCTTGTCCGGGCTTTCCGCCAGCCACAGGTGCATTTGGGCGGTCCATTGCGCAAGATGCTCCGGCGTGTCGATGAACTCGTGGTCCGTCTGATCTGGTGCTGGTAGGATCATTTCAGCCCCATGAGAAGGATTTCCGCATTGTTGCTGGTGCGGTTGATGTTGCGGATGAGCGTCTCGAGCGCCTCAACCGCAGGGACTGCGGCGAGTTGCTTGCGCACCTGGGTGATGCGGCGGAACTCGTCCGGGTGATAGAGTAAATCGTCACGGCGTGTGCCGGATTTCAGCACATGCAGGGCTGGGAAGATGCGGCGCTCGGAGATTTCACGGTCGAGCGTGGCCTCCATGTTGCCGGTGCCTTTGAATTCTTCGAAAATGACCTCGTCCATGCGGCTCTCGGTCTCGATGAGTGCCGTGGCGATGATGGTGAGGCTGCCACCTTCCTCGACATTGCGAGCAGCGCCGAAGAATTTCTTGGGCTTTTGCAGCGACTTGGTGCCGACACCACCGGACATGACGGCACCTTTGCCGCCCTGCATGGAATTGTAGCCACGAGCAAGACGCGTGATGCTGTCCAGCAAGATGACGACATCCTTTTTCATCTCGACGAGGCGGCAGGCACGCTCACGGACGATCTCAGCCACCTGGCTGTGCCGCTTCGGACTTTCATCAAAGGTGGAACTGTAAATCTCGCAGCCCTGCACAGTCTCCTCGAAATCCGTGACTTCTTCGGGGCGCTCGTCGAGCAGCAGGACGATCAGGGTGATCTCCTTGTGGTTGAGCGCGATGGATTTGGCGATGTCCTTGAGGATGATCGTCTTGCCAGAGCGCGGTGGGGCACAAATGAGGCCACGCTGGCCTTTGCCGAGCGGTGCGATGATGTCCAGAATGCGGGAACTGACCGCACAGGGCTTGGCGGTTTCGAGAATGATTCGCTGATTCGGGAAAGTGGCGGTCAGTTTGTCGAAATCGACCGGAGGATCCCATTGCTCGATGGACATGCCTTCCACCTCGGTGATGCGGTCGATGGCGATGTATTTGTCCTTGTCCTTGGGGGCCTTGGCGTAGCCGGTGATGCGCTGGCTCGGGCGCAGGTTGAATTTCCGGACCAGGAACAGCGGGACGAAGACATCCTCAGGCAGCGGAGCAAAGCTGTATTTTGGATAGCGGATGAGCCCAAAATTGTCGGCCCCAATTTCCAAAACGCCCTCGACTTTCAGACGCGTTTTGTGCTCGGCCATCCAGGAGCACAAGTCATAAATGAGCTGATGCTTGGTGCGGCTGGCATTCAGACGGAAAGAGACGGTTTCCGCCAGTTCGAGCAACTCGGTGAGAGTGGCGTTTTGCAGGTCATTGATCGATACCTCCTGCGGAAAGGGTGCTTGTGCGCCATCTGTCTTTGGCGGCTGCACAGATTCAGGCTGTGCGCCGCTGCCCTCTAGGACAGCAGGAGCCACGGTAGCGTCGGGCGCGTTCTCTTCGACAGCGGAAACCGGGGTCGTTACAGGGGATTCGATGGGTTGGTCATTCATGCTTGCAAGAGTGGACTTGCCAGAGTCAGCACCTGGGCTTCGAGAGAGGCCAGACTGCCATCATTCCAAATGACGGCGTCCGCTCTTTCCACCTTGGCTTCAATGGGCCATTGGGCCTGCAGGAACTTTTGAACGGTGTGTTCGTCGAGCCCCCGCTTTTGCATCATCCGCCTGACTTGCACCGACGGGCTGGAAGCCACCACGATGACGAAGTCTGCTGAAACTGTGGCACCAATCTCATAGTGCAGGGGGACTTCCGCAAGGAAAAGATTGCAGCCGGATGCCTGCGCCTGCTCCCGGGCGGTTTCCAACATGGCGAGAACCAGCGGATGGAGGAGATTTTCGAGCATCGCCCGCTTGTCTGGCACAGGCAGCACTTCGGCGCGCAACCACTCACGGCATACCCCACTCGCATTCACGGCTTCCGGGCCAAACAACTCCTGAAGGCAGGCAAGGACGTCAGACCGGCTCAATATCTGCGTCACCGCAGCATCCGAGGAAAAAATAACCACTGAACGCGCCCCGCAGCACTCTTGGAGCAGAGAGAGCAGACTGCTTTTGCCACAACCAATGCCCCCGGTGACAACCCAAGTGATCATCGTTTGAAACATGCTCGAACGCACAGAGTTTGCGGGGCTAATAAAAAGGCAGGTGGGATGAACCACCTGCCTTCATGATTTTTTCAAACCAGGACGCGGATCAAGGAGCCACGGCTGGCAGCAGCGGGTTACCAGGCACGGTGCCACCGATTGCCGGAGCAGCAGGCTGATTATTTTTCACTCGTTGACCCGAAGGATCGATCAAGTGAGCGGTGACGAAGATCATCAGATTGCGCTTGGAGTGATTTTCAGATTCCGACCTGAAAAGACGACCAATGAAGGGCAGATCTCCGAGCACGGGGATCTTGTCCTCGACGTCTTGAACGTCCTCCCGAATCAAACCTCCAAGGGCCACCGTCTGGCCGTCCCAAATGGAAACGCCCGTGCTGACTTTTCGAACAGAGAACACTGGCTGGTTGATGGTGTTCGGTGTGATCAATCGTTCGGGTTGAGCCAATGGGATGTAGCCGTCCTGCTCTGTGCCTGCAAATGCTCCTCCGCCTAAGGCAGTAATGACGGTGGTGGTAAACGGCTGAAATGATGAACTAG
>JAJTDU010000237.1 GCA_021298725.1 Verrucomicrobiaceae bacterium | reverse complement strand
CGGAGGATTGCTGCTCCACGTTGCGCACCTTTAGCTTAGCCACGACATCCTTGCCGCGCTTCACTTCCAGGTCAGCATTGGCGAAAACGCCGCCACCATTGCCTTTGTTGATCACCACAAAACCCCAATCGGCGAAGGATTGCGAGACATTGGCGGTAAAATCATCATCCACAATGCCACGACGACCGCGGGATTCGCGCTCCTCAGCCTCTTTGGCGGCATTGGTCAAGGCGGTCACTTTTTCCTGTGCGTTGGCAAATTGCTGATTTTCGTTGGCGACGGCGGCCTCGGCGACGGCACGTTCCTTTTTGATGGCCTCGATCTGCGCCAGAAGAGCGGGGATGTCACCCGCATCGGCGATCTGCTTTTCGAGGTCGTTCACGATCTTGGTGACCTGTTCGAGATTCGTCTTCACTACAGAGAGCTCTTGCTCCTTGGTCTGGGCCTTGGCGGCGATGTCCACCACGGACAGCTTGGCCGTTTCCAGATCCTTGTTAACCGTAGCGAACTGGGTATCACGATTCTTTTTGGCCTCCTCGGCCTGCACCTTGTGATCCTTGATTTCCGCTAGGTTGGCGGTAGCAAAAGTTTCGCGTTTGCGCTCCTCCACCAGGGCTTTTTGGTTGGCCCAGGCGAAGTAGCAGGCGGTGCCGAGGCAGACGGCGGAGAGAGCGGATAGAATTTTCCAGACCATAAAAGGGAGCGGATTTACGAATTAAGGGCGCGATTTTTACCGGAAGCGCTGTCTTTCGACAACACCAATCTTCAGTCATTTTGTGGCAGAGGGTGGAATCGTCCTTGTGCGCGACGGGGCCAGCGGCTAAATCGAACGCGTCAGGGGCCGCGGATGTTCAGCTTGCGAACCCCGCCAGGTCCTGACGGAAGCAACGGCAGCCTGCCTGTCCATGTCGCGGTTCCCTGGCACTTTTCCTCATTTTTGCGGCTGCAACCGGCAAGATGGGTCAAATCTCTGGCGCGGACTGACGTCACCCAAAGGACCGTCACCGCCCAGTGACTCCCCTGCCCGCGGCGAGGGAAAAAATCGACCGTCGTAGCAGGAAAGGTCGCAATCAGGCGGCAAGACGGCGTTTTTCTCCCAAAAACGAGGCCAGTGCCTCCGCCGTGGCGAAGCGATCACGTGTCATTTCAGCCGGACTCACCGAGAGGCGGAAGCGTTCCTCGATTTGGAGCAGCAGTTGCATCATGGCCATCGAGTCCAGTCCCAGACTGAACAGATCCGAGTCTGGCATGATCGGCTCCTGCGGCTCCAAAATATGCTCGGAGGTCAGCAATTCGATCACGGAATCCGGAGTGATGGGTGCTGGAGGCATGAAAGCAGAAAGCCCGCATCCCACGCCACGTCAAGAACACCCTGCAGGCGTATTTTGGCCGCATCCCAAGGTTGCACAAAGTCACGCCGCCGCCACCATGCGCCCCCTATGAATAAGCTGGACGAAATCATCGCCCACAAGCGCGCCGAAGTGCAGCGCCTCCTGCCTCGCGTCGAAAAACTGCGCGCCGCCGCCGCCCTGCGCGACGACGTGCGCTCCTTTTACGACGCCCTGCGCCTCGACCCCACCCGCCTGGGCATCATCGCCGAGGTCAAACGAGCCTCTCCCTCCGTCGGCACCATCGCCGCAGACTTTGACCCGCTCACCATCGCCCGCGGCTATGAAAAAGCCGGTGCCAGCGCCATCTCCGTGCTCACGGACGAAAAATACTTCCAGGGTCGCCTCGAATACCTCACGCTCATCCGTGAGCAGCTCGACATCCCCTGCCTGCGCAAAGATTTCATCATCCACGAGGCTCAAATTTTTGAAGCCGTCGTCGCTGGAGCGGATGCCATCCTGCTCATCGTTGCAGCGCTCGACCAGCCCACGCTGGAGCACCTCCTCGAAGTCGCGCACACCTTCCAGCTCGACGCCCTCGTCGAAGTCCACGACCTGCCCGAGCTCGAACGCGCTCTGGCCACCGACGCCCGCATCATCGGCGTGAATAACCGCAACTTGAAGAGCTTCACCGTCGATCTCGCCACCACCGAACGGCTCGCCGAAGAAGTGCCAGACGACATTGTTCTTATCTCCGAAAGCGGCATCAAAACCCCCGCCGACGCCCTCCGCCTTGCCGAAGCTGGTGCTGATTCACTGCTCATTGGCGAAACGCTCATGCGCAGCCAGAACATCCTCGCCGACCTGCCGCAATTCCGCGCACCCACGCCAGAACGGCACGGCGCTTGACCTTCCCAGCCTTGGGCATGGCAAAAAATCGATTCTCCGCAACCAGGCCATACAAGAAGGAATGAAAGGGCCTCTCCTTCACCGCCACATCTGTGGAGGTGCACAAAGCACGTGGATGGCCGCGTAGTCTGCGGATGCCACTCCGTGCCTTCTTCCTCGTCGTTCTATGGACCAGCGCCGTCAACGCCGCTCCTCCGGGAGCCACGCCGCTGTCGCCTCCTGCACCGCCGAAGTCCGTCGCACCCCACGTTCCGGCGAACTGGAAGGTCGGCGTGGCGGTGGCCAAAGTGACGCCGCAGAAGATGCTGTTCATGGCGGGCTATGCGTCGCGCAATAAGCCTGCGGAAGGCAAGGTGCAGGATCTTTTCGCCAAGGCGCTCGCGCTGCAAGATGAGCAGGGCAACAAGCTGGTGTTTGTGACGCTCGATCTCATCGGCGTGCCACAATTGCTGCGTCATGCCGTCGCCGAGCGTGTGGAGAAGGAATTCAAGCTGCCGCAGGCGAACCTCGTCATGAACGCCTCGCACACGCACAGCGGACCCTCGCTGCGCACGACTCCGCTCACGGAGAAGGATCAAGACAACCCGAAAGCCAGGGACTCCTGGGAATACACGCAGAAGCTGCAAAACGACATCGTTGGCATCATCGGCAAGGCGCTGGCGGAGGTGCAGCCTGCGCGTCTCACCTGGAATAAAGCGCGCTGTGGCTTCGCCATGAACCGCCGCCGCGACTACACGCTGCCGCCAGATCATCCCAACGCGAACCAAGCGCCGAACCCCAACGGCCCGGTGGATCACGAGGTCCCTGCCCTGCGTGTCGAAGCGCCCGACGGCACACTGCGAGCCACGCTCTTTGGGTACGCCTGCCACAACACCAGCCTCGGCTTCTACAATTTCTGCGGCGACTACGCCGGATTCGCCCAGGAATACCTCCAAGAGCATCGACCCGGCTTCACCGCGTTGTTTTTGATGGGCTGCGGCGCCGATCAGAACCCCTATCCGCGTCGCAGCGATGTCGTTCCCGGTATCACCGACCTCGAACTCTCGATGCAGCATGGCCGATCGCTCTCCAATGCGGTCGAAATGGCGCTTGTCGTGAATCCGCGCTCAGTTGCGGGTCCGATTCGTGCCGCCTATGAGGAGATTATGCTCGACTACGCCAAACCGGGCCGCGAGCCGCATCCTTATCCCGTGCAGGTCATCAAACTCGGCAACGACCTCACCTTCATCACGCTCGGAAGCGAGGTGGTGGTCGATTATTCACTGCGCTTCAAACGTGAGTTCGCCGGGGAGGCAGGCGTTTGGGTGGCGGGTTACTCCAATGACTACACTGGCTACGTCCCGAGCCTGCGTGTTCTCAAAGAAGGCGGCTACGAGGCTGCTGCAGGCTGGGCTGAAAGTGTTGAGGATCGCATCGCGAAAAAAGTTCACGAGATGCACGCTCTTCTGTCCAAGTGAGCGGCTCACAAGCCTGACAAGCGCTTCAACACTTCCACGGCCTTTGTCTCAAACATTTTTTGCCACTCCGGGGCAACCATCACGTCGCAGTCCTCCTGCGCATAGCCCGTGTTCCGTCGCTGCTGCTCCGTGGCAGTGTACCAAATGTAGCCGTTCGTGTAGCCGGAGACGTGGGCGTTGGCATCCTGCGTGGCTTTTTTGATGTTCAGGCCGACTTGCACCGTGACCTCGCCGGGAAAGGTCACGAGTTTGAAGGCACCCACGCGTAAACCGCACACTTCGGCGTCGAGCGTGGGGCGGTTCGCCGCCAGCGTGTCGGCGAGATGTTTTTTGAGCAAGGCGAGGTTCGCATTCAGCCGCGTGAGCTTTTCCATGAGGGCGAGATTGGCGAGATAAGCTTCGACGAGCGCTTTGTTGTCGGCGTCGAGCTGCTGGAGCGGCTTGGCGTTGTCGAGATAGCCCTGCGCATAGTGCGAGGGCATCTCGGGGAAGATTTTGTGCTGCATGAGCAGTGGCAGGAAGGTCTTAAAATTGATGATGGTGGGCTTCAAGGCCGCCACGAGGGCCTTTTGCTCTGTTTCGATGTTTTCGATGCGTTTTTCGAAATCGGCGGCACGGGGCAGCGCGAGCACTTCGCGGCTGATTTTCAATGTGGCGTCGTTTTTTGGCTCAAATCGTCTCATGGCGGCCAAAACGCTCGCGCCAAGCATGGTGCCAAGCGGTTCGGCATCGGCAGGACGGCTCACTTCTTTGTAATGCACCGGATTGATGTCGCCGCCG
>JAJTDU010000236.1 GCA_021298725.1 Verrucomicrobiaceae bacterium | reverse complement strand
ATCGGACTCGCCTCCAATGGCAACTTCGCCCTCAGCGAGGTCGCCTTGACCATCGGGCGCAACAACAAACAGGAGAAACTCCCCATCGCTCATGCCAGCGCCACCTTTGAGCAGAAGAACTTCCCCGCGAAGAACACCATCGACGGCATCGCCGATCAAAAGCTCAACGGCTGGGCCGTGCTCGGTGCCACCGGCGCGGATCAGTCGCTCTACCTCGAACTTGCCCAGCCACATGCCGACGCGGAGGCCGTCATCACCTTCACGCTGAGCTTTGCGCATGATGGCAACCACGAGATCGCCAATCTGCGGCTCAACTCCACCACCGCAGCCAGGCCCATCCGCGCACCGTCCATCGCCTTACCCGCCAAGGAGATCGCCGAAATCCTCAAAGCGCCCGCCGACAAACGGAACTCGGCGCAGAAACAGAAACTCAGCGACGCCTACAAACAGATCGCGCCCGAGCTCGCCGCCCTGCGCACTCAGGTTGCCACCACTGAGAAAGAAAAGGCCGACTTCGAGGCCACCGCGCCCAAATGCATCGTCTCCATCAGCGACACCAACAAACGCACCGTGCGCATCCTTCCGCGTGGCGATTGGATGAACGAGAGCGGCGAAGTCGTGAAGGCCTCGCTGCCCAGCTACCTGCCCAAACCGAAAATCGAAGGTCGCGACCTCACGCGGCTCGATCTCGCGCAGTGGCTCGTTTCCAAAGAGAATCCGCTCACCGCCCGCAATGTGATGAACCGCCTGTGGAAGCAATTCTTCGGCACCGGCTTGAGCAAGGTGCTCGACGACCTCGGCGCTCAAGGCGAGCCGCCCGTGAATCCCGCGTTGCTCGATTGGCTCGCCTGCGAGTTCATGGACAGCGGTTGGGACATGCAGCACATGATCCGCCTCATCGTCACCAGCCACACCTACCAGCAAGTCAGCACCGCGACGAAGCAACTCACCGCCGCAGATCCCTACAACCGCGAATGCGCCCGCCAGAGTGCCTTCCGCCTGGATGCCGAACTCGTGCGTGACAACGCCCTCGCCATTTCCGGCCTGCTCGTGCCGAAAATCGGCGGCCCCAGCGTGAAGCCCTACCAGCCCGCCAAATACTGGGAAAACCTGAACTTCCCCACCCGCGAATGGCAGAACGACAAGGGCGAGAGTCTGTATCGGCGCGGCATGTATACCTGGTGGCAGCGCAGTTTCACCCATCCCTCCATGCTCGCCTTCGACGCCCCCAGCCGCGAAGAATGCACCGCCGAGCGCAACCGCTCCAACATCCCCCAACAGGCCCTCGTCCTGCTCAACGATCCCGCCTACGTCGAAGCGGCCCGCACCTTCGCCGCCCGCATCCTCCAAAGCGATGGCGATGCCCCAAAACGCATCACCTGGGCCTTCCAACAAGCTTTGCAGCGCCAACCCGCCGCAGACGAGATGAAGACACTTGCGTCTCTCTTCACCCAACACCTTGCTGATTACCAAAAAGACCCCGCCGCCGCTGAAGCCCTGCTCCAAACGGGTGCCGCACCTGTCGCCGCAACTTTGAACAAGCCCGAACTCGCCGCGTGGACGCATATCGCCCGCGTCTTACTGAACTTGCACGAGACCGTCACGCGTTCATGAACCCGTCGCTTCGATTGGCCATCGAAGCCGAACGTCCTAAACCGATTCGAGAGCCACTCGAATGAAGGGCCGGCTTCAGTGTTGTTTGTCGATCTGGCTGTGCCGCGTTTGTGACGGTCGGTTACCTCGGAATCTCGTTCAGCGTGTAGTAGCCCACGTTGTGCAGCAGCGGGAGTTTTTCGGCGCTACGGACGCCGTCGAGGTGGAGTTCGTGGATGTGGCCTTTGGTGAGCGGTGAGATCGTGAGGCGGACGGATTTACCATCTGCGGCGACTTGGGCGGCGGTGATTTTTGGAATGATCTCGTCGATCTCGTCGCCGCCGTATTGCTCGCGGTAGGCGTAGGTGAACTCGCGCATGGCGTAGCTTTTCACATCGCCTGCGGTAGTCGGACCGACCGCGAGGGTGAAGGTCAGCTCAAAACCGTCCGACTTGGCGCGCATCTCATGCACTTCGAAGGGTGTTTTGCCGGTCCACTCGCATTTTTCAAAGCAGAAGGGCTTCCCTCCACGCGCACCCCAGCCGCGATCACTGCCGCCGGTGAAGATGCGACCTTCTTCATCCATGCGCCCGCCGATGAGGCCGCTCTGGAAGCCGCTGCGGAAAGGGAAGACGACGCCTTGCTTGATGCCGTTGATGGTTTCGAGGAAGACGCGGCTGAGATTGCTATGGGACTGGTCGGCGACGAAAAGTTGCTTGCTGAACGGGCCGAATTTGCCGCCGCTGGTGTCGCAGATGATGGCGGTGGCAGAGTTGCCGATCTTGCCATGCACGAGATAGACTGCGGGTGGCAGGAGTTCTTTGATGCGCTCACGCTCCTTGACCATGCGGCCAGGATCGCCACCGGGTCGCGCGTCTTTGCGGCCACGCTCGCCTTGGAAGGCCGCGGGGATCGGATCCATCGGCCGCGGTCCCATGTTCGGTGCCTGATCATACCAGACATTGCCACCGGGATGACCTTGGAAGGAGCCGGGGACGAGGTGCTGGAGCGTGCAAGAGCCATGCCATGGACCTTGGTTGTCGCAGTAATAAACCTCGCCATCCGCATCGAAGCCCATGCCGCCGGGGCTGCGGATGCCGCTGCAAGTCGGCACCAGGGTGCCATCCGGCTTGATTCGCAATGCCCAGCCACGGAAGGGAACCGCACTGTTGAAGGAACCGGTGAGGCAGAGGGTGACCCACAGATCGCCCGCCTTGTCGAAACGGCTGCCGATGGCGTATTCATGGTAATCACCGGAGACGCCCCAACCGTCGTTCACGTTGTCGAAGACGTCGGCACGTCCGTCACCATCGACATCTTTGAGGCGGGTGATCTCGTAGCGTGTGGTGGCGTAAATGTTTTTGTCCTTGGGGTTGTAGGCGATGCCGAGGACCTCGTGCAGGCCGCTAGCGTAGAGCTGGTAGCTCACGCTGGAAGGATCATCGCTGGCGGCACCGCTGACGATCCAGATTTCGCCACGCCGCGTGCCCATGACGAGCCTGCCGTCTGGCAGGAGGTCGATGGAGCCGACTTCGAGCGCGGTTTCCTTCGGTGTCTGGAAGGTGGTGATCTTGTAGAAGTCGGCTTCGACGGGATCAGCGGCGAACAGGAGCGAAGGGCCAAGAGCTAAGAGCAAAAAGAAGCGTTTCATGCGAGGTCGATGGCGAAGGATTATTGAGCCCACTGGTAGGTGATGCTCAGCGTGCCGGGTTTGGCAGGGATGACGAGGTTGGGACCGGCGAGCTGTGCTCCTGCGGCGGTGACGCTGTATTTTTGCGGGCCGTTGAAGGTGAAGACGCCTTCCTTGGCTTCAAATTTGCCGACGCCGAGGCGATACCACGCATTCTCAGGCAGCTTGCCTTTGATTTTCACAGTGCGGATGAGTTTGGCCTTGCCGTCAGGCTTGTTGCCGTTGCCTTCGGTGGTGAAGGTCTCCTCGATCTCGGCCCCCTGCCAAGTGTAGCGGAAGGTTGGGGCGCGTTTGGTATCAAGGCTGTAGCCTTGCCATTCAAAGCCGTCATAGCGCTTTGCTTTGTCCCACTTCGGCCATTCAGCATCAGGTTTCTCGCTGACGAAGAACGCGGGTGTGACCTCGCCAGTGGGCTGGAGCACGTCGTAGCCGAGCGGAGCCTGATGGCCGCCGCCGCGTGAGTTCCAGTGCTTGGAGGCATCGATGAAAGCCCCGCGCCAGATGAGGGCAAGGTTCATGCTCTCGGCGCTCCAGGCGATGTTGATGCCGCCGGGATAGCCGACGCCGACGCCGCGGTTCCCCGCGCCCTGGATGAAGTTTCGGTAAATGACCGGCTCGTCCTTCACGACGAGCGGAATCGGATCGAATTCCTTCTGTTTTTTGGCTCCGCCTTTCCAGTTCGGATGCAGCCATTGGGAGAGCGGCGTGATTTGGAAGTCGGCCCCTTTCCACGCGGCGTAGAGTTCAATGTTGCCGCCGCCCTGGAAGTATTCGAGGCGGAATGTGTGCTCTCCTTTGTCGAGCTGGAGGCCCTTCTCCTTGATGTCGCCAGCAGGATGGATGCCGTCGTAGGCAACGACTTCCTTGCCGTCGATGAGGATACGCGCTCCGTCGTCGCTGGAGAGGAAGAAACGATACGCCCCCTTTCTCGGAGCGATGATCTTACCCGTGAAGACGACGCCAAACTCGTTTTTGTAGTCGTCGAGCTTCACGGCGATGAGGTTGTCATCGACCTTGCCTTCGCGATGTGGCTTGAGCTGCGAGAAGTCGGGCAGCGCTTTCCAATTGCCGAGGTAGAGGGCGAATTGGAGATCTTTAAGGCCCGCGCCCATCGGTGCGACTTTCATCTCCCCGCGCATGGTGAGTGCGTGACCAGGAAAGGTGCAGACATAAGGGTAGGTGCCGGGCTTTTCGGGCGCG
>JAJTDU010000235.1 GCA_021298725.1 Verrucomicrobiaceae bacterium | reverse complement strand
ACTCAAACCTGTGCTCGCCAAAGACGACCACTGGCGGCTCGTTTTCATCCGGCTGAGTGACTTGCCAATCCTGCTCCTTTTCAAAGACAAACTTTTTGCGACCAAAGGCCAGCTTTCCCAGCTCCACCACCAGCCACAGGCCGCCGAGTCCCAGGGCCGCGCTGGCTAAGGAGATGAGCAGGCCATGGGTGTGAGTTTCCTGCTCCACCAGCGCAGGCACCCACCAAGCGGAGAACACTCCAACCACTGCGCCGCCAATCGTGATGGAGTGCGGCAGGATGAAATGGTCGATGTCGATGAAAGTGCCCGCGACCAGCAGGCTGACAAACACCCACAGGCATAGAACATGCGGCCCCCAGACTTGGATGAACGGCCACGGGTCGGCGTAATCACCGATGACCTTCAAAAACACCATGTAAAAAAGCGCTCCGGTCAGCAACTCGACCCAAAAGTAGCGCATCGAGATCTTGCCGTCACAGTTCGCACATTTCCCGCGCAGTAGTAGCCAGCTCAGCAGGGGAATGTTCTGCCACATCGGGATCTGATATTTGCAGGACGGGCAGTAGCTGCGCTTGGGATGATTCACTGAGATGCCGAGCGGCAGCCGGTAGATCACCACATTGAGAAAAGAACCGATCCCCGCGCCGATGTAGAAGAAAAGGAGATGCAGCAATGTGCTAAGGACTTGATAACGCGTCATGGGAGAGGGCTAGATTTGCAAACTTGCCCCGCCGTGCATGAGTACGGAAGCAAAAACTCCGCATGACTTCAGATTCCTGGCGCATCATCCCTCACCTCTTTCTCGGCTTCGGCTTGGCGGCCTGTGCCTCTGAAGGTGGAACTCGCAGTGCCTTTGTCCCCGCTCATTCCATCGAACTCGCGAAACACTGTGGCTTGATTGAGGTCCGTCGAGTGATCCCAGACGCGGTCATTGATCTACGCTATGCCACCCCAGACAACGTCGCCAAGCGCCCGCTTTACCCTGCGCGTATGCCCTGCCTGCTGCGAATTGAGACGGCGGAAAAGCTCAAGACCGCCCAGACACTGCTGCGTGCCCAGGGCTACGGCCTGCGCATCTGGGATGCTTACCGCCCGCCTGAAGCGCAGGAGACCCTGCACTGCCACGCAGGCAGCACCGGCATGTTTCTTTCCCCCGAGGCCACGGGTTGGAGCCGACATTGCGGCGGCATCGCCGTCGATCTCACGCTCGTGGATGCCCACGGAAATGTTCTGCGCATGCCCACCGGATTTGACCAGGATTTGGCCAATGCCAGCCGCCACTACCGAGGCAACGATCCCGTGGTGAAGCAAAACCTTCAAATTCTCCAGGCGGCCATGCAGCGGGCCGGGTTTATCCAGTTGGAGTCCGAGTGGTGGCACTTCGATGACAAGGATTACCTCCACGATCCTCAGCAGATCGTCTATGCCCGGCAACTCGCCATCCCCCTGCCGTGAGCATTCGCAATGACGCTACCTTCACTGTCATCGACGAGTCAGATGGCTACATCGTCGTCAATAAGCCCGCGCCGCTGCAAATCCATCCTAGCGCTCCCAACGGCCCGCCCACGCTCTGGCATCGGCTCTGTGATCTCCTCTCGTATGAAATCGCCAACGGCGGCCAAGTCTCCCTCATCAACCGCCTCGACCGCGAGACCAGTGGCGTCGTACTCATCGCGAAAAATCACGAACTCGCCCGCCTCTTCGGCATGGCGATGCAGGAACGCAAAATCCACAAGACCTACACCGCGCTGGTCCACGGCTGGCCCGAATGGGATGAGAAAGCTCTCGATGCCCCCATTCTTCGAGCCGGAGAGGTGCAAGAAGCCGACATTTGGGTCAAACAAATCGTCCATCCACAAGGAACGACCTGCCGGACCTCGTTCCGCACGCTGCAGCGCTTCGAGCGTGACGGCATGCCGTTCGCTTTGATTGAGGCCAAGCCCGAAACCGGCCGCATGCATCAAATTCGCGTTCACCTTCATCATCTCGGCTTTCCCATCGTCGGTGACAAACTTTACGGCCGCGATGACCGCTGCTACCTGGAGTTCATCGAAACCGGCTGGACGCCTGCCTTGGAGAAAAAACTCATCCTGCCGCGCCAAGCACTGCATTCCTCACGCTTCGAACTCAATCTCGCAGGCTTTCCGAGCAGTTGGGAGGCGCCGATGCCGCTTGAGTTCGCGCTCAAGCCCAGCGCCTAACCCGGCTGTCGAGCTGAAACACCTGCCCGCTCACGTTCGCCAGGCTGTGAAGAAACACGATGAACCGTGCCGCATCCTCCGCCGTGTTCAGTCGCCCCAACGCATGCGTTTGCAGCATGTTCTCACGCCAGGTCTCATCCTCCAGCAGATGCCGCGTCATCTTCGTCTCCAAAAAGCCTGGTAGCACGCAGTTTGCCCACACATTGCGTGCTCCATACTCTTTGGCGATGCTCTGGGTCAGTCCGATCAGCCCCGCCTTCGCCGCCGCGTAGTTCGCCTGGCCTGCCGGACCACTCAGTGCCGAGTACGAGCCAATGTTCACGATGTGACCGCTGCGTTGCTTCGACATGAGCTTCAACGCTGCCTGCGACACGAGAAACGCGCCCTTCAGATTCACATCGACGACGTGATCGAAGTGCTCATCGCTCATCTTTGCCATCAATGCGTCGTGAAAAGCTCCAGCATTGTTCACCAGCAGATCAAGCGGCTGTAGGTCGTCAAAAAACGCTTTCACCGAAGCCTTGTCCGTCACATCCAGCTCGGAACGACCCGGAGCCACAATCTCAAAACCTGCCTGCTTGAGTTCGGTGCCAATCGACTTGGCCAGATCGCCTTCGCCACCGGTGATGAGCGCGATGGGTTTCATGAAAGCGTCCCCCATCCGCCGCCGCCGGGTGTTTCGATGATGACGCGGTCGCCTGCCTGCGCTTCGAACGACGTGCAGCCTTCAAGCAGAGTGCTTTGATTTTCACGCACCAAGGTTTGGCGACCACATTGACCGTTTTGACCGCCGTGCAGGCCAAACGGGGCCTCCACGCGATGCTGGGTGAGTAGGCTCACCGTCAGCGGGTCCACGAACTCAAACTCGCGCACCACGCCATCGCCACCGCGCCACTGACCCGTGCCGCCGGAGCCGTGACGAATCGCAAACTGGTGCAAACGCACCGGGTAGCGCTGTTCGATGATCTCGGGATCGGTGATGGCGGTGTTCGTCATGTGCGTGTGCAGTGCGTGCGCCCCGTCGTGGCCGTCGCCAGCGCCGGAGCCGCCCGCAATCGTCTCGTAGTAGCCGAAATGACCGCCGCCGAACAAGAAATTGTTCATGGTGCCCTGGCTGCACGCTTGAAGCCCCAGCGCCTTGATGAGCGTGTCCACAAGCCGCTGGCTGACCTCGACATTGCCACCGACCACGGCGGGACAGTGCGCAGGATCGTCTGAGAAGACGGGATTGAGGAGAGAGGTGGGAAGGATGATCTCGACAGGATCGAGCAGACCTTCGTTGAGAGGCATGTCTTCTTGCAGCATCAGCCGCATCACATAAAGCACCGCACTTCGCACGATGGCGGTGGTGGCGTTCAGGTTGCGTGGATGCACGCCACTGGTGCCGGTGAAGTCGAGGATGAGCTTTCCACCGGCCTTCCGCATCGAAACCGTGATCTGGGAGCCGTCATCGAGCTTTTCCGTGGCGGAGATCGAATCCGGCAGTCGGTTGATTTGCCCGCGCATGACGGCGGCGGAGTGGTCCAGGATGCTTTGCATCCCCTCTGCCAGCGAATCGCTTTCCAACGCTCGCAAGCGCTCCACACCATGCTGATTGGCCGCGAGTTGGGCATGCAGGTCGGCCAAGTTGTCCGCCAGATTGCGTGTGGGATGCAGTGCTGAGGTTAAAAGCTGGCTGATTTCGTCGAAACACGACGTTCCGCTGCGAATCAGGTGCCGTGGGGAGATGACGACGCCTTCTTGGATCAATCGAGTCGCGTTGGCTGGCATCGACCCCGGTGTGATGCCGCCGATCTCGGCGTGATGCGCCCGATTGGCGATGTAACCGATGAGCTGGCTGTTTGAATCAAACACCGGTGTGATCAGCGTGAGATCGGGCAGATGCGATCCGCCAAACGCCGGATGATTCGTGATGATCGTGTCTCCCGGCTGCAGCGGGGCGGCTTTAGCGACTTCCCGCACGCAAACGCCCAGCGCACCCAGATGCACGGGAATGTGCGGGGCGCTGGAAAGCAGGCGTCCTTGCGGATCGAGCAACGCGCAGGAGAAATCGAGCCGCTCGCGGATGTTGGTGGAAATGGCGGTGCGGCAGAGCATCGCGCCCATATCGCTGACGATGGAGTGGAAGCGATGGCGCAGCAGATCGCGTGCAAGGGGCCGGGAGGCGAAGGGGGACGCGTTACGGAGGATATGGCCAAAGCCTGGAACGCGCTCGACGCTCCAACCTGGTGTGATGACGATGGTGGAGAAGGCGTCCTGGATGAGCGCTGGTGTGGGGACGATAGCGGTGCCGGTGAGTAGAGTCTGGGG
>JAJTDU010000234.1 GCA_021298725.1 Verrucomicrobiaceae bacterium | reverse complement strand
TGAGCCGCAGCCGCGCACCTTCACGCAGGCCGAGAAGATCGCGTGTGGACTTGGGGACAATGAGCCGTCCCGCTTTGCCAAGTGTGATGGTGGCTGTCATGCAGGGGATGATGATCCTAGTGGATGGACGTGGCAAGGAAGAACTCGGACTGCCTGCCAGATGGGTGATATGCATTGCGTACTATGCGGTCCATGAAACTCACCCTTTCCCTCCTCCTACTCACCAGCCTCTCCTTCGCCGCCGAAACTCCGGCGAAGAAGGCTGAAGCGCCCGCCAAGAAGGCTCCGGCCAAAAAAGTTTATCCGCAGAATCCGCCGAAGACGGTGGCTGATTTCAAGTATGGGCCGCATGAGCGGAACGTGCTCGATTTCTGGCAGGCGAAGTCGGACAAGCCGACGCCGCTGCTGTTTTACATCCATGGCGGCGGCTGGATGGGCGGGGACAAGGCGGGGATCGCCGTGGAGCCGTTTTTGAAGGAAGGCATCTCCGTCGTTTCGATCAACTACCGCTACATCTCGCAGGCGCAGGAGGTGGAGCCGCCAGTGAAAGCTCCGCTGCATGATGCGGCGCTCGCCTTGCAGACCGTGCGCAGCAAGGCGGCGGAGTGGAACATCGACAAGACACGCATCGGTGCCAGCGGCGGCTCGGCGGGCGCGTGTTCCAGCCTGTGGCTGGCCTTCCACCCCGACATGGCCGATCTGAAGAGCCGCGATCCCATCGCGCATGAATCGACTCGGCTCTTCTGTGCGGCGGTGAATGGCGCACAGACCACGCTGGACCCGCAGCAGATGAAGGAATGGACGCCGAACAGCTCCTACGGCGGACATGCCTTCCTTCCTGGCAAGGAACGCCCGAAATTCGACGTCTTCCTGGCCGCACGGGAGAAAATCCTGCCCTGGATCGCCGAGTACTCGCCCTACGCACTTGTTTCGTCGGATGACCCGCCGGTTTACCTCTCCTTTGCCGCTCCGCCTGCGCTGGGACAGGTGCAGAAGGATCCGACACACACCGCGAACTTTGGCGTGAAGCTGCAGGAGCACTGCAAGGCGAACGGTGTGGCCTGTGCGCTGTTTTATCCGGGTGTGACCGACGTGAAGGCCAAATCTACGACGGAATACCTGATCGCGAAGCTCAAGGAGTAGGCGTCACCATCTTCTGCAAACAGGCTGCGGAGAGTGGACTACCTCCGCAGCTTTTTCTTCAGGCGCATCCAAGTCGGCACATCGAGATCCTCACCCTGCACGATGGAGGGTTCGGTGTCCTTGAAGCGGCCGCGATCTTCTTCGCCGAGGCTGAAGGTCTGCTGCGGATCGCTGGCAGGCTTGCGGGCGACGATGGTGGTGGCGTGAATCGTCGTGACGGCAGGCGGCGGCGGGTTGTCGAACGAGATCAATTCATCCTGCGGCGGAGCAAACTCTGTTTGCAGCGTCACACTACGGGCGACGACAGAGGCCAGGGTGGATTCCTTGGCACGGGCCGCCTCGGCGAGTTCTCTTGCCACCGGCGTGCGCACGGGAATGCGGGCGGTAGCAGGCGTGGGTGCGATTTCAGGCGGCGCAGGCGGCGCGGGCGCAAACTCTGCCTCATCCAAAAATGTCGGCTCTTCTTCTTCGATGAACGGCTCTGGTTCCGGTTCTTGGATGCTTTCGACGGCTTCCACGGCAGGAGGGTGCGCTGGGGGAGTGATCTCCTCGGACTTGAAAAGCAGTTCGGCCACCGGCTCTGCATGCATCAGCGGCGGTGCGACGGCTTTTTTCACCGGCACCTCACGTCTAGGCGCGGGGGCTGCCTCGGCACGCGGCTGGAGCATTTCAGACGGCGGCGCAGCAGTGGCGTGCGCATTGAGCTGACTCAGACCGAGGGAGCTAATGAGCGTGATGGCAATCGCATCTCCAAGCTTCGCATCGACCCCGAGACCGAACAGGATGTGCGTTTGGTCGGGCACATGACGGCCAAGCTGCTTCATGACGCCCTCGACCTCGACCAGGGTGAGCGACTCTCCGCCGGCAATGTGAACGAGCAGCGTCCTGGTCTGATGCAGGAGGCGTCCTTGGTCGATGAGCGGACTCTTGAGCGCCTTTTTGAGCGCTTCGGTGCCACGGTTTTGACCCCGGGCCTCGCCAAAGCCGAACAGGCAGCGGCCATTGGTGGCGGCCAGCGCGGTGGTAAGATCATCCAGGCCGAGTTTCACCAGCCCTGGCGTGGAGGTGATGGTGGAAACCGCACGGAGGCTCTGGGCGATGAGCTGATCCGCCTGATTGAAGGCTTTCTGGATGCCATCCTTCGGCAGGATGAGTTCTCCCATGCGATTGTTTTCAAAAAGCACGAGCGCGTCGGCGCGTTTTTGCAGCAGTTCGAGTGCTTCCTCCGCCTGAGCAAGCCGGCGGCGGCCTTCAAAGCTGAAGGGCATGGTGGCAACGACCAAAACAAGCGCCCCGGTGCCTTTGGCGATTTCAGCGATGACTGGAGCCGCACCACTGCCGGTGCCGCCGCCCAGACCGGCGCTGATGAAGATGATGTCGTGATTTTCGACCGACTGGCGGATCTGCTCACGGGAGAACAGAGCGGCTTCGCGCCCAAGATCAGGATCCCCCCCCGCGCCGATGCCTTTCATCAGCTCCGCGCCGAGCTGGATCTTCACCGGGGCCATGGAGTGGCCTAGCACACGCACATCGGTGTGAGCGCAGATGAGCGTGGCCTCGACGATGCGGTCGAGCGTGATGCGATCGACGACATTGGAGCCGGCACCGCCGATGCCAACGATGCAGATGCGAGGCCCGGTTTTACTGGCGCCTTCGCTGGACTGGGAACGGTCGTATTCTACCATAATCGTGGGTGGTTGAGGATGGGCTGGCTGGTGATTAAAGAGTGACGGAGGATAGAAGCTCCTGCATGCGCCTACCGAGGCGCTTCAAGGGCGAGAGGAAAGGCTTTTCGCTGTCGAGGATCTGCGCGTAGCGGATGAGGCCGATGGGCGCGGAATACTGCGGGTTCTCGAAGGTGGCGGTGATGCCGCTCACGGGAGCGGAGCCAGCGCGTGTAACCTTGATGCCAAACACCTCACGCGCCACGGCGTCAACGCCTTTCATGAGGCTCACGCCACCGGTGAGGTAAATGCCCGCGCCGAGGCGGCCGAGATGCTCCTCCACGCGCACGCGCACCTGAATGAGAATTTCCTTGGTGCGCAGATTCATGACCTCGTTCAGGAAAGCACGCTCGACCTCGCCGAGGACCAAACCCGTATCGTCCTCGATGCTGAGCATCTCGCCCTCTGGCACTTCATCGTATAAAACACTGCCTTCCTCGACCTTCAGCCGCTCAGCGCGGCCGTTCGGGATTTGCAGGGCCATCGCCACGTCGTTCGTGATGTGATCGCCGCCCAGCGGCACACACCCGGAGGCGGTGATCATGCCGTCTTCATACAAAACGTAGTCGCAAGTGCCGGCACCGAAGTCGATCATGAGTGCGCCTTGCATTTTCGCCTCACGCGTCAGCACGACCTGGGCAGCGGCGACCGGATTGAACACCACATCTTCGACTTCGAGAGGAATCTCACGCACGCAGCGGATGGCGTTCTGCACACGGCCACGGATGCCGTGGATGATGTGATAGTCTGCCTCCAGCACGCGTCCCTCGCGCCCGATCGGCTGCCGCACGGCCTCGACACCGTCAACGATGTACTGACGTGTCACGCTGTGCAGGAAGACGTTGGACTGCGGGATGGAGACGCTGCGGGCGATCTCCTTTGCCTCCTCGACATCGTCCTCGGTGATCTCGGTTTGATCGTCCGGCAGGCGGTGGCGGCCACGATTGTTCAGGCTTTCAATGTGCGCACCCGTCACACCGAGAAAGACATTGCGGATCATCACGTCACTGCGGTCCTCAGCGCGCACGAGCGCGTCATTCACGCAGGTCTGCACCTTTTCAAAATCGACGATCTCACCTTTGCGCACACCGCGTGAGGGCGCCTGGCCCACGCCGAGAATTTTGATGGCTCCGTCACGCTTCGCCTCGCCGACGACGACACAGATTTTGTGCGTTCCGATTTCGAGTCCTGCGTAGATGGTACTTTTGGCCATGGAGAGAATCAGCGTGCGGTTGGGGTGGAGGCGGCGGCGGTGTCCGCCAGATTCAGCCCGGTGACGTCCGGTGGCTCGTGAAAGGTGGCGGGCGTGTTCACCCGTGCGAGGAGGTTCAAAGTGGCCACGCGCCAGTTCCGCGCCTGCGCCTCGTGGGTGAAACGGTCAAAGCGGGCGAGCTGCGGCTCCAGATCGTCCACACCAAAGGTGATTTTGACCTCGCCGACACAATGAGCGACGAGCGACCACGCATTCGGGATCTCGATGCGCTCCAGCTTGGCGCGGCCATCTTCATCACGCTTTTGCAGCTCCCGCATCAGGCGCAGCGCCGCGTGGACATGCAAATCCGGCACCACCTTGCCGGGAACGGCCTCGCTGAGTTCAGAAAACTGAATGCGTGGCATGGCGAGGCATTGCTTCGTGATCACACTCGATCCAGGCCACTGGCAGTCTTTGCACGACATCCAGCCTCAGCTTGCCGTGGTAGTCACGGTGGATCACGGCGGACTTCACCTGTGGCAGGCGTTCGATCTTGGCCCGCACCTCGCGCAGGTTCATGGTGAGCAGGTTCGTGGCGGTGGTCAGGCCGGTGGCGGCGACGATCTGCTCGCGCGTGAGTGTGCCCTCCGTGTTCACCTCCACCGCCTTGAGCAGGAATTGGGCGTTCTTTTCCAGCGCCTCATGCCAGGTCACCCAGCCAAGGCCGAAGATGATCATCGCAGCGATCATCCACATGGCGGTGCGGAAGCCTCGGCGGCGGCGCTCCTCCGCCTCATGCTCACGGATCACCGGGGACTCCGGCTCGTAGTCAATGACATGTGTGTCCGGTTCCGGGCGCTTCTTGGGAGAGCGCTTGGCAGCCTTTTTGGGACCTTTTTTCGCGGCGGACATGGCAGGCGGAAACAGCAACCAGCGGCACAGGCTGGCAAATCGCGGTATTTAATGGGCCTTAAATAATGGATTGCCAGTCCGATTGCCATAATTATTCGCGGAAAATGACCGAGGCTATATTCACAGCCTGGGCGCTTATTCACATTCTTGAACCGTGTTCACCGCTTCCTTATCGCCCAGCTACTCCAGCCTCGCATGCGTTGGCCCTGGTTCTGAGCCCACAAGATTGCGGTAAAACAAGAGAGCGAGACGCTGACTCCACATCAGACGGCCTTGCCGGCGCTCATGTAGCGCAGCAGCTTCGCCAGCGTGGTGCGCATGTCTTTGCGATCCACGATCATGTCCACCAAGCCGTGCTGCATCATGAACTCGGCCGTTTGGAAGCCGGGTGGCAGGTCGGCGTGGGTCGTTTCCTTCACCACACGTGGACCAGCGAAACCGATCATGCACTTGGGCTCGGCGATGATGATGTCTCCCAGCGTGGCGAAACTGGCCGTCACACCGCCAGTGGTCGGATGCGTGAGAATGGAAATGTAAGGCAGGCGCGCCTCGGCGTGCCGGGCCAGCGCCCCGCTCGTCTTGGCCATCTGCATGAGGCTCAGGATGCCCTCATGCATGCGGGCACCGCCGGAGGCGGAGAACACGAGGACCGGCTTGCGCTCGGCAGTGGCGGCTTCGATGGCACGGGTGATTTTTTCTCCCACCACACTGCCCATGCTGGCACCGAGGAAGCGGAAATCCATGATGGCCAGCAAGACCGGCACGCCTTCGATCAGTGCCCGCCCTGTGACGACAGCTTCGGTCAGCCCGGTTTTCTGCTGGTAGGCCTTCACCTTGTCCAGGTAGCCTTTGAAGCCGAGGGCGTTCACCGAGTCGAGCACCTTGTCCATCTCGACGAAGCTGCCCTCGTCCACCATGCTGGAAATGCGCTCACCGGAGCTGATGGTGAAATGGTAGCCGCAGCTCGTGCAAACGCGGAGGTTCTTGCTCAATGCATCCTCGAAAAGACTCTCATTGCACGAGGGGCACTTCGTCCAGAGGCCCTCCGGCATGTCGCGTTTCTTTTCGCCAAGTTCGTCAACGGTGCGTTTTTTGAAAAATCCCATGGTAGGTCAATCGGTGTGGGCGTCTTGCGATGGCGGACCTGATGGGGCGTCTCCCCGAGTGGCATGTCGCAGGAGGTGTCGGGTAGGATCAGATCCACCCGGCGTTCGCACTGTCAGGCCCGGCCAGAGCCGGACGCGGTGCCGATCCTAGCCGCGTGCTGCGGTGATGACCACCACTTTTTCTGCCCCACCCTCCCGCCGCAGCACCCGGGCGCACTCGCTCGTCGTCGCGCCCGTGGTGAAAACATCGTCCACCAGCAGGATGCGGCGGCCTTGGAGCGCGGTTTTGGCCTGCCAGGGCCGTGGTTGACGCAGGGCAAAGGCCCCACGCAGGTTACGCAGCCGCTCATCGCGGTCCAGGCTCGCCTGCGTGTCGGTCTCGCGGATGCGAGCCAGGACGTTCGCCGCCGGGATGCCCGTCCACTGCGCCAGCCGTTGGCAGAGCTCCCAGCTTTGATTGAACTCTCGGTCCAGCTCCCGGCTGCGATGCAGCGGCACTGGCACCAGCAGCCAATCCGCCAGATTTTCCCCGGCCAGACGGGGTTCCTCCAACGTCCGCAGCATCAGCGCCGCCAAAGCGCCGCGCAGTTGCAGGCGGCGGTCATACTTGAACTGATGCACCAGCTCCCGCACCGCGCCCTGCGCTCGGCAGGCCGCCACGGCAAACTCGAACTCCAGCTTGCGCCCGCTGCAGTTCATGCAGCGGAACTCATGCGTGAATGACCCGTCATACATCTCCCCACACACCCGGCAGTAAGGCGGCTCCACCCGCGGCAGTTCATCCGCGCAAACTTGGCAAAACCACGCCCTCTCACCGCTGCGCGGAGCCCCCTGCCCCAGCGGCACCTGGCACCCGCCGCACAATCGCGGGTAGATCAGGTCCACCAATGCCTCCAGGGCCGGGGCCATCACCCGGCGCAGCACGGAAGGAGCAGATGGACCCGGATAAGCCATAGGGAAAGATTACCTCAATGCTGATGCGCCGATGAATAACTCACGAGATGGAGCGTGGCACACATGGCTCGAATTCAGTTTGCGGACGGCGGTTTGTGCCATGAGAAGGTGATCATGGGACAAGACGAAATCGAGCGCAACATGGGCGTGCAGCCTCTGGACGGGATCATGACCGAGCATGAGGTGACCAATCATGCCCTGGTGACCGCCAGCACCGAGCCGATGACCCACAAGGCCGTGCAGCGCGCCCGCAAAGGCCGCCGCCTGACCAAGCACATGAAACAGCGCATGGCCGACGCCCTCTCCCTGCTCATGAAACAACAGGGCAAGGAGATCGAACGCCCGTGGGTGGTGAAGGATTTGTTCACCTATTGAGTTGGTAAAATAATGACGGGTAAAATGATCAGAACATCATTTTACCCGTCATCATTTTACCTCTGGCCTACGGAACCTGTAGCCAAGTGGCAAATCGGATAGCCACAGGTGCATCCCACGGCTTGCCGTCGCGTTTTCAGCACGCTAGCATCCGCGCACCATGTCCGACGCCATCTCCAACCGCCGTTTCGTCAGCGCCGCTGAAAAAGTCGATTTTCAGTCCCCGTGGACGCTCGAAGAGTGGCTCTGCCGCAGCGACATCGTCAACAACGAGCACCTCATGATGGTGCGCGCGAACATGGAGCCGGGCCGCAGCCATCCCTTCCACTCGCACCCGACCCGGGAGGAGATGATCTACATCATCTCCGGCAAGGCTGAGCAGTGGGTCGGCCAACAGAAGAAAATCCTCGGTCCGGGCGACATGGCCTTCATCCCGATGGGCGAAATCCACGGCACCTGGAACGTGGGAGATGAGATGCTCGTCTTCCTCGCGATTCTTTCCCCCGCAAAGGCGGATGAGCCGGGCCTCGTCGATCACAGCGAGGAAGAGCCGTGGAAGTCGCTGCGCTCCGCTTAGCAGCCTCCCGGCGAGCGAAGAGCGAAGAGCGAAGAGCGAAGAGCGAAGAGCGAAGTAAGAAGTGTCGCCGACGGCAGCACAACCTCTAACCTCCACGGACCCGGTGGCCAAAAGTCGCCCTACGCCATCGCTATTCCCGCAGCTCCCTGCGCAGATCCGTCATCCCATCTCGCAGCGCGAACAACTCAGCGCGGAACTCGGCGAGCAAATCCAGCCGACCCTGCCAAGCCGGCGATTCCACCAGCTCATTGAGCGCGGAGAGCGCCTCGTTGCCCCAGTTCAGGCAGCGGCGCAGGATGGCG
>JAJTDU010000032.1 GCA_021298725.1 Verrucomicrobiaceae bacterium | reverse complement strand
CAGAGGAATGATGTTGGTGCCGTGGTAGCCGCGGGAGAGGAGTGAGGCTACGACACCGCTCGTGATGGCGGTGGCTTGTGAGGTGCCGCTGCCGATGACGAGCTTGTTTTCGGCATAGCCGGATATGATGCCGACACCGGGGGCGACGAGGGTCAGGCCAGGGCCGGAGTTGGAAAAGTAGGCCTGAGTGCCATTGGCATCGACCGCACCCACGCTGAGGACGCCGGGGATGCCTGCGGGCATGGAGAGCGCGTTTTGCTGCTCGTTGCCTGCGGCAGCGACGATGATGACATGGCGGCTTTGAGCGTAGCGCACGGCTGCTTCGAGTATGGGAGCGGAGCCGGAACTGCCGAGGCTGACGTTGATGACGCGGGCACCCAGGTCGGTAGCTTTAACGATGGCGCTGGAAAGCAGGGCGGTGTTGCTGTCGCCATGGGTGTCTGCCACGCGGATATCGAGCAGTTTAGCGGCTGGAGCGACGCCGCTAACGCTCGTTTCATTGCCTGCGATGAGAGATGCCATGGCGGTGCCGTGGCCGTTCATCGCGCTGCCATCGTTCACGAGGTCAATGTGGGTGATCTGCACATCTTTGAGCGAGGGATGGGCAGCAATGCCGGAGTCGATAACGGCGACGGTGAGACCCTGTCCCCAGCCGTTTCTATTTCCGCTGGCTCCGATGGCTTCGAGGCCCTGACTGCGAAAAGGTTCTGCTCCTCCCGCGTTGGCCGTGTCAGTTTGCGGAGCTGGCTCGGGAAGACCGGGGATGCGAACGAGGTAATTCGGGCCGATGTGGGTGTAATCGGTGGCATGCTCGTTCAGATCTTGTTCAAGTCCCGCAGTGTCGCGAAATCGCACCCGAGCGGAGCGGAGTTGGATGTCGTGACCGAGAACTTCGAGGCCGAGCAGCGCGGAACGGTCCCGAAACGCGGCCAGTGCCTCCGGTGTGCGGAAGGTGAGCAAGGCTTCGTTTGGCAAGGCCCCTGGGACATTGAGCGCTTGGACCTGGGGCTGCGATGCCGGCGTGTTTTGCTCCTGCGTGGGCATTTCCCGCGGCATCGACCGCTTGGTTCCGACTTTTGGCCTGCGGATGAGTTCTGGTGCGTCGCTTTTGGCCACTTTAGCAGTGTGGGAGGCTTCCATCGCCAGCCAGCCAAGCGAAAAGGCCATCAGGAGAAGCACGGTGGCAAAGATGAATGTTGGCGGGTGTCGCTTCACTTGGCCCTATGCTACCACAACACTTTGATTTCTGCACGGGCGTGATTTGGCAGACTCTGCGTCTGGGAGGACGTGCCGCGCAGCGTGTCCTCTGAAAGCATCTTCAGTCATGCCTTCGCTCTGTTGGCCGAGATCCGCCTGAGTGAGCGTGCGCACTAGAACCTCATTGGCACCCACCTTGGCAAAGAGGTCATCTGGCAGGCCGCCACTGACAGCATCGCGATTAAAGCGCGCGAGCAGGCCGTCAAAGAAGTGCCAGTCGCGCCAGCCAACCGGAGCCGCCACCTCGCCTTGCCCCACCTCGTTGAACGCCATCCCTCTGGTGCGTCCTCAAACCAGCGCCATCCCGCATTCCCTTGATGAGCTTTCGGAATTGGCTCCGCCAAGTCGGCATCAAAAAAATGGGGTGATCACCCCATGGCGCTCACCAGCGCTCCTGACTTAGCGATCCGCTCTTAACACCCTCCCAATTACCATCATGAAAACTGCATTAAAATTGATCACGCTGACCGTTATTTTTGGCATTGGTTCGGTGGCCCATGGTCAAGCCATCGGCTCAGGCACTCTGCTGAATGGATCTAGCTCCTCCATTTTTACCGATCCGATCTCGGAATCCCCGGGAAACAATTCATTCGTCTATTCCATCGACAACAATTTGCTCAACGGCGTGCCAGCCGTGCTGAATCCGATTCCTTTCACGGCGGTGGCAGGCGCTTCCGCTTTCTCGTGGGGCACGGCGGCGAGCCATGATGATGATACCAGCGCGTTGTGGTTCCACCCGGGCAATTTCAGCGATGTGGCGCTGGAGACCTCTTTTGAGATCGGTCGCCTGTATTTCCGCAACGGAACGATCGCCAGCGGCACCGGTGCCTCGCAGGTGGACTTGAGCCTGCTGCTGACTTTTTCCAGCCCGCTGCTGACCAATCCCACGCAGGCGATCAACTCCACGCTGATGATGATCAACACGCTGAATAGCAGCAACTCGACCACCAGCGCGGACATTGTGAAACTAGGCAGCCCTACCAATCCGCTGAACTTCACCGATGCCGAAAACCGCAATTACTTCCTCGAACTGACCTTCCAAGTCGATCAAAACGCCACCGATGGCTCGCTGTCTGATTTTGACAAGTTTCGCGTGTTTGAGGGCGAGACCGGGCAGGCGGTGATGGTGGGGCGCGTGACTGTGGCCCCGGTCCCGGAGCCGGGTGGTGCGCTGCTGATCGCTGCCGCAGGCATGGTGCTTTTGCTGCGCCGCAGGTATGCTGCCTGAATTGGAGGTAGTGGCTATTCTTTGGTGTCAGGGTGACATGGGCTGTGGATTATTCACGAGGCATCGACTGATCCTGTTTTTTGACCTTTGTGTCTCGATTGTGAAAAAGGAAGCTTTCTAGGGCGTTACAGCGGTCATGAAGAAACTCTTCGCCTACCCTTTGCTCGCGCTTTGTTTGATCTCCACTGTGCGTGCCGCTGGCAAAAACGACATCACTTCCGTAGCCCGTCAAATTGACTCCATTCTTGAGGCCGACTGGCAGAAACACAAGCTGCAGGGCAATCCTGCGACGGACGACAACACCTTCGTGCGCCGGATCTACCTCGACATCATCGGGCGCATCCCTACGACGCGTGAGTCGGATGAGTTTTTGGCTTCCAAGGACGCCGACAAACGAGCCAAGCTGATTGACAAGCTGCTCGCTTCCGAAGCCTATGTGCAGCATTTCTTCAATTACTGGGCTGATGTGTTGCGTGTAACCTCAAATGGCAACCAAACCGGCGCGATCACCGGCGCGGCCTATGCGGAATTCGTGAAGGACAGTCTGCGGAAGAACAAGCCCTACGACTCGTTTGTCCGAGAAATGGTCAATGCGCAGGGCAAGGCCTGGGACAACGGTGCCATCGGCTACTACATGCGTGATCGCGGCATGCCACTGGACAACATGGCGAACACAGTTCGGGTCTTCCTCGGCACCCGCATCGAGTGTGCCCAGTGCCACAACCATCCCTTCGATAAGTGGACGCAGATGCAGTTCTTCAAGATGGCGGCCTTCACCTACGGCGTGCAAACCCAGGACTACAATGGCGGGGTCATGGGCGAGGTCGGCGACCTTCTGCGTGAGCAGGAAGCAACCATACGCGCCTCCTTCAAGGAGCCACAGCGCCCGCAACGCCTGAAGATCAACGGCAAGATGTCGAAGGAAGAGCGAACCAAGGCCGAGCAAGAGTACGCTCGTGCGCAGAAGAAGTATGAGGAGCAGGTCAAGCTAGTGAGCAAGCAGCGCGAGACGGCCCGCCAGAAGCTCCGCGCCGAGCAGCGCGGTTATCAGGAGTCGATGAATGACGTGCGCGACACCATGCGCTACACCTCTGTCAGCAACCGTGAGCGGAAGCCAACCTTGCCGCATGATTATCAATACACAGACGCAAAGCCCAAGTCCGCCGTCGATCCCGGCACAATGATGGGGCACGAGTGCATCACCGAGCCCGGTGAGACGCCATTGCAAGCCTACGCCCGCTGGATGACCAGCCCTGAGAACCCACGCTTTACCACGGTCATTGCGAACCGTCTCTGGAAGCGAGTGTTTGGCCTCGCTCTAATCGAGCCGCTGGACGAACTCATGGACACAAGCGTGCCGATGGTTCCTGAAATGGAGAAGCACATTGAAAAACTCGTGGTGGATTTGAACTACGACATGAAGGCGGTCCTTCGTGTGCTTTACAACACCAAGGCTTATCAGGCCCAGGCCACACGCCAGGAGCACGCTCCCGGCAATGTCTATCACTTTACCGGGCCGCTGCTCCGCCGCATGAGCGCCGAACAGATGTGGGATTCCTTCGTCACACTCATCAATCCCAGCCCGGACATGATCAACCAGGCCAATCGTGACACCATGGAGCAGCGCATTCTGCAGGCCAAGAAGATCGCCGACAGCGTGGATGCCCTGTCTCCTGAAGAAGCGCTCGCAGGGCTCAAAAAAGCCGCTGACATCTATGGCAAGAATCGTGAGCGAACCGAAGTGCAGCAGAAACTCTACGCTGAAGCCCGTGTCGCAGCCAAAGACGCCCGTGACGCGGCTGACGCGATGCCTGAAGGTCCCGCCAAAGTGGCGGCCATGACCAAGGCGGATGAATTGAAGAAAAAGTCCGACGCCATCCGCAGCGAGGTGAACCGCATCCAAAACGAAGGCCGCCGCGTCACATTCGCTGAGGTCATCACCACCGGTCAGAAGAAGCTCTTCGAGAAAGTCACCGGCAAACCCTACCAGACCGTGGCTTTGAACACCAAAGGCGGTGTCGAAGGCACTCCGTCCATGATGGCTGGCGGTGAAATGATGATGATGGCCAGCGGCGTCCGCACGGAAAAAATCAGCATTCCTGGATATGACCGCAAGGAGCTGACCAAGGAGGAAAAAGAGGCCGTTTCCGCCAAGGCACGCGAGGCTTACGCCGAGGAGGCCGAGTTTTTCGGCGTTCCTGAAGGCAAGGAGCGCAGAAAATACATCAGCGAGCGTGAACAGATTGCCCGCAACACTTTGCGTTCTGCCGAGCTCGAAAGCCCTGCTCCACGGGGCCACTACCTGCGTGAGTTCGGCCAAAGCGACCGCGAAACCATCGAAAATGCCAACAGCGACGCCAGCGTGCCGCAAGCGCTTGCGATGATGAATGGCAGCCTGCTGCCCCAGATCACCAGCCGTTACAGCCAGCTCATGCTGACCGTCAACAAGGCCCAGTATCCCGATGACAAGGTCGAGGCAGCCTACAAGACGATTCTCTCCCGCAAACCCACCGCCCGTGAGAAAGAAGTGTGGCTCAAGGGGCAGGACAGCGGCCTCAACACCATGGAAGACCTCATTTTCTCCCTGCTGAACACCCAGCAGTTCATTTTCATTCAGTAGGACACAACCAACAACACCACGCGCACCCCATGAAACAGGAACTCGCATCCGCACTCCTCCGTTCCGGCGAAATCACCCGCCGCGACTTCGCCGCCAAAACCGCCAGTTCCCTCCTCGGAGTTGGTCTGCTTGGCAATTCACTCACCAGCAAGTCCTTTGCGGCCTTTGAAGGCTCCTCGAAGCTCAAGCAGGCGGCCACGGCCAAAAACGTGATCTACCTCTACATGAGCGGTGGTCAGTCCCACATGGACACTTGGGATCCCAAGGAAGGTGTCGAGACCGCCGGTCCGACGAAACCCATCAAGACCAGCGCCGACGGCGTCCGCATCTCCGAGTATCTCCCGCTCACCGCGCAGCAGATGCATCACGGCACGGTCATCAACTCCCTAACCTCCACTCAAGGTGCGCATGAGCAGGGGAACTACATGATGCACACCAGCTACGAGCTGCGTGGCACCATCCGCCATCCAGCCATGGGAGCTTGGCTCAACGTGTTCCAGGGCGGCGGTAACAGCACCCTGCCAAACTTCGTCTTCATCGGCAACGACAGCCGCCACCCCGGCGCGGGCTTCTTCCCCGCCGCGCAGGCCCCGCTGTTCGTCAGCAATCCTGAAAACGGCCTCAAAAACATCAAAAACAATGCTCCTGAAGACAAATTCCAGGCCCGCATGCGTCTCGCCGACGAACTCGACCAAGACTTTCGCAAAACCTTCCCGCACCGCAATGTCAAGGCCTACGCCGACATGTATGATGACGCGATGGCCATGATGAAGTCCGAAGACCTCAAGGCCTTCGACCTCACCGAGGAACCCGGCGAACTCCGCGCAGCCTATGGCCGTGAAGCCTTCGGTCAGGGTTGCCTTCTCGCTCGTCGTCTCGTCGAGCGTGGCGTCCGCTTCGTCGAGGTCTCCCTCGGCGGCTGGGACACGCACAACGCCAACTTCGTTGCCGTGCCTGAGCGCTGCGAAACCCTCGATAAGGGCCTCGCTACCCTCGTTTCAGACCTCCATAACCGTGGTTTGCTTGAGGATACCCTCATCGTGCTGACCTCCGAGTTCGGCCGCACACCCGACATCAATCAGAACGTCGGTCGCGACCACTATCCGAAGGCCTTCTCCGCCGTCATGTTCGGTGGTGGTGTCAAAGGCGGCTACACCTACGGTAAGACCGACAAGGAAGGCCGTGAGGTCGTCGAGAACAAGGTCAAGATCATGGACTTCAACGCCTCCATCGCCTACGCCCTCGGTCTGCCGCTCGATCAGGTCATCTACAGCCCCAGCAAGCGTCCGTTCACGATTGCCGACGAGGGCCAGCCGATCCCCGCGCTGTTCGCGTAAGCATCCAGACAGATTCAATCCCGAGCACGCGACGCCTCATCAGCGTCGCGTGTTTTTTTTGCGCACAGATCACTGCTGCAGCTTGCCCAGCGCCTCGGACAAATTGTCCACGGTGAGGATTTCCGGCAGGACGAGGGGTTCCTTCACGCCTGGGAGGTACAATGCGTTCACTGGCACAGCACCGCGACCGAGGGCGGTAAAGGCTTGCTTGATCGGCTCGTCCTCGTTGGTGTAGTCGGCTTTCACCGTCACCACGCCGTGCTTCTTGAGGAGTTCTTGAATCTTCACGTCAGGATAGACGCGTTTGTTCACCTGGCAGGTCAGGCACCACTTGGCGGTAAAGTCGATGTACACCGGTTTGCCTGCGGTGATGAGTTCCTTGACCTTGGCTTCGGACCACGGCTCCCACAGCAGGCCGTTTTCAAACTTCGCGCCATGCGCTCCGGTGGGTTGTTTTTCGATGTGCGGCCAGCCGAGCCACAAGCCGCCCCCAATCGCCGCCAGCGCCAGCAGCACCGCGACGAGACGTGTGCGCGCTGGTTTGTGCGGCAGCGACCAGCGGCCGTAGATCCAGCAGCCGAGGCCCACCAGCACCAGGCTGAGCATGAGCCAAAGCATCGGCAGTCCCTCGACCATGCCGGTCAGCACCCACACCATGTAGCAAACGGTGCCGAACAGCAGGAAGGACATGCCCTGTTTGAAGCTTTCCATCCACGCGCCGGGCCTTGGCAGCATGGAGACGAGCTTGGGAAACGCCGAGAGCAGCAGAAACGGGCTGGCCAGGCCAAGGCCGATCAAACTGAATAGCAGCATGGCCTGCGGCGCGGGCAGTTTCACTGCGAAGCCGAGTGCCGTGCCGAGAAACGGCGCGGAGCACGGCGTGGCGACCACCGTGGCCAGCAGGCCGGAGAAAAACGAGCCGCCTAGCCCGTGCTTGGCCTGTAAATTCGCGCCTACACCGACGGCGGACGCGCCGATCTCAAACACACCGGCCATGTTCAGACCAAAGATGAGGAAGAACGCGTCCAGGGCGTAATTGAACCCGGCGGACTGAAGCTGAAAGCCCCAGCCCTTGCCCAAGGCGACGACGAGGCCGCCCAGCGCCCAAAACATGACCAGGACGCCCAGCGTGTACACGAGGCCGTGCAGCACGACCTGCTTGCGATCCTCGCCTGCCTGCTGCACGACGCCGACGACCTTGATGCCGAGCACAGGAAACACGCAGGGCATGATGTTGAGGATCAAACCGCCCACAAAGGCGGAGAACATGATGAAGAGAAAGGTCGGAGGCACTGCTGCAGCCGCTTCGCCGCCAGCGGCTTGCACTGGAGGTGTTTTGGCAGCCGTTTTCACCAAGGCGGGAAGCTTATCAAAGATCCCGGTTTGTGTCGCATCGACTTGGGCTGCGATAGCAAGCATGAGGCTGGTTTTGGCCTCTTGTTTGAAGGGCATGCAGGTTTTGTCATCGCACACCAGTCCGTCCACCTTCACCTGAAGTTCCGAGGTTGAGCCGAGGGTGGCATTGGCAGACGGAATGATCTTCGCCGGCAGATAAACCGTGCCTTCGTAGCCTTCGCTGGGAGTTCCATCGAGTCCTTTGAATGGATGCACGGCGGGCCAGGGCAGTTCCTCCATCTTCCAGCCCTCCGGCAGCGTCCAGATCAGCTTGGTGGGCTTCCCGATGATCTCCGGTGGCAGAATTTTGCCGTAAGTGTGGGAGCCTGCCACATGCACCACTTTCACTGCTACGCGAAACGCTTCTCCCGGCGCGGCGGCACTGAGCTCCGAGTGCAATGAGGCACTGACCTGCGTCTTCGGCCCGTCATCCAGGCCCGGCAGGCCGATGGATTGCGCATTCAATGAAACGGCGGCCAGCAAAAGGCCAAGGGCGACGAGGAAGGATCGGTAACTCATATCAAACAGGCTTGAAGTGCGGATGAGAGAACGCGTCGTGCGGGATATTCCCATCACGACGCGTTCAGCGTGATTGTGTGCCGGTGAGGCTGTGTTTAGAGTGCCTTGTGCGAGCCGTCGCAGAAGGGCGGGTTCTTGCTGTGCTTGCAGTTGCACAGCCAGACTTTCTTGGCCTCGGGCAGGTTGAACTTCTTCGGGCCGAATCCGCTGCCTTTGTGGCTGCCGTCGCACATGGGCTGGTGGCCGCTCAGGCCGCAGGCGCACCACCAATGGTCTCCGGCTGGCAGTTCGACGGCGACGGGCTGTTTTTCGTGAATTTTGGGGAGGGTTTCCATGGCAGCGAGTTTGGCAGGGATGAGAGAAGCGTCAAGGCTGTCAAGGCTGCGCAGTCAAGGTGTGGTCAAGAGGTGATGGCGTGTGTGTGGCTCATACCTTGACGAATCCTTGACTACTTGACCTGTCCCAAGATATCCCGCACCAAACCAGGTCCGCGATAGACGAGTCCGCTGTAAACCTGCACCAAAGCAGCCCCGGCTTTCATTTTTTCCACCGCATCAGTGCCGCTCACGATGCCACCGACGCCGATGAGTGGCACGGATTCCTTCAACAGCATGCGAAAGGCTTGGAGGACGACATTCGAGCGCTCGCGCACGGGAGCGCCGCTGAGTCCGCCGGCTTCCTGCGCTAAAGCGTGGCCAGTGACAGCTTCGCGGTCGATGGTGGTGTTGGTCGCGATGACGCCGTCGATGTTCTGCTCGTTGAAGACACGGGCCAGAGCCTCGATCTGCATGTCATTGAGATCTGGGGCGATCTTGACGAGCAGAGGCACTGTTTTGCCGTGCTCTGTTTTTAGAGAAGCCTGCTCAGTCTTCAGCTCGGAGATCAACTGCCGCATGGCTCCCTCAGCCTGCAAGTCACGCAGCCCCTTCGTGTTCGGCGATGAGATGTTCACCGCGATGTAATCGGCCACAGCGTAGGAAGCTTTGAGGCAGAACAGATAATCATCCACCGCCTTCTCGTTCGGTGTGTCGAAGTTTTTGCCGATGTTCACGCCCACCACAGCTTTCGTGCGGCGGTTCTTGAGTTTTTTGACGGCGGAGTGAATGCCCGGGTTGTTGAAACCCATGCGGTTGATCAAAGCCTCGTGCTCAGGCAGGCGGAATAAGCGTGGCTTGGGGTTGCCGGGCTGCGGACGCGGCGTGAGCGTGCCGACTTCGACGAAGCCGAAACCAAGTGCGCCCCAGGCATCGACCGCACTGGCGGACTTATCCATGCCGGCGGCGAGGCCGAGAACGTTTGGAAACGTTAGGCCCATCACGTTATGCGGTTGCTGCGGCGTGCCGACCACGCTTTTGAGCATGCCCAGACGATGCGCGATGACCATCATCTTCACCGTGAGCGTGTGGGCACGTTCTGCATCCAGGCGGAACAGCCAGGGCTTCATCCAGGGGTAAAATGTTTCGATCAAGGTCATGCGTCGGGTGGGAGCAGGGATTTCACCGCCGTGGCAACCGCCTTGCCGAGCGCGGCGTGCGCCGCCGCGTCGAGGTGGATGCCATCGCTTCCTGGGGTGATGAGGGTTTGTGTGTTCAAATAGGCGCAGTCGAGTGCGGCGGCGAGCGCTTCGTAGTGCCGCGGCAACTCTCGGCTGTCCTTGAATGCGTTCGGGAGTTTGGCGGCAAGATCTGGCAGGTGATTTAGCTGGCCAGTGGCAGGCGGGCAAAGGATGAGGAGCTTCGGTGGCTTGGCATGGCACCCAGAGTCACTTCCCAGGATCATTTGGGCCAGGATCTTGACTCCCGTGGCGATTTCAGCAGGGGAAACGCCGAAGACGCTCTTCAAATCGTTGGTGCCGAGCATGAGCACCACGAGATCGAGCGGCTTGTGGCTTTCGAGGATGGCAGGCAGGACCAACTTGCCGTTGCGGGCGGTGGCAAAGGGGTCGTCATGCACGGTGGTGCGGCCATTCTGGCCTTCTTCGATCACGCGAACGTTCGAGCCGAGTTCACGGGCCAGAATGCCGGTCCAGCGCACATCATGAGGGTGGCGGGCAGGGAAGGGGGCGGTGATGCTTTCTGGGATGAAGCCCCAGGTGTTTGAGTCACCAAAGCAGAGGATGGTTTTCATGTGGCAGGCATGATGCCGTTCATCTGAATGACGGCAACTGCTCTCCGCAGTTGTTCAGAAGACTGAAAAAAGCTGTATAAAACTCCAAAAATCCAGCTTGCGCGAGTTTTCCTCTGTGTTAGACATCACGCCCCCCGCCGCCAAAGCGGGGTTTTGAGTTCCCCCAGACTCACCTTCTTTACCTCCTAAGTATGCGCGTCCGTACCTCTGTTAAACCCCTCTGCGAACTTTGCCGCGTGATCCGCCGTAAAGGCGTTGTCCGTGTTGTCTGCAAAAACCCACGCCACAAACAGCGTCAGGGTTGATCCAATTTCTCTTAAATATACCTCACTGAATTATGGCCCGCCTGCTTGGAGTCGAAATCCCGAACGAAAAGAAGATCGAATACTCGTTGCCCTACATCTACGGCATCGGTCTTCCCCTCAGCCGCAAAGTTCTTGCTGCTACCAACATTGACCCGAACATCCGCGCGGGCGAGTTGACCGACGAGCAGATTTCCGCCATCACACAGGCCATTCAGGGCATGAAGATCCCGATCGAAGGCGATCTTCGTCGTGAGATTCAGATCCACATGAAGCGCATTCTCGGCATCAATTGCTACCGCGCTCATCGTCATCGCCGTGGTCTGCCAGTTCGCGGCCAGCGCACCCACACCAACGCCCGCACTCGCAAAGGTCCACGTAAGACCGTCGGTGCCCAGAAGGCCAAGTAATTCCAATTCACGCAACGATCCGTTCCCCTTACCATGGCTGAAGAAACGACCCCCATCGCACCTGTCGCAGCGGCTCCCGCTCCTGCAGTGCCCGCTGCCCCTGCCGCACCCGCAGACCAACGCGCCTCCACCAGTGGTGACAAGCAGGTTTCCCAGAGCGTCTGGCTCGAAATCGGTGGTGAAGCCGCCGAGCAGAAAGTCGTCAAGGCCAAAGGTTCCAAGAACGTCTCGGCTGGCATCGTTCATGTTTACGCCACGTTCAACAACACCATCGTCACCATCACTGATCGCAATGGCGGCGTGATTGGTTGGTCCACCTCCGGCAAGATGGGTTTCCGCGGTTCCCGTAAAGGCACCGCTTACGCTGCCCAGGTCGTGGCGCAGGATGCCTGCCGCCAAGCCATGGGTCATGGCCTCCGCGAGGCTGAAGTTCGTCTTCGTGGCCCAGGTTCGGGTCGTGAGTCCGCCGTGCGCGCCGTGCAGGCCCTCGGTGTCGAAGTCACCACCATCAAGGACGTGACCCCAGTGCCACACAACGGTTGCCGTCCGCCTAAAGCCCGCCGCGTCTAATCTCTCTCAGTCTCTTTCTACTCACTCACTATGGCTCGCTACACTGGTCCCCGCGAAAAAATCAACCGCCGCTTTGGCATTGCTATTTTCGCCCCTTCCAAGGCTCTCGAAACCCGCAACTTCCCGCCCGGACAGCACGGCGCGCGCAACACCCGCCGCAAGACTTCGGAATACGGCACCGCCCTCGCTGAAAAGCAGAAGCTGCGTTTCCAATACGGTCTCATGGAGAAGCAATTCCGCCGCTTCTTCGCGGAAGCTCAGCGCCGCAAGGGCGTGACTGGTGAAAACCTCCTGCAAATGCTTGAACTGCGTCTCGACAACGTCGTGTACCGCATGGGCTTTGCCAACACCCGCTTTGCTTCCCGCCAGCTCGTCAGCCACCGCCACATCACTGTGAACGGCAAGGTCGTGAACATTGCCAGCTTTCAGGTGAAGCCAGGCGACGTCGTCGCCGCCCGCAGCACCAGCCAGCGCAGCCAGCAGCTCATCGGTCGTTTCCTCGAAATGACCCAGGGCACGCCGGCTTCCGATTGGATGACTGTTGATCGCGACAAAATGAGTGGTGTCGTCAATCGCGTTCCTGTCCGCGAGGAGATCAACCCGATCGCCAACGAGCAGCTCGTCGTCGAACTTTACTCCCGCTAATCCTTCACGGATTATCCTCAATCTTCAAAAGGGACGCTTTCGAGCGTCCCTTTTGCTTTGCCGCCTCGTTATTCGCCGATTGGAACTTCTAACGGTTCACCTCTAACCTCTCACTCTATCATGACCCCCACCCGTCTCGAACTCATCGGCAGCGAAGTCGCCATTCTTTGGAGTGATTCTTCGGAGCAGTACCTTGTCATGGAAAAACTCCGTGCAGCCTCCCCAAGCGCTGAAAACACCGGTGAACGCGATCTTTTGGGCAACAAGATCGGCGGAACCAAACAGAAAAGCTTTCCTGGCGTCACGGTGAAGGATTGGCGCATGGTGGGCGGTTACGCCATTCAGTTCGACTTCAGCGATGGTCACAACACTGGCTTGTACACGTTTGATTACCTGAAAGCGCTCGACTGAGAGCGCCTGCAGGGATTTTGGCCACCACATTCTGACGAAGGCCTCTACGGCGCACGCTATGCTCGCTGCCCAGGACAAAAAACACGTCAGGTTCGCGTGCAGCACGCCTTACACAGGATATTGCCACTCGCCACGATAGGTGCGGCTGAGCAACTTGTTGGCCTCCGCATCACCAATGATCTGTTCTTTCTCTGCGTCCCATTGGATGCTGCGACCAGCCTTGTAACTCAGCATGCCGAGCATCGGTAAGCAGGATGAACGGTGGGCGCTTTCGATGTCCGCGACGGGTTTGCGCTTCTTTTCGATGGCGTCGATGAAGTCGGCCCAAAGCAGGGCGATGTTGTGGCCGTCGGGCTCCTGAAGCTGGTGATTGCCGTGTTTTTCGCCTTCTTTCGGATTCACCGGGTAGAAAGTCCAGCCGTCGCGCCAGCCGATGTGCAGCACGCCTTTCTCGCCGTAGAAGTAGCAGCCGATCTTGTGCTTCTCGTTGTTGTTGTCGGCGAATTTGCGGTGCTCCCAGGTGGCGGTGAACTGCTCGAACTCAAACGTGGCCTGCTGGTGATCCGGCGCGTCGGTGGTCTGCTCGGTGTCATTGAGCACGGCGGGACCGGCGATGTTGCGACCGCCGGTGCAGAAGACTTTCTTCGGGCCTTTTTCGCCGCTCCACAGCAGGATTTGATCAAGCCAATGCACACCCCAGTCGCCCATGGTGCCGTTCGCGTAATCGAGGAAATGCCGCCAGCCTCCGGGATGCAGCTTGGTGTTGAATGGGCGCATCGGCGCCGGACCGCACCACAGGTCCCAGTCCATGCCCTCGGGCACTTTGCTGTTCGGTTTGGGCGCTTCGGCTCCACCCTTGC
>JAJTDU010000233.1 GCA_021298725.1 Verrucomicrobiaceae bacterium | reverse complement strand
TTTCGTCTTCGCCGACGATGTGCGTGCCCAGAATGTCCGCTGGCATCAAATCGGGCGTGCATTGCACGCGGCCCGGCTCTAGGCCGACGACCTGCGAGAGCGTGCGCACGAGGTAGGTTTTGCCGAGACCGGGAACGCCTTCGAGGAGCACATGTCCGCCGGAAAAAATGGCCACCAGCACGTCGCTGAGGAGCGCATCGTAACCGACGATGGCTTTTTGCATCTCGGCCTTGAGGTCAGTGAACAGGGTGCGGAAAACGGCATGGTCAGGCATGACGCGATTCTCGCCAGCGGCTCCGTTTGCGCAAGGCTCGTTGTCGCTCAATCCATCTGCACGAGAATCTCGCGCGGCTTGGCGCCTTCACCGGGGCCGATGATGCCGCGGTCTTCAAGGAGGTCGATCATGCGGGCGGCGCGGCCGTAACCAAGGCGCAGGCGGCGCTGGAGCAGGCTGGTGCTGGCTTTTTTCTCCTGGCGCACGACTTCGAGGCACTTTTCCAGGCACTCCATCTCCTCGGCGCTGACGCCATCTTCTTCACCGTCCTCATCGCCAAACGCGCCGCCTTCTTCATCGACTTTGACATCGAAGACCGGCTTACCCTGCGCGACGCAATGGCTGACGAGCGCGTGGATTTCATCATCGGTGACGAGAGCGCCCTGACTGCGGACGGGCTGGGCACCGCCGGGCGGGACGTAAAGCATGTCCCCTTTGCCTACGAGGTTCTCTGCGCCTTTGCGGTCGAGAATGACGCGGCTGTCGAGCGCGGAGGAAACCTGGAAGGCGATGCGGGTGGGGATGTTCGCCTTGATGACGCCGGTGATGACGTCTGCGCGTGGCGTCTGGGTGGCGACGATGAGATGAATGCCTGCCGCACGCGCCATCTGCGTGATGCGGGCGATGGCGACTTCGATGTCCGCAGGAGCGGTCTGCATCAAGTCGGCCAACTCATCGACGATGACCACGATGTAGGGCATCGTGTCGGGAATGACGACCTCTTGTTTGCGTGGTGGTGGCGGCTGCGAATCACCGAGCCAAGTGCCGCTGGCATCTCGCATCTCGGTGTCGCCGTCCACGGTGCCCACTTCGGCGGTTTTGGGAGCCGCGTCAGGCGCGGCTTCTTGAGCAAAGGCGGCGGAGACGCTGGCATCATCCACCCCGGCTTTGACCGGCGGTGCTCCTGCCGCAGCGCGTGCGGCACGGGCGGCGTCTGCTTCGGCCTTGCGCTTGCGATTGCGGTTGTTGAAGGCTTCAAAGTTGCGGCAGCCTTCCTGGGCGAAGATTTGGTAGCGGTTTTCCATCTCCTTCACCACCCAGCGCAGAGCGAGCAGCGCTTTCTTCGGATCAGTGACGACGGGCAAAGCGAGGTGCGGCAGCTCCTCGTAGTTCTGCATTTCCACGACCTTCGGGTCGATCATGATGAAGCGCAGCTCATCCGGCGCGAAACGACACAGCAGGCTGGTGATGATGGCGTTGATGCAGACCGATTTACCCGAACCCGTGGCACCCGCGACAAGTAGATGCGGCATGGCGGCGAGATCACCGATGATCGTCTTGCCATACACGTCTTTGCCGAGAGCGACGGGTAGCTTGGACTTGCCGTTGACGAAGATGTCGTCCTCCAGCAACTCGCGCAGCGGGACGATGATCTTCTCTTTGTTCGCGAGTTCGATGCCGACGGTGTCTTTGCCGGGAATCGGGGCAAGGATGTTGATGCGCTCGGCACGCGTGGCACGGGCAAGGTCCGCATCAAGGCTGGCGATGCGGCTCACGCGCAGGCCATCGACGGGACGCACTTCGTAGCGGGTGATGGCCGGGCCACGGGTGATGTCACCCGGCTCCACGCTGATGCCAAAACTGGCGAGCGCTTTGACAATCGTGGACTGGATGCCGAGCAGCTCGCCTTTGTCGGTCGGAGCATGGTTGCTGTTCTCCGGCCACTGGAGGAGATCCATCGGCGGCAGCTTGTAGTCCTTGAATCGCACGGTGAGATTGCCCAGCGAGCCGTGGGGGGCCTGTTCCATCTTCTGTGCGCGCTTTTTCTCCCACACTTCGGCCAGCTTCGGCTTGTCCGCGTTGTCTTCGTGTGAGCGAGGAATCGAAGAGTCGATGATCTTCGGTGCGGGCGGTTCAAACTTGAGCGGCAGCTCCATGGTGGTGGCCACGGGTGTGTCGCCACGCAACTCACCGCCTTTTTTCTTGCGACGGAGTTCCGAGGGGACCGGTGTCAGCGTGCCGGGAATCGTATTCGCGGCCTCCTCGGCGAGTTTTTCCTCGATCAGGCGTTGCGCCTCGCGTTCCTGCTGCCAGCGGGACAATTCAGCGCGGATGCTGCGGATGGCCGTCAGCGGATGCTGCCCGGTGGTCAAAAACAGGCCGATCACGTAAATCACGGTCAGAAGCAGTGTGGCGCCGATCTTCCCGAACAACGTTTTGAGGATGCTGCCGCCAACGAAATAGCCCAGCGCACCGCCGCCGCCGAGTGGGGTGATGTGATCGCGCACATTGAGCAGGTTTTGCACCTCCAGCAGGCCTGCGGCTGTCACGATCATGACTACGACGCCCAGCCAGGCCACGCGGGTGATCTTCATCTTCGAGTGCAGCTTGCTGACGCCGAACCAAGTCATGCTGAAGGGCAGGAGATAGCCCGCTAGACCCATCAGCCAAAGCAGATGCCCTGCCACCAGCGCCCCAGTGCGGCCGACGAAGTTTTGCGTCACCTCGCCAGAAGACTCCGACAGTGCCAGGAAGGACCACCCGGGCATGTCACGCGGATCGTAGGACACCAGCGCCAGCAGCAGCATGGCCGCGATCATCAGCAGCAGGATGCCGTGCACATCATTCCACGGACTGAGCTTCTCGTCCGTAGAACGGGCGCGAGGGGGGCGGGAGGCGACAGCAGCACGGCTCATGAGAATCGTGTGGAATCTGCCAGATTAAATTATTTAAGGCCACCGAAATATTTGGCTTGCCTCACTTTTGTGATTCGGCTCCGATCCTTCTCTGGGTTGCAGCTTGACCACGAAAAATCCTCGTGAACATCTTCACCCGCACGCTCGTTTCACACCACCCATGAAAAACACCCTCGCCCTCACCCTCGCCGCCGCGCTTGCTCTCGGCGCTTCCCTCACCTCCACCAGCAGCGCGCAGGACGCGGGCAAGGTGGACTTTGAAAAGCAGATCCTCCCGATCCTCAAAGAAAGCTGCTTTAAGTGCCATGAGAAGGAGCACGAGGACAATGGTAAGATCAAGAAGCCCAAGGGCGGTCTTCGACTCGACGGTGCCGCAGTCATCATGAAAGGCGGCAAAGAATACCCAGGTGAAAACGTCGTCGCGGGCAAGCCCGACGCAAGCTGGCTGGTGAAGACCATGACTCTGCCTGATTCCGATGACCTCGCCATGCCTCCTGAAGGCAAGGGTGACCGCGTCACGCCTGCCAACATTGATCTCATCAAGAAGTGGATCACCGAAGGCGCGAACTTCGGCGCTTGGAAAGGCGTCGAATAACTTCCCAGCACCCCATTTCACTGCGAAAGGCGGAGCCAAGGCTCCGCCTTTCTTTTTTCTCCTCATGAACGCCCCCTTTCGCTTCACCACCTGCCGCGCCGGATCAGAACCCGTGCTCAAACGTGACATCGCCAGTCACTTTGCCGGTGAACTCGCGCCTGCGTTCATGAAACCGCAGTTCATCACCTGGAAGGTGCGCAGTCCGGGCTTCAGCCCACCGCGAACGCTCAGCACCTTTGCCCGTGTCAGCGGCACTTCGCTGGGTTTGTGCAAAACGATCGCCGAAGTCGTCGATCATGCCCGCCAACTCACCTCCAAGCCGTTTCGACTCCACGTCTTCCCACGCCTCACGAATGAAGATGGTGTCGAGGCCGCGGAATGGCAGCGCATCGACGCCATTCAAGCCGAAATCACGCTTGAGCTTCTTCAGGCAGGTGTTCAACTCGAAACCCGGCTCCCTTACGCTCATGGTGATTTGATTCTCGATGTGATCGTTGGTGAAACCGATGCCGAACCGCTCTTTCTGGGCCATCACGAGCATCAAAACGGCTCCCACATACAGCCTGGTGGCCTGCCGCGCATCTCCTTGCCTCAAGACGTGCCTTCACGCGCTTGGCTGAAGCTCGAACAAGCCCTCGCGTGGCGTGGCTGGGATCAGCTCGATCTGCGCGGCCAGACCGCTCTCGACCTCGGTTGTGCACCTGGTGGTGCCACCTTTGCGCTGCTGCAACGCGGCATGGATGTCCTCGGCATCGATACTGGCGAGATGGATGAGCGCGTCCTCCAGCTCGCCATCGCCCAAGGGGTGCGATTCGACCACTGGCGCACCGCCGCTGGCCGCCTCAACCTCACCGCCTTGCCTCAAGAACCCGCCTTGCTGCTCTGCGACATCAATCTCGCCCCGCCAGAGGTGCTGCCCCAAGTGGCGCGCATCCAAGAAGCCGTTCAGGCCCGTCGTCTCATCCTCACGATCAAACTCAACACTCCCGCGCTCGAAGATCGCGCCCACGAGTTCATCGACAGCGGCCAACCGGCGGGAGATTTGCGTGTGCGCTGGTTAGCCGTTTGTTGAAAAACCTACCGGTATGAGAAGTGAGAAGTGTCATCTGTGGCACCAGCACTTCTGACATCAGACTTTCAACATCTGACAAGTTCCCCCCTGAGTTTTTGAGGAAATCCTTGCCTGATCTCAGGCCCTGAGCGGCACCACCTTGCGGTCGAGGTCATGCACGGCGTGGATGCGGCGGACGGTGCCACTGCGGCTGCGCATCAGGATGGAGTGAGTTTCGACGCGGTGGCCGACCAGGCGGCAACCGGGCAGCAACGGACTGTCGCTGATGCCGGTGGCGCAGAACAGGGCGCTCTCTCCGACGATGAGCTCATGCACACGGAAGACTTGGTTCAGTTCCGAGGCGGAAACCTGTGCGGCCACTTCGGCCCGGTGTGCGTCGTCATGAAACCACATGCGCATCTGCATGTCTCCGCCAAGGCATTTCAGCGCGGCAGCGGCCAGGATGCCCTCTGGGGAGCCGCCCATGCCGACGTAGAGGTCGCAGGATGATTCAGGCATGGATGGTGCCACTGCAGCAGCGATGTCGCCATCCGTCACCATCCGCAGCGCCGCGCCGGAGCGGCGCACCTGATCCACGATGTCGTGATGACGCGGGCGGTCCATGGTGACGACGACGAGATCGCGCTCACGTTTGCCCAGGGCCTCGGCCACAAAAGTGATGACCTCTTGCAGCGGCATGTCGAGGAAACAGCGGTCGCCCCGGCCTTCGAGCGCACGTTTCACCGCGGGGCCGTAGGCGATCTTGTGGCTGTAGAAGCTGGGGATGCTTTTCAGTGCTCTCCGACGAAGATGCCTGGGGCATTGTCTTTGATGCCCTCGCCAATGACGACCTCACCACGGATGTCGAGGATGTCGAAGACGCCGTAGATTGCGCTGCATGCCGCGCCGTCTGCCAATTCCTTTTCGCCACGTCCCAGCCAGTGGATGGCCTGGAGCGCGGCATTTTCCGTGGCACGGACGAATTCAAATTCGAGAACTCGTTCGAGGTCGTGGGCGCTGCGCAGGGGAGGGAGGCTGGTGGACATGGGCGGAGGTAGAAGCTGGATGCTAGTTCCTGGATGCCAGATGCCAAGCACCAACAGCTACCCAAAATGTGCGGGTAACGTGCAAGGCTTGCGTCAGCGCTGGCACTCCGGGCAGAAGAAAGTGGAGCGCTGGCCCAGGACGATGCGTTTGATCTTCGCTCCACAGACCCGGCAGGGCTCGCCTTCACGATCATAGACACGGAGCGTCTGCGCGAAGTAGCCTGGCTCGCCGCTTTCGTTCACGAAGTCGCGCAAAGTCGTGCCGCCCATCTCAATGGAGGCCGCCAACACCTCACGAATGGCCGAGACGAGCTTTTCGAGGCGCGGATTCGTCACTTTGCCCGCCGGCTTGCGTGGGTCAATGCCCGCCATGAACAGCGCCTCGCTGGCGTAGATATTGCCCACACCGACGACGACATGCGCATCCATGATGACGAGCTTGATGGCGGCCGTCTTGCCTTTGCAGGCCGCATGTAGGTGCTTGGAATTGAAAGCATCATCCAACGGCTCCGGGCCGAGGTCTTTGAGCAGCGAATGCTGCATCGGGTCACCCTCAATCCATAGCGCGGCTCCAAAGCGGCGGGGATCGTGCAGGCGGAGTTGCTTGCCGGAATCGAGCGTGATGGCGAGGTGGTCGTGCTTCTTGAACGGTGCGTCTGGTGTAAGCACCCGCAGATTGCCGGACATGCCGAGGTGGATCATGAGCGTGCCTTGGGAGGTTCCAAAGAGCATGTATTTGGCCCGGCGGATACCAGAGTCGATCCGGCAGCCTTCTAGCTCGTGAATCGTGTCCGGCACCGGCCAGCGCAGCCGTTTGTCTCGCACGATGACCTCACGCACGCGTTTTCCGATCACATGCGGGGAGACGCCGCGCAGCGTGGTTTCGACTTCGGGAAGTTCTGGCATGCCGCGCCTATGACGCGGCCTCAGGCTCCTGCAAGCCAGAAACAGCCGCGAGATGGGAATGTCGGGGTTGATCAGGCAGTTGAGGCAGTCCTGGGCGTTGCTGGAGCAGGGTGCCAGCGATCGCTGGTGCGCGTGATCAAAGCAGGGTTAAATGTAACGATTTAACAGTTGCGACTTTTTTGTTGGGAAGTTCAGCGAGAAAAGGAGCGGAGCCGATCGAACTTATCTTTGTTGATTCATGCCTTATGCCCCATGGTTATTCGCATGGCGTCATTGTTTAACGGCCCGGGCGTTAATACAACGATTCTGACAAGTGAGGCCGCTGTTAAGAACTGAGTGAGTTCTGCTTTCAGTGCATGTTCGGTGGTTGATAAAATTCAGCTGAAAGTAAGGATTTGAGTATTAAAATGTAACGATACTTTAGTTAGTTGAGTGGAAATCGAGTAATGCAGGTGTTTCGGTGACGTCGTTAATAAAGGGAAGTGCTCAATTCGAAGACAAAACACTGAAAAACAGTGATCCGAAACTGCTTAACCCACATTTAGCATCATTCGATTTCGCCACTTTGATTGAATTTATTTATTCAATCACCATGTGAAAGGCTTGGCGAACCAGGAACTTATTCACAGATCTGAGTGCAGGCAAAAGTAACGGTCAAACCATTGCATTCCAATTCTGTGTTCTTCCCCTTTGAAATCTGCGGCGGAGTTCATTTTTCCCAATTCCTCACCGAGTAGTTGCGACTCTCCGCATTGTGTCGTTACCCTGACGTTACAACACCTCAGTAATAAAGGGGGGGGAGACTGTCTCCGGTTACGGCCAAACCGTTCGTGGATGCTCAACTCGTGTGAAGGGTGGCAGTCCGCTTGCTGGCATGGCGGTGCACGTGGTCATAGGCAGAGAGAAGGCGGCGCGTGAGCCGGGAGCGGGTCAAAAAGTCTGACCAAGGACTCGGCTGGCGCTTTACTGGATCGGGATCGATCTGCTGAAGGCAGGGCCTCTGGCCGGCATGCACGTCTTTCTACCGGGCCGCGGCGGGCAGTTTGACCTGCCGCTGACGTTTCATGAAAAGGACCGTTCCTCGATCCTGCCGGACCAGCCAGGTGGAATGCGGCTGACGGGCACGGGCGCACGGTTGTTGAAGCATGATCTGCATATCAGCCTCGCTGGCGTGTGGGCCGTGACGCTGAGAATCGAGAAGCAGAAGTTCACCTTCCGGTGACTTGTTGGCAAGTTTTGGGAGGCTGGGCTCAAGCTTTGGCTGACTCCAGCGCCTGCTCCACGGCCCGCCAGGCCAGCATGGCGCACTTCACGCGCTGGGGGAACTTTTGCACCCCTTCGAGAAGGATCAGTTCGCCAAGGGCGTCTTCGTCGGCAGGAGCGCCGTCTCCCATCACAACGCGGCGGAAGTCCTCGCGCATGGCAGCGGCCTGCGCCTTGGACTTGCCTTTGATCTTTTGCGTCATCATGGAGGCGCTGGCTTGGCTGATGGCGCAGCCTTGGCCGGTGAACTTGAGATCCTCAATGTTTTGGCCGTCTTCAGACAAACGCAGCCAGACGTCGATCTCGTCGCCGCAGGAGGGGTTATCGCCGTGTGCGTGAAGGCAGGGTGGGGGAATCTCGCCGTGGTTGCGTGGATTGCGTGAGTGATCAAGAATGACCTGCTGGTAGAGGTCTCGGAGTTCTTCGGAGAGCGGCATCAGGAGAAGAATTGGTTGGCGGCGCGGAGCACTTCGACGAGGCGATTGATCTCCTCAAGGGTGTTGTAGAAGTAAAAACTGGCGCGGGTGGTGCCGGGCACCTTAAAGCGCTTCATCAGCGGCTGCGTGCAGTGGTGCCCGCCGCGCAGGGCCACGCCGTAGGTGTTGGCAAACTCGACCAGATCGTGCGGATGGGCGGAATTGAGGTGGAAGGCTACCAGGGACCCGCGCTGGCCGGATTGTGGGCCAAGGATGCGGATGCCGGGCACCTCGCTCATGCATTGGACGGCATAAACGGCGAGGTTGTGATCGTGGCGGTGGATGTTTTCGAGTCCCACGCCCTCCAGGTAGTCGATAGCGGCGGAAAGGCCGATGGCCCCAGCGATGTCAGGCGTGCCTGCTTCAAATCGGGACGGCGGCGGCTTGTAGGTGCTGGCTTCAAGCGTGACGGAGAGGATCATCTCGCCCCCGCCATGCCACGGCGGCATGTTTTCAAGCAGCTCCATACGTCCGTACAGAGCGCCGATGCCGGTCGGGGCGCACATTTTATGGCCGGAGAAGGCGAGGAAGTCACAGCCGATCTCCCGCACATCGACGGGGGTGTGTCCGACGCTTTGCGCTCCATCCAGGAGTGTCACCGCGCCAACGGCTTTTGCTCTGGCGCAGAGTTCGCGGGCCGGATTGATGGTGCCGAGAGAATTCGAGATGTGGACGAAGGAAAAGATCTTCACCTGCTCCGTCAGCAGCGTGTCGAGAGCGGCGAGATCGA
>JAJTDU010000232.1 GCA_021298725.1 Verrucomicrobiaceae bacterium | reverse complement strand
AAACAGTACGACTACTGTGGCTTTTTTGTCGCTTGGGCAATAGCGGCGACGGCTGAACATTGGCAATGACACGTCTTCGCGCCGCGCCCACTGACCTTGAGGACATTGCGCTTCGGGTCCAACACTCACTCCTCCATCAACCTGCCATGAAGCGCATCCTTTTCATCCTCTCATTCAGTCTCTGGGCTGCCAGCGCCAGCGCGGCCACGCTTTGGAACGAGGCCGTCTCCGGCGACCTCTCAGGCAACCACTTGGCACCAACCCCGGTGACCTTCACTTCTGGCACGAACACCCTCATGGGCAGCATGGGCGACGCCCCTGCGGATGGCATCCCGCTTGATCGCGACATTTTCACCTTCACCATCGCGCCAGGCTTCCAGCTCACCGCGATTGACGTGATCTCCTATTCTCCGCGGAGCCAGTCTTTCTATGCCATCGCTCCTGGCACCAGCATCAGCATCACTGATTCTTCCGGGCACCTGGCCAACACGCTCGTCACCGACCTGAACGATCTTCTCTTTCAGATGGCTGGCGGCTCCTTCAGTGGCGGCACCGGCATCTCCAGCCCGCTCGGCTCCGGCACCTACACCGCTTGGTTTCAGGAAGTCTCAGCCGTGGTCACCTACCAGATGGACTACCAAGTCGCCGCTGTGCCGGAGCCATCCCACAGCATGCTAGTGCTGTCAGGGATCGGCGGCCTGCTGATTCGGCGGTCGCGGCGGATGACGGTTGGTTGATACCTTGCCACATCCGCCCCGCGCGATGGACTTTCCTGCCGATCTGCCTCACAACGGCAAGATCAGTCCCCACAGATCGTACAAGCGGTTGATCCTGCCTTTTCAACACGCACCCAACACAGCCCATGTTCCGCATTCCTGGAGTTCCCGGTAAAGACCTTTGTGACAACCATCTCGGCAGCACACGCCGTGACATTCTCCGCGTCGGTGGCGCGGGAATCATGGGGCTCACGCTCAACAACGTCCTTCGCGGTCAAGCCATGGCCAACACCTCGCCAAACGCAGGCCGCGCCGGCTGGGGCAAGGCGCTTTCAAAACGATCCCGACCAAGGTGCCCGGCAAGCACTTCACCGAGATCCTTCCCGGCCTCGCGAAGGTGAACGACAAGTTCACCATGATCAATTCGATGAGCTACACGCCGAACGGGCTCTTCAATCACACCGCCGCGATCTACCAGATCATGACCGGCTACACGACGGACAAGGTCAGCCCCTCCGGCCAGCTTGAGCCGCCGAACGCCAAAGACTTCCCGAACTTCGGCTCGAACATCATCCGCCTGAAGCCACCGACGGAGCCGATGCTGCCCTTCGTGCAGCTTCCGCGTCCGCTCCAGGAATCCAACGTCGTCGGCAAAGGCGGCGGTGCGGGTTTCCTCGGCAAGGCCTACGATCCTTACACGCTCTTCCCCGATGGCGACGATCTCGACATGGGCAAGATGGACCGCATCAAAATCGAAGACCTGCAACTGCGCCCCGACCTCTTCAGCGTGCGCCTGGAGCGTCGTGCGAAGCTCCGCGATGCCATCAACGACCAGATGCCCGCCATTGAGGCCGCCACGAAGGATCTCAGCCTCGACAGCTACTACAGCCAAGCGTTGAACCTCATCTCCAGCGGCCGTGCCCGCGATGCCTTCGCCCTTGACCGCGAGCCTGAAAAGCTCCGCGACCGCTACGGCCGCAACACCTTCGGTCAAAGCTGCCTGCTCGCCCGTCGTCTGCTCGAAGCTGGCACCCGCGTCGTCGAAGTCATCTGGCCGAAAGTCGCCAACTCCGACAATCACAGCTGGGACCACCACGTCGGCCTCACCGACCGCATGAAGACCAAATCCGGCCCCATGCTCGACCAGGGCCTCAGCGCCCTCTTTGACGATCTTGACGCCTCCGGCTTGCTCGACGAGACGCTCGTCGTCGCCCTCGGCGAATTCGGTCGCAGCCCTGAAAAAGGCGTGTCCACCTCCGGCAACGGCAACAGCGCCGACGGCCGCGACCATTGGCCTTACTGCTACACTGCCATCGTCGGCGGCGCCGGCATCAAGCGCGGTTACGTTCACGGCAAATCCGACAAAACCGGCTCTGCACCGACCGAAGACGCCGTGCATCCGATGGAACTGCTCGCCACCATCTACCACAGCGTCGGCATCGACCCTGAGACCATCGTTTACAATCATCTCAACCCACCACGTGAGCTGGTGAAGGCCAAGCCGGTGACGAAGCTGTTTGCTTGATCAAATCGCTACCCAAGAGGCAGGACGAAAGTCCTGCCTCTTTTTTTGTTATTCGGCCCGCTGCGGCACCTTCACGAGCAGGCGTGTGTCGTAGCCTTGCTGCGCCATCCGCTCCAGGATGCCGCGATACGTTGCTGCATCGAGTACAGGCTGGCGGCTGAGCACCCAGGCCAGTTTGCGGTTGGGATAACCGATCACGCTCCACTGGTAGTCCGGGTCGAGGTCGATGATGAGATACGGCACCCGCAGCGGCCAGACAAACTGCACGCGCCATTCGGCGTTGGTGCTCTTGTTGTGGACCCAGGCCACGCCTTTCCACTGCTCCAGCGGTGCGTCGAGGCTGCCACGTCGGAATAGGAAGATGTTGTCCATTTTGCCATCCGGGCGCAGCGCGTAGCGGTCTAGCGTGCCGACCTTGCCCTTTTCCAACGAGTAGGGAATGTGGGCAAAGACGAACCAATCTCCCACATAGCGGTTGAGATCGACCTGAGGCACGGTTTGCAACGGAGCGGGTTTCATGGAGGTGCAGGAGGCGAGGCTGAGCAGCGATAGCAGCAGGAGGCCGAGGGTGGATGATCGAGTGCGCATGCTTGATGAACGAATCCTGAAGGCGCATGGGCACGAAATCAGACGTATCATTCTCACATGCCTGCCATACCCACGCTCGAATCTCGTCTAGCCGTCTGTACGCGGCCCTCACGTCCGCATGTGCTGCTGCAGCGTTGGGAGAAGCTGGCCTTCCTGCACTGGCGCTGGGACGCGGCAGACATCCAGCGCACGCTGCCGCCGGGATTGTTTGTGGACACGTTTCAAGGCGATGCCTGGCTCGCCATCGTGCCGTTTTACATGCGCGGCATTCGCCCGCGCTTCTGCCCGCCCGTGCCCGGCATCAGTGACTTCCTCGAACTCAACGTGCGCACCTATGTGCATGACGAACAGGGCCGCCCCGGCGTGTGGTTTTACTCGCTGGACTGCGATCAGCCGCTCGCTGTCTGGACCGCACGCAGGCTTTTCCATCTACCGTATCAACACGCTCGCATGCAGGCACCGATGACAGACGGCTGGATCGACTACACCTGCCAGCGTCGCGGAGAACCCGCACAGTCGCGCTTGCGCTATCAACTCTCTGCGGAAACACGCACGGCCGCACCCGGCACGCTCGAATTTTTCCTCGCTGAGCGCTACCTGCTCTTCTCGCCAAGCCCGCGTGGCATCCGCTGCGGCCAGGTGCATCACGTTCCTTATCCACTCGCGGAGGCGAAGTTGGATGCCTGGGACGCGAAGCCGCTGCTTCAGGCGGGTTTCAGCGATCCCCAGCGTCCGCCCGACCACGTCATCGGCTCTCCTGGCGTGGCGGTGCGCGTGTATCCGCTCACGGCATGATCTTTGGAACAAACCCGTGCCCCGCGCACGTTGAAGGGTGCTCCCGCCATGAAACTTGCACTTCTCTCGTTCCTGCTCGCCGCGTCTCTTCACGCGCAAACTCCCGCACCCGCCGCCAAACCGGCGCCCGAGCCCAAACACGCCCCCACCATCGCGAATGTGGCCTACGGCACGCATGAGCGCCAGGTGCTCGACTTTTACAAGGCGGAGTCCGCCAAGCCCACGCCGCTGTTGTTCTTCATCCATGGCGGCGGCTGGGTGAATGGCGACAAGGCGAATCCTTCTCCGGCCCAGGCCTGCCTCGCCGCAGGCATCTCGGTCGTCTCGATCAACTATCGCTATTCTTACCAGGCGCAGCTCGCCGGAGTGATGCCACCGGTGCAGTGGCCGCTGGAGGATGCGGCACGTGCCTTGCAGTTCGTGCGTAGCAAGGCAGCCGAATGGAACATCGACAAACAGCGCATCGGTGCCAGCGGCGGCAGTGCAGGCGCATGCAGCAGTCTCTATCTCGCTTTTCATGACGACATGGCCGACCCAAACAGCAGCGATCCTGTCGCACGCGAATCCACGCGACTCTGGTGCGCGGCGGTGGAAGGGGCGCAGACCTCGCTCGATCCGAAGCAGCTCAAGGAGTGGACGCCGAACAGCCGTTACGGCGGCCACGCCTTCGGCTTCATGGACCCGAACGACAAAAAGACGCGCGACACCCGGTTTGCCGAGTTTTTGGAAAAACGCGAGTCCGTGCTGAAGTGGATCAAGCGCTACTCGCCCTACGAACTCGTCTCCAAGGACGATCCGCCTGTTTATCTCCGCTATGGCGACACACCCGCCATCGGGCAGCCGCAAAAAGACCCCACGCACACCTCAAACTACGGCGTCAAACTTCAGGAGCACTGCCAGGCCATCGGCACCGAGTGCGAACTCGTCTATCCCAACGCTTCGAATGTGAAGCACAAGACGATCTCGGAGTTTTTGATCGCGACGTTGAAGAGGTAACTAGCTCGGCCATCCAGCTCAGAACCTTCGGTGACGGATCATGGCACTCGTCATACGGTTGACACCTAATAAGTCTGTTACTCGCAGCGCATGTAGATGTCACTCTCGGCAGTTTTGTTTCTCATTCGCAAAGCGTGTGATTTTCAGCCTCGAAAGGCTTCTTCAGCAAACAGCTTGGTTAAAAGCAAAGCTGATGCTGCATCGCGACCTGAACGCACTGGCAGCGGTTTCTTCATCACGGATGACGGCTATCTTATTACCAATCGGCATGTCGTCGGCGAAAGCGCGACGGTTCACGTGCTCACCGCCAAGGGGGTGATTCCTACCAAAATCGTAAAGGTGGATAAGGCGAATGATCTCGCCCTGCTGAAAATCGACGGAAAGTTCGCCGCGTTGCCGGTCACGCTCAGCCGAGGCATGCGGCTTGGATCCACCGCCGCAACGGTCGGATTTCCCAACGTTGGCTTGCAAGGTTTCTCACCCAAACTAGCGAAGGGAGAGATCGCCAGCCTTTCGGGTGTCCAGGACGATGCGCGGCATTTTCAAATCAGCGTGCTGGTCCAGCCGGGAAATTCCGGCGGTGCGCTGGTGGATGATCGTGGCAACGTCATTGGCGTGGTCGTTGCGAAGCTGAGTCAGAAGGCTGCGCTCGCCACCACCGGCAGGCTAGCCGAGAACGTGAACTACGCGGTAAAGAACAGCTACCTCCTGAGCTTCCTGGAGTCCGTGCCCGAAGTTGCCACTAAGCTGAAAGAGCCAATAACGGTGGACCGCAAATTCGAGAATGTGATCAAGGACGCGGAGCAGTCCGCCGTCTTGCTGCTGGTGTATTGAACTGGGGGTTCAAGGCGAAACAATCTCAGGATCGCCGGCACGGTGGAACGATTTGAAATCGTCCAGGTTGAGTGTGTAGAGCTTTGCGGCTCCAGCTTTGCGCGCAGCAACGAGATGGAGGTAATCGTAGATGGCACCACCTCGCACACCGCGGCGCTGTGATTCATCAAAGGCATCGAGGAGGTCGGCTTCGCT
>JAJTDU010000231.1 GCA_021298725.1 Verrucomicrobiaceae bacterium | reverse complement strand
TCCTCTTTGCCGCAAGAGACAAGAAGCAGGCCCGCGAGAAGGACGAGGCATTTCATGAGCAGCGGATGGAAACGGAACGTCCATGCGCGTCGAGGCCCTCTACTTGACTGAAGGCGCGAACGATGGGCTCGGACTTGATGCAGCTTTCGCGGTCGAGACGAATGATGCTGGTGCGGCGCTGAAACATGTCGGCCGTGATGCCGGGGAAAGACTTGCCGGAGCCACCAGTGGGCAGCGTGTGGCTGGGACCGGCGAGGAAATCGCCCACCGCCACCGGCGAGTGATTGCCGAGGAAGATGGCACCGGCAGTGCGGATGAGTGGCAGGATGGCATCTTCGCGTGTGGTGATGAGCGTCAGGTGCTCAGGCGCAAAATCGTTCACAAGGCGTGCGCCTTCCTCCAAGCTCGGCACCAGCATGCAGAACACGCCTTTTTCGAGCACTGGGGCGAGCTGTGCTTGGCGACTGAGCGTCTTTGACTGCGAATCAACCTCTGCGACGACAGCGTCGAGCAAGGTGGCGTCATCGGTGATGAACCCAGCCATGCTGTCCTTGCCGTGTTCTGCCTGCGCGAGGATGTCGGCGGCGATGAAGGCCGGATGGCCGGATTTGTCGGCAAGGATGAGTACTTCGCTAGGTCCAGGCAGCAGGTCGATGGAAACGACGCCAAATGCCTGCCGCTTAGCCTCGACGACATAGCTGTTACCTGGGCCGAAGATCTTCGTGACGGGACGAATCGTCTCGGTGCCGAAGGCGAGCGCGGCGATGGCCTGTGAACCGCCAATCTTGTAAACCTCGGTGGCTCCGGCGAGCTTCAAGGCGGCAAGCAGGCCGGGATTGACACTGCCATCCCGCCCGCAGGGTGTGCAGACGACGATTTCGGGCACACCGGCGGCAGCGGCAAAGGTGACGGTCATGATCGAGGTCGAGACGAGCGGCGCGGTGCCGCCAGGGACGTAACAGCCGACGCGCTCAAAAGGATGAAAAACCTCTCCCACCTCGGCCCCCTGCTCGTTCTTGTAACTCCAAGCCTGGCGCATGCTGCGTTTAGCGAAGGCCATGACATTGCGATGTGAAGCTTCGAGTGCCGAACGCAGCGTTTCATCGGCGGCATTCCAAGCGGCATCGAGTTCGGCCTGCGGAACGCGCATTTGCGACGCGTCGAGTTTGGCCCCGTCAAATTTCTCGGTGAGTTCGAGCACGGCGGCATCACCACGCTCACGCACGGCCTTGATGACGCCCGCGACGACCTCACGCACGGTGTCACTGGCCTCGGCACGGCGGTTAAGGGCGGCGGTGGCGTTGGCGTATTGGGGATCAGTGGGTCGGAGAACTTTCATCAGGTGAAGATGCGAAAAATGGAAACAGCAGGGAAAATCATTCTACGAGGGTGACGAAAAAGCGGGCGCTGTTTTGCGCCCGCCTGATGCACTCAATTTAATGTTAGGACAAGGCGTCTTGGAGTGGGCCTTGGCGTATCCGCTCAAGGAACGATTTCGCCAGAGCCGGTGTACACCCATTTTTCCACACGTCCGTTTTTGATGCGGGCCTGGGCCTCGGTCTCAAACTTGCCGAACATGGTCTGGGTCTCGTATTTCACATTCACCGTCCAATAATCGGCACCGTCGATTTTCTCGCGCTGGGCATCGCCCCAGGACTTGATGCTGTCGAGTTTGATCTCAGTGACCTCGCCAGCCTTCATGCTGGCAAGCAGAATCGGGTAAGTGCCGTTCTCAGCCTTGGTAGGCTTGTCATCGCTGGCGCTGCCCCCGCCCGCGGCCATGGCCGGAGCGTTTTTGGCGCGATCGGCGGAGGCGAGTTTGTATTCGTGGGCTTTGCGTGCTTGGTCGGTCTGGACGACTTTGATCTGCTCGTAGGCGGCGGCGAAAACCTCCTTAAAATCGGTGTCGTCCATGGCCACCAGACCGCGCATGGGAGAACCTGGGGAGGCACCGACCTCGAGATTCGCCCCTTGCTGCCCCATGACAAAGATTTTCGCGCCCGACTTGAAGTTGGAGGCGGCGGTGGCCTTGCCCATCTGCATTTTGATTTCGAGGTCTTTCTTCATCGTGACCTGCTTCGGCGAGGTGAAGAACCCCTTCGGCACGAGCGCCCAGTTTTGGGTGACTTCATCGGCGGAAGGGAAAACCGGTGCGACAAAAGCATTCGGATCCACCTGCGGCGGTTCGGGCAACTTCGGCATTTCAGGCTTCGGCTCCGGCTTTGGCTCGGGCTTGACCTCCGGCATCGACTCGGACTTCGTCTCCTTCTTGACGATCGGCTTTGGCACCGGGGCGACGGCGACGACTTTCTTCGTCGGCGCTGGCGGCACATGCTTCGTGAACTTCATGGCATCAGCAAAGGGCGGATACACATACTCGTAGGCGACGTAGCCAACAGCGGCGGCCAGGATGATGACGATGAGAGGTTTCATGGTAGGTGGAGTCTAAGAGGGAGGCGGTGAAATGCAACCTGCGAGGCAGTCTCGTCGATGCAACAGCCTTCAACGAGCGTTTCTTGGGCTTGATCTCCCCTGCCTCACGCGGCTTGTGTGGCACATGCCAGAAGACGTGATTCGCGTGCGTGGCGCACGGCAGCACAACCTCAAAAACATCGACGTGGACATCCCACGGCACAAACTCGTGGTGCTGACCGGCGTGAGTGGCAGCGGGAAGTCGTCCCTGGCCTTCGACACGCTCTTCGCCGAGGGCCAGCGGCGCTATGTGCAGAGCCTCTCGGCTTACGCGCGGCAATTTCTCGACCAGATGCAGAAGCCGGACGTGGATTTTATCGAAGGCCTATCCCCGGCGGTCGCCATCGAGCAGGTTCACTCAAATCCGAATCCGCGCAGCACCATCGCCACGGTGACGGAGATCTACGACTACCTCCGCGTGCTCTACGCCGTGGCCGGACAGCCACACGACCCCCAAACTGGCGAAAAACTCCTGCGCAGCACCCCGCCGGAGATTGCGGACAAGATTTTGGCGCTAGGCGAAGGCACGCGCGTCATGGTGCTTTCCCCGCAATCTCCCCCAAACGGCGAGGACACACGCACGCTGTTTGAAAAGCTCAAACGCCAGGGTTTCGTCCGCGTTCGCCTCAATGGCGAGATCGTGGAGTTGGAAGACACGCTCAAACTGGCGGCCAACGAGCAGCAGCAGGTGCAGATCGTCATCGACCGCCTCGTGGTGCGTGCGGATTCACGCCAGCGGCTCATGGAGGCCATCGAAAGCTCCCTGCACTGGAACGGGCGCGAGGTGCAGTTCCTCGTGAACCTCGACGGCAGCGACGAAATCCTCAGCTACACGACCGAATTCGCCAATCCGCGCACCGGTTACGTCATCGAACGCCTCACCCCGCAGCATTTCTCCTTCAACACGCACCTTGGAGCCTGCCCCTCCTGCGAAGGCACCGGCATGACACCAACGCCAGATGCGACGCTGCTGGTGCCTGACGAGTCCAAATCGCTCGCCGACGGCGCGATCAAGGCCTGGTGGGCGCGACACCCAAAGGTTCGCGTCATTTTCCACCAGAGCGTCGAAGCGCTGGCAAAGCACTTCGGTGCCGCGATGGACGCTCCGTTCCAAGATCTGCCGCAAGCCTTCAAAGACGCGCTGTTTCATGGCACCGGCGATGTCGCCATCGCCACCGGTTGGAAAAAATCTGACCACACACGCAGCGTCGCAAAACCCTTTGAAGGCCTCTTGCCCGAAATCGCCCGTCTTTATCAAAGTGCCGAAAGCGACGCCCTCCGCTCCGCGCTCACCCGGCTCATGAATCCTCATGCGTGTGCGGCGTGCGGGGGGGAGCGTCTGAAACCGCAGTCGCTCGCCGTCAGATTGAGCTCTCAGACAAAGGAACTCAACATCCACGAGTTCACTTCGCTGCAAATCCGCGATGCGCTCGGCTGGATGCGCGATTTGGAAGTCACCGAGCAACAGAAAGCCTATGTCGGCGAGTTGCAGCGTGAAATCGTGAAGCGCATTGAGTTCCTGGAGCAAGTCGGGCTGGGTTATCTCGCGTTGAATCGCGAGAGCGGCACGCTCTCCGGCGGCGAGATGCAGCGTATTCGTCTTGCCTCGCAGATCGGAGCCGGACTCGCGGGAGTGCTGTACGTTTTGGACGAGCCCAGCATCGGCCTGCATCCTTCCGACAACGAACGTTTGATCCAAACGCTGCTGCGCTTGCGCGATCTCGGCAACACCGTGCTCGTCGTCGAGCACGACGAGGCCACCATGCGTGCTGCCGATCACATCATCGAACTCGGCCCCGCTGCAGGAACGCATGGTGGCCAACTCATTGCCCAAGGCACTCCCACTGAGATCGCCGCGAACCCGAATTCCATCACTGGCGCTTATTTGAGCGGCAAAACACGCATCCAGGCCACCGCACTGCCGCCAACGCTCTTAACCGAGAACTGCGAACCGAGAACTGCGAACCGTTTAACGATTCACGGTGCCAGCGAGCACAACCTGCGCAACGTCACCGCCGCCTTCCCGCTCGGCAGCTTCACCTGCGTCACCGGGCCGTCTGGCAGCGGCAAATCGACCTTGGTCGATGACATCCTCATGCGGGCGTTGCGCCGTCATTTTTACGACGCCAAAGACATCCCCGGCAAGCACG
>JAJTDU010000230.1 GCA_021298725.1 Verrucomicrobiaceae bacterium | reverse complement strand
TGCTCAGGGTCGGCAGCCATGAGATGCATGACCCAGGCGCACATCCAGGAAGGCACATGATGGGCCAGCTTTTGCAGTGGAGCCAGATCGTGCCCGATGTGCTTGTGGCGGATTTCCTTCAAGGCGCGACCGTCAAAGGGCGGGCGGGCTGCCAGCGCCTCATAGAGCACGCAGCCCAGCGCATAAACGTCGGTGCGGCGGCGTGTGGTGCCGTCCACCCACTGCTCCGGGGCGGTGCAGCGGTAGGCGCGGATTTGCGCCTCCTTGCTATCGTCCTTGGTGGCGAAGCCCTGGCCAAAGCCCTGCAAGGTCACACGCCATTCGGTGGCGGACTTGCCGGTGATGCGCACATAGTCCGCCCGGATGCTGCCATGCACGATGGCTTGGTCATGCAGCGCATCCAGCGCCTCCAGAAGCTGCAAGGCCACGACTTCAAACTCCTCGGCGGTCAGCGGCCCGCGCTCCAGCACGGCTTCCAGGGTTTCGCTGGCCGCAGGTGCGGCGGTCACGACGTAGAAGCCATCCTTGTCCGTGCCGAAGTCCACAGTCTTCTCCACATGGATGCTGTCGATGCCTGCAAGCTGGTTAAACAGCTCCGTCAGTCCCTCAATCTCCTGGGCGTTTTTCGTTTTGAAACGCCTCAGGCAGGCTTCCACTCCGCGTTTCTCGTCGCGAACTTGGAATAGCGTGCTGGCGGAATCCTCCTCCAGAGGACGCAGAATCACAAAACGTGCGGGCATTCTGTAAAGCTCGCGCTTGAGAGCGGATCGCGCAAGCTCCTTGCCACACTCCTTGTTTGCAGGCTAGATTTCCTGTTCCGACCTGCATGAGCGACTTTCTTGTCATCGACCACGTTTCCAAATCCTTCGGCTCCCTCCGTGCTGTGGATGATGTGTCGTTGGCGGTTTCCCAAGGAGAGGCGTTTTCGCTGCTCGGTCCGAGCGGCTGCGGCAAGACCACGCTGCTGCGCATGCTGGCCGGGTTTGAGCGGCCTGACAGCGGCCGGATTCTCCTCGGCGGGCAGGATTTGACCGCGCTGCCGCCGGAGCAGCGTCCGGTGAATACCGTGTTTCAAAACTATGCGCTCTTTCCACACCTGAGCGTGTGGGAAAACATCGCCTTCGGCCTGCGCATGAGCCGCCGCTCGCGCGAAGAGATCCGCAGCGGCGTGGATCGGATGCTGGAACTGGTGCGGCTCTCCGAGCATGCTCGCAAGCGCCCCGCCCAGCTCAGCGGCGGGCAACGGCAGCGTGTGGCCATCGCCCGTGCCCTGGTGAATCGTCCTCAGGTCTTGCTGCTCGACGAACCACTGGCCGCGCTCGATTTGAAGTTGCGCCAGCACATGCTTTTGGAGCTGAATGCCATTCACGAGCAGGTCGGCACCACTTTCATCTACGTCACCCACGACCAGGGCGAGGCCATGAGCCTGAGCGACCGCATCGCGGTGATGAACGCGGGCAAAGTGGAACAAGTGGATGCCCCAGAGGCGCTGTATGAGTCTCCGCGCAGCAGCTTCGTCGCCACCTTCATCGGCGATGCGAACTTCTTTACCGGCACCGCCGTCGAGCTCCAGCACGAGGGCTACGTCCGCGTCATGATCGAGGGGCTGGGCAGTCCGCTCGTGATCAGCAACGGTGCGGTTTCATCCAACCGAACCCTGCGCCTCATGGTGCGCCCGGAAAAAATCAGCCTCACGCTCAACCGTCCGTCCAGCGGGGAGCGTGTGAACGCTTTTCCCGGTATCGTCGAGGACATTGCCTACTTTGGTCCGCACACGCGTTATCGCATCCGCGCGGGCGAGCATCGCGTCATGGCGCAGATTCAGCGCAGCCGCTTCAACGGTGGAGTGATCGAGCCTGCGCTTGGCACCGAGGTTTGGATGAGTTTTCACCCGGATGAAGGACGTGTGGTGACGCTGGAGGGCGGCGCATGATCTCCCGCAGCCCGAGTTCGACACAATGGCTACTCACGCTGCCTTCGCTGGCCTGGCTAGGCCTGTTTTTCGTCATTCCGGCCATCCTGATCGTCGTCACGGCATTTCGTTCGGTGGATTTCCATGGGGGCGTCGGGGCAGGGTGGACGATGGAAAATATCGTAGCTTTGCGAGATCCCGCCTGGCTGCCCATCGCCTGGCGCACTCTGGCGCTCAGTGCAGCTACCACGTTCATCTGCTTGGCGCTCGCGCTGCCGATGACCTTTCACATGGCCCGTGTCGGGCCGCGTTTGAGGCAGATTCTACTCCTGCTCGTCGTCATTCCGTTCTTGTCGAACTTCCTGATCCGCATTTTTGCCTGGAAATCCCTGCTGCATCCCGAAGGCCCACTCACCAACCTGCTGGTGAGTCTTCGCCTGGTGCCGGAGGGGGCGCTGCTGCTGAACAACGTGGGCGCGGTGCTGTTGGTGATGATCTACACGCAACTCCCGTTCGCGATCCTGCCGCTCTATGCCGCCGCAGAAAAGTTCGATTTCAGCCTGCTCGATGCCGCGCGTGATCTCGGCGCGGGGCCGTGGCGCTCGTTTGCCAAAGTTTTCGTTCCGGGAGTGCGCCGTGGCCTCATTTCGGCGGCGGTGATGGTGTTTGTCTGCTCGCTCGGCCAGTACGTCATCCCGCAGATGGTGGGCGGGGCTTCGGATGAGATGATTGGCAGCAAGATCGCCCAACGCGTGTTTGCGGACCGCAATCTCCCGCAGGCGAGCACCCTGGCGGCTGCTTTGATGCTCGCGGTGCTGGTGCCGATGTTTGTGGCAGCCGCGTGGCAGCGTTTTGGCCGGAAGGAGGCCGCATCGTGAGAAAATCACGGTTTCCAGCACTGCTGACGCTCGGCGTGATCGCGTTCCTGTTTGCGCCGCTGGTCGTGCTGGTCGTCAATTCCTTCAACGCCTCCCGTTTTGGTGGTGAGTGGGATGGTTTCACCTGGAGCTGGTATGAAAAGCTCTGGGCGGCGGATGAGGTGTGGGAATCCCTCGTCATCACGCTCAAAATCGCTGTGTCCGCCTCGCTGGCCTCCATGCTGCTCGGCACGCTGGCCGCCTATACGCTGCACCGCTTCCGCTCCGGGCTGCAAAGCGCGCATTCCATGCTCATCACGCTGCCGCTGGTCATGCCGGACATTCTCATGGGCATGTCGCTGCTGGCCTTGTTTGTCCTCACTGGCGTTGAAACTGGGCTGCTGACGATCTGGATCGCCCACGTCACGTTTTGCCTGAGTTTTGTCACCATGGTCGTGCTGGGGCGGCTGCAAGACTTCGATTTCACCCTGATCGACGCTGCTCGCGATCTCGGTGCCACACGAACCCAGGCGGTGAAAAAAGTGCTCCTCCCGCTTGTGCTGCCGGGCGTTGTCGCCGGTGGCCTGCTGGCTTTCACGCTCTCGATCGATGACTACGTCATCACCTTCTTCGTTTCCGGCCCCGGCACTACCACGCTGCCGCTCCGCATCGCCAGCATGATGCGTACCAGTCGCAGCCTGCCGGTCATCAACGCGCTCAGCACTTTGCTCATCGCCAGCACGTTCCTGCTGGCCGCCCTCAGTTTCCGGCTGCAATACCCGCTGCGGAGTGGGAACTCGGAGTCGTAAAACAAGCCGCGACCGGCACTCAGCGCCTGAGAAAGTTGTTCCCTTCATTCACAAGGTTATGCACATATTAACATTTAAATTGTGAAGATGTTTAACAAATGTTAAATAAACCGTCATTCACATGTCCACCGCGAACGTTCGCCGACACCTCCACGAGACCCGCAAACGCCCCGCCGGCATCAAGAACCGGAAGGACGTGCAGCAGGACCGTTTTCTGCTGCTTTTGAAGCGTTGGATCGGCGCTGCTCTCCTGGCTCCGGCCTGTCTGGTCACCGCCATCACGCTCATCGTTATGCTTTGGCGGGCAGTCACGCGGATGGACTTTCTGCGTTCCGAGGAGTTCGTCTTTTTCTCGTTTGGCGGCCTGCTTTGGGCCTTGGCTTACCTGACCGGGTTGCGTCCAGTCACGGCCTATGTTTTAGGCCATGAACTCAGCCATTACGTCACCGCCCGCATGTTTGGCGGTCGGGTTTTTGACTGGAAGGTCGGCGCGGAGGGCGGCTACGTCGAAACGGACAAATCAAACACCTGGATCACGCTCGCCCCGTATTTGGTGCCCTTTTACACGCTGATCATCATGGCGGTCTTCGGCTGCATCGGTCTGGCGCTGGACATCCAGGAGGCGCACGCCGTTTCCGTCTGGAAATGGACCGTGAACCTGAAGCCGTTGCGCTTTCTCTACGCGTTGATCGGCCTCACCTGGTGCTTCCACGCCACTTACACGGTCAAAACGGTCATCGCTGAGCAGGGGGATCTCAAACGCAACGGCGAGTTCTTCTCAATGATGCTCATTTTCCTCATCAACGCCTTCTTGCTCATCGCCCTCTTCCTCGCCGCCTCGCCCGCGCCAGGTTTGGGGCTTGTCGAGGTCTTGCGCTGCTGGTGGTCGGTGGCGGCGGGCATCTTTGGCTGGCTTCTGGGCTGGGTGTGGTGACTCGGCTGGACATTGCCCGCTAATGTGTCACATCGGGGACATCATGCCTGAAGACGCCGAGATTCTGTCCGTCACCCAGCTCACCCGCGAGATCCGCGATGTGCTGGAGGGTCACAT
>JAJTDU010000229.1 GCA_021298725.1 Verrucomicrobiaceae bacterium | reverse complement strand
GTGCCACCTCCAAAAAAGATGGTGCGCGGCTTCAGCGGCTGTTTTTCAGCTTCCTTCAGCAGCGCATCCACAAACGCCACCATATCCGTGCCGCCCGGCGTGTGCTTGTGAAAGCTGCAATACGGGCAGATGCGGTGGCAGAACGGGATGTGAACGTAGAGGTGCTTCAAGGTCGGACGATGTTCACGCTTTAGCGTGCTTTATGCGAATGACACGCTAAAGCGTGAACAACGTACATGTCCGACGAATCCCACCATGAACGCGAACTCGGCGGCCAGTTGCTGGCGGCGGTGTCGCGTTCGTTCTACCTCACACTCAAAGCGCTGCCCAAGGAGCTGCGTGAGCCGATTTCCCTCGCTTACCTGCTCGCACGAACGGCGGACACCATCGCGGACACAGCCAGCGTGAGTGCCGAAGTGCGTTTGGACTGCCTTGAACGTTACCGCGCCCTCGTGCGCGGTGATTCTGCGGTCGGCGCGCTCGCTAGCACTCTGCGTGAGCAGTTTTGCCCGCAACAGGAAGATGAGGCCGAGCGCCGCCTCATGGAAAAATTCGCGGATGGCATTGGCTGGCTGCGCACGATGCAGCCCACGCCTCTAGCAGCCATCCAGAGCGTGCTGGAGCACATCATCGACGGCCAGTTGCTCGACATCCGCCGGTTCCCTTCCGACGACCAACTTCGCGCTCTCGCCAGTGCGGAAGAACTTGATGAATACACCTGGCTCGTCGCCGGTTGTGTCGGCGAATTCTGGACTCAGCTTTGCGCCACCGAGCTGCCTTCATCACTCGATCCCGGCGTGACCACCGCCCAGATGCAAGAATGGGGCGCGCGCATGGGAAAAGGGCTGCAACTCATCAACATCCTGCGTGACATCGGCGAAGACACGCAGGATGGCCGCTGCTACCTGCCCTGCGCCCCCTCAGACATTCAAACCGAGTGGCGCCGCTGGCTGCAAACCTGCACGGAGCACCTCGAACACGGCCTGCGCTACGTTCAGCACGTCACGCATGGCAAACTCCGCTACGCCACCGCCCTACCATTGCTGCTCGGCATTCAAACCGTCGCCAAGATGCGCTCCGCCTCGTGGGACAAAGTTCAGCAAGGCATCAAGATCTCGCGCCTCGATGTGGCAAGCATTTTGGCCCAAGCCGCCATCGCCTGCCGCAGTGGGGAGGCGATGGAGAAGCTGTATCGCAAGCTGGCAGCCTAAAATCATCCGCAGGCGGGGTTTGAGTTTGAGCCGCCGTGGATTGAATGCATGGATGACCGTGTTCGATTGGACCCAACACTCATCTGCCATGCTGCCGTGATCACTCCCTTGCTTGCCGCCGGAAACGCGATTCCGCCCTTGTTCGCGCTGCTGGCGCTGATGCTGGCGGGCGTGGTGCTGGTGTCTCTGCTGCTGCTCAGGCTGCGGCAATCCATGCTGGCGGGGTATTTCATCTGCGGCATCGTGATCGCCAATTCAGGTGTGCTGGAATTCCTGGGCGGCGGTGAATCTCACGAGCGGGTGTCGCAGATGGCGGAGTTTGGCGTGGTGCTGCTCATGTTCACGCTGGGACTCGAGTTTTCCCTCGGCGAACTCCGCTTCCTGCGCCGCCAAGCCTTCGTGGGCGGCGGCTGGCAGATGGGGCTGTGCATGCTGAGCGCCGGCGCTGCCTCCACGCTGATGCAACTGCCTTGGCAGGCGGCTGTGATCCTCTCCGTGGCGCTGGCGATGAGTTCGACGGCGGTCAGTTTGAAGAGCTTTCAAGATCTCGGCCTCGAAGCCAGCCCGGGCGCACGCATGGCGCTGGCGGTGGCGATTTTTCAAGACCTGTTCATCATCGTATTTTTCTTGTTCATGCCGCTGCTGCTGCCTCAGCCGGGTGTGGAAGCCGCGCATCTGCCACGTCTTGGCTCTTTGGCGCTGCGGGGCGGGGCGTTCGTGATTTTGTCAGGAGTAGCAGCGCGCTGGATCATACCCTGGGTGCTGAATGCTGTCACACAGACACGCAGCCGCGAGCTATTCACTCTGACGGTCATCGGCAGTTGCGTGGGTCTAGCCTTCATCGGCGGGCTGCTTGGCCTGGGTCTGGCGCTTGGCGCTTTTGTGGCGGGACTCGCGGTGAGCGAGTCGATCTTCAAACACCGCATCCTCGCGGATGTGATGCCGCTGAAGGATCTATTTCTGACGTTGTTCTTCGTCTCGGTGGGCCTCATGATCGACCTGAAGTCCGCCATGCAGCTGTGGCTGCCGATCTGCGCTCTCACTGCGGCGATCATGCTCGTGAAAGCGGGTGTGATCACGTTCATCGCGCGTTATTTGAACTTAGTCCACCGCCAGGCACTCATGGCAGGCATTGGCTTGTGCAGCGCGGGTGAGTTCTCACTGGTGCTGCTTCAGCAGGCCAGCACCGCCCGGCTTTGGAGCAACGAAACGCAACAGACACTGCTGGTGGCCAGTGCTTTTTCGATGGGCCTGCTCCCTGCCCTCCTCAAACTCGGTCAGCCGCTCGGAGATTGGCTGGTCAAACGTGGCTGGGGCCGTGGCAAGCCGGTCAAATTTGACGGCGGCACCCTGCGCCAGCGCGTGGCAGGCATGTCAGGCCACGCCATCATCTGCGGGCATGGTCCGGTGGGTGAAAAACTCAACAACGCGCTGCTTGATGCTGGGGTGCAGACGCTGGTGGTCGAACTGAATGCGGAAACCGTGCGCATGCTCCAGCGGCAAGGACAGCCAGTGCTGTTTGCTGACGCCTCGCATGAGGAAACATGGGAGCTAACCCGCCTGAAGCATGCCAGGCTCGTGGCACTCACCTTTCCAGATGCCACGGTCAACGCCCAAGCGCTGGCCGTCGTGCGCGAGCAGCGCCCGGATGTTCCGGTTCTGGCCCGGGCGCGTTTTAGCTCGGATGTGGAACGTCTGAAGCGCCTCGGCGCGACCCAAGTCGTGAATGATGAGACGGAAGCTGCCAACTCCATCGTGCAGCTAGCACGCACCTTGCAAGGCGGGTGATTCTGGGGGTGGCTGGCGAGTTTTTCCAGGCATGCATTCATCGCAGCCAAGCGGAGCGAGAAGCCAACCGACCAGAATGTAAGTCTCGACGCGGCGTCGAAGCTGTAACCTGATAGGGCAGTCTTGAATCTCGCTCTTCCTCGTTCGGAAGGCGGCGTCCGTGTAGCCCTCATAGGCTTACCCAATCTCGTCGATATTGTGTTCTCAAGGCCAACGCGCATGCACAGAACCAGCATTTTCTTCTCGTCATCTTTCCTCGCTTTCGCTACAGAGCAGGCATGAACGTCCGCGTCCTACTCGTCCTTGTTTCCTGTGCTCTCAGCATCATCACCGGCCTCGTCATTGCTCGTGGCGGCGTGGGCGTCACTGCGGCCCGTCAGCGTCCGCTCATTGGCCTGTCGATGGACACGCTGAAGGAAGAGCGCTGGCAGATCGACCGCGATCTCTTCACCGCCGCCGCCCAGGCCGCTGGGGCGGACGTTTTGGTGCAGTCCGCCAACAGCAACGACGTCGTCCAGCTCCAGAACATCGAGAGCCTCATCACCCAGAAGGTCGATGTGCTCGTCATCATCCCCAAAGATGCCGCCGCCATGGCCAAAGGCGTCGAACTCGCCCATCAGGCCGGCATTCCGGTGCTTTCGTATGACCGTCTCATCACCGGTTGCGATCTCGATTTGTATCTGACCTTCGACAACGTCAAAGTCGGCGAGTTGCAGGCCAAATTTCTCGCCGAGCGCATCCCGCAAAGCGGCAAACTGCGCCTCATCCGCATCTACGGCGCGAAGACTGACAACAACGCCAAACTCTTCAAGCAAGGCCAGGACAACATCCTCCAACCGCTCATCGCTGCGGGCAAAGTCGAGGTGCTGTTTGAAGACTGGGCCGAGGACTGGAAGCCAGAGAACGCCAAGAAGATCACCAACGCGGCCATCACCAAGATCGGCCAGAACTTCGACGCCATCCTCGCCAGCAACGACGGCACCGCCGGTGGGGCCATTCAAGCGCTCACCGAGGAAGGACTCGCCGGAAAAATCATCGTCACCGGCCAGGACGCCGATCTCGCCGCCTGCCAGCGCATCGCCCAAGGCACGCAGGCCATGACCGTCTATAAGCCCATCCAAAGCATCGCCACCAAGGCCGCTGAACTCGCCCTCAAACTCGCCCGCCACCAGCCCATCGTCGCCCGGGACGCCGTCTCCAACGGCAAGATCGACGTCCCCTCCGTCCTTCTCGAAATCACCTCCGTCACGAAGGAAAACCTGCGTGAAACCGTGGTGAAGGACGGTTTCCGCAAAGAGAGTGACGTGTTTCAGTGAGACGTGAGAGGTTTCTCTGACTTCTAACATCTCACTTCTAACATCTAACCTTCCCCACCATGATCCTCCGCGCCGACCACATCACCAAACGCTTCCCCGGCGTCACGGCACTCAAGGATGTGTCGTTTGATCTTCGTGAAGGCGAAATCCACGCGCTCTGCGGCGAAAACGGCGCGGGCAAGAGCACGCTAATCAAGCTGCTCTCCGGCATTCATCCGCACGGCAGCTATGAAGGCCGCTTTGAGGTGAATGGTGTCGAGGCATGCTTTGAAACCATCAAAGACGCAGAGAAGGCCGGTCTGGCGGTCATTTATCAGGAA
>JAJTDU010000228.1 GCA_021298725.1 Verrucomicrobiaceae bacterium | reverse complement strand
TGTCTTTGAGGCGATGGCTGGCGGCGAGGAATTTCCACTGCCGCATGTCCTCGGCGGTGTAGCGCTTGATTTGACGGATGCCGGGGAGGGTGGCGTGCAGCGTGGCATTGAGGGCGCTCGTTGCTGCACGGGCGGCGGTGGCGCGTGGGGAGACCCAGCGGGAATAGATCCAGCCACCGGCGGCGATAAGCGGCGTGGGGGCGAGAACGATCAGCGCGAGCTTCGTGTCGGCCGCGAGCATGACGACAGCGGTGATGAGGATTTGCAGCAGAGCCGTGAGGCCCTGCTCGATGCCTTCAAGGATGACGCGCTGTGTGGCGGGCACATCGTCGGCGAGCTTGGTGAGGATGTCGCCGGTGCTTTGATGATCGAACCAGCGCAGCGGCAGCAGCTCGACTTTGCGATGAAGCTGGCCGCGCAAATCGGTGATCATGCGCTGCTCGAAGGCGCAGTTCACGCGGGTGCGGAAGTAAAACAAGCCCTCGCGCAGGGTGAAGGTGAGGATGGCGAGAGCACCGGCTTGCCAGATGAGATCCGTGCGCTTCTGCGGGATGATTTCATCCATGAACCACCGCACGACGCCGGGAAAGACGAAGATCAGGCAGGTCCCAGCGATGGCGAGGGCGAACTGCAGTGCGGCGATGCGCCAGTGGCCGCGTGCGAACGTGAGTAGGCGACGCAGGGCGCTGCGATGGGTCATTGGCTCGAGCTTGGCGTCCATGGGAGTGACCTAGACGCGCAAGCGCGGTTTTCGATTCAACCAACCAGGTGAACCTGCGGCATCGGAACGACGAACTTGCCGCCACGGGCGAGGAAATCCTGCTCGCGCTTCAAGAATTCGGGCATGAAGTGCCAGGGGAGCACGAGGTAGTAGTCCGGCTTGGCAGCACGGGATTCGTCTTCGGAGACGATTTTGATGTGCGTGCCGATGGTGTAGCTGCCCCATTTGATGGGGTTGCGGTCAGCGATGAAGGGCACGAGATCGGGCGTGACGTTGCAGAACTGCAAGGTGGTGCTGCCCTTGGTGGAGGCACCGTAGCCGTGCACGACTTTGCCCTCGGCCTTGGCCTTCTGGAGGAAGGCGTTGAGGTCGGTGCGGATGCGCTCAATGTTGTCGCGGAAGACGGCGTAAGGGGCATCGGAGTCGATCGCCATTTCAAATTCGCGGATGCGGAGTTCTTGAACGCGGGCTGCGGCTTCAGCGGAAGGTTTGACCTGGCCGGCATTGGCTACCACGAGGCGGAAGCTGCCGCCGTTCACATCGTTGAGATGCACGTCGATGACTTCGAGGCCGTGATCGCCAAAGAGTCGCTCCAGCACGGCGAGGGAGTAGTATTCCAAGTGCTCGTGGCAGATGGTGTCGAAGCTGTTGATGTCGAGCATCGCAGGCAGGTAAGACTGCTCGAGAATCCAGATGCCGTCGGTGGCGAGCACGTCGGCGATGTCTTGCACGAAGGCGTGCGGGTTCTCCAGATCGTAGAACATGGAGATGCTGGTGACGACGCGGGCCTTTTCCGTAGCATGGATGCTTTTGAAGGCACGGGCGGTGAAGAAGTCGTTCACGACCTCGAAGCCTTTGGCGCGAGCTTTAAGGGCGACGTCGGATGGATCGATGCCGATATGACGAAGGCCTTGTGTTTGGTAGCTGGAGAGGAGCGTGCCGTCGTTGCAACCGATGTCGAGCACGATGTCCTTGGCCTTGAGCTTGACGGTTTCCTCAACGAGCTGGGTGATGCCTGTGAGGTTGTCGATCATGGACTGATTGATGCCCGACTCGTAGTAGTAGCGGTGGTAAAGCACCTTTGGCGGCACGGAGTGGCGCATCTGGACGAGTCCGCAGGCGTTTTCATCGACGGAGGGGTCGCAGCGCACGAGGTCGAGCGGGACTTTGCGCTTGATGAGGGCGCTGCCGTCCTCGCTGGCAAGGACGCCGCCGATGAACTGGTCGCCGAGGCTGACGACGGGTGTGAGGCTGCGAGAACCGCAGATGCGGCAGGTGTTGCGGGTGATGAGGACAGGTCGGAAGGCTTGAATTGCCATCCGGTCAATTGGCATTGATGCGCTGGCGTGTCCAGCCGGAGTTCATCGCAGGGCGATCAGGTGCGTGCGGTGGCGCGGTTATCGAGGAACCATTGATAGGTTTGCGCCACACCAGTGCGGAAATCGGTCTGAGCCTGCCAGCCGAGCTTTTCCAGGCGGCTGACATCGAGCAGGCGGCGTGGATTGCCATCCGGCTGGGTGGTGTCCCAGCGGATTTCGCCGGTGTAGCCGGTGATGCCACGGATGATTTCCGCCGCCTCACGAATGCTGATCTCATGACCCGTGCCGATGTTGACGATGTCGCTGCCGCTGTAGTTTTCGAGCAGGAAGGCGCAGGCGGCAGCAAGGTCATCAACGAAGAGGAACTCACGTGTGGGAGTGCCGCTCCCCCAGAGGGTGACGCTCGGCGTGTGATGCAGCTTGGCCTCGTGAAAACGGCGGATGAGTGAGGGCAGGACGTGCGAGTGCTCGGGATCGAAGTTGTCGAAGGAGCCGTAGAGATTTGCGGGCATGCCGCAGATGAAATCGCGTCCATGCTGATGGTGGTAGCCCTGGCAGAGCTTGATGCCGGCGATTTTCGCGACGCCATACGGCTCATTGGTGCTTTCCATCGGCCCGGTGAGCAGGCTGTCCTCGCGAATGGGCATTTCGGCGTTCTTCGGGTAGATGCAGGTGCTGCCGAGGAAGAGCAGCTTCTTCACATCGAAACGATGCGCGGCGGAAAGGACGGCATTTTGGATTTGGAGGTTGTCGAGCAGGAAATCGACGGGCTGTGTGTAGCTGGCCTTGATGCCGCCAACCTTGGCGGCGGCGAGAATCACATAATCGGGGCGCTCAGCCGCGAAGAAGGCGTCGGTGGCATGCGGATCACGCAGATCGAGTTCGGCCTTGCTGCGGGTGATGATCTGCCATTGCGGCTGCGTGGCGTAGTGACGCAGCAAGGCGCGACCGACGAGGCCGTTGTGACCGGTGATGAAAAGTTTGCCGCCAGGAGAAGACATGGCTGTTCGTTTAGCGGGCGACATTGCCGGTGTCCAGCAGAGCTTCTTTGTGCTTCCAGCTTTGCTGGAGAAGAAGTGGCGACCCCTACGAGAATCGAACTCGTGTCGCATCCGTGAAAGGGATGTGTCCTAACCGCTAGACGAAGGGGTCGTTTGAGCGGGCGTGGATAGTGCGTTCAAAGCGTGATTGCGCAAGGGAAAATTCAGCGAGTGTGAAAATCATGTGATGAACCGCATTCATGGTGCTGCGCATCATGCGAAATCGAGGGAGTGCACGGATGCGTTGGCTGGGGGGCTGCTGCCCCTTAAATAACCCAGGAAAAATCTTGAACTGGCGCGTGTTGATATTTAGGTTCTCTAAATTAATAAATTAATCTGATTGAGATCTTATGAGCAAACCTAGATTTTTTTAACATGATTTGCGATGGTTTCGGTTTCTTCTGCCAGCACTAACGATGAGTTTCTCGTTTCGAAATCTGTTTCAGCGTCATGCCGCTTCTGCGGCTAGCAGCCATCCTGCGGTATCGGCTTCACTGACCGCTCATTCAGGTTTGGCAGGTGCGAAATTACCCGGTCATTCCATGCAAGCCACTTTACCTGCGGCGCCCTTCAATTCGCAGTTTCAGACCGGCGGCAATCCCCTGTTCAAGACCATGGGCAATGAGCCCGCCGTGTCTCCTCCGATCAATTCCAGCCAGGGGATGTCTCCGTTCAGCATTCGTGGGGCCGCTGCCACCCACATGCCGCTGACGGTTGGTGACGTGATCGGACATTTGCCCCCCGAAGTGATTCGTGCCGGGGCTTTGCCCGCCGAGCAACCGCTGGCGTTGCCGGCTGCGCTGCTTGAAAATGCGCTGCGCAGCGGCCAGGCGGCGCTGCCGGTATTTGAGCTTTATCGTGTGTGTCCGGCGCTGTTTCAGACACCGATTTCTCCGCAGGATCCACGCATGGTGCCGCTGCCTGCGGGCAAACTGCCCGGATTGATCGCCCAAGCCAGGGAAGGGCAGGGAAATCAGCCATCTTCATTCTCCCAAGCACAGCCTGCGTCTCCGTTCGCGGCGATCCCGCCAGCCCAACCCTCGCCATTTTCGATAGCGCCTGCTGCCGAGGCGGCTCCAGCATCACCTTTCCAAGCGGCAGCGCCACCTCGTTCCATGGTGGCAGAAGCACCCTCCTTGGCGAGTCCCTTTGCGATGAGTCAGGCAGCGCCCGCTCCAGAGCCAACAGCGCGTCCTGCTGCCAGCCCCTTTTCGTTCGGAACGGGCGGTTCGCCGTTTGGCACACCGACTCCGGCAGCATTCCCGCCTTCTCACCCAGCGCCAGGCCCTGCATTTGGCGCTGCTGCCGAGCAACCGCCAACCTCGATCACCGGCCTGTTCAGACCAAAATCGCAAGAGCCATCCGTGGCTCCTGCGCCGAGCTCGTTTGGCGCGCCCTTTGCCCCAGCTTTGAGCGATGCCGCGCCCGCTGCTGAACCGCAGGATTCCGCTCAACAAATGCTTTCCTCATCATCTGGCCTGGCAAAACTGGGTTTTGCCGCATCGCTCAGCGGCTACAGCCTGGAGGAACTGGGCTTCAATCCCGCCATGGTGCCGTCTTGGATC
>JAJTDU010000227.1 GCA_021298725.1 Verrucomicrobiaceae bacterium | reverse complement strand
TTTGTAGCCTGCGAATTCATCCGACATGCTGGCAAGGATGCGCGCGAGGCGTTGCGCTACTTCGGGTGATGCCGCGACATCGTCGAGGCGGTGATTGGTGACGCGGATGCCGAACAGAATGGCGTTGGTGATGGGAAGACGGGCGAGGAACTGGCGTTCGTGGCGCAGCCAGGTGTTTTCGAGCGTGGAACCGGCATCCATCTGACGAATCGCGAGTGCGGGATGATGATTGAGCGCGGGATCGGCGCTGAGGCCCCAGTTGTCGCGCTCACGCGGCGTGTTGGGCGTCAAACGATCAAGGAAGGTGCTGATTTGACTGCCGATGGCGGTTTGCAGTCCGGGCACGGGTGCGTGGACTTCATGCATGGGGCGGCCGAGCTTTTCTTCGAGTGCCCAACTGGAGGGAAAGATGACCGCGCCACCGATAACGGGATGCGAGCGCTCTGCATCGCCGGAAAGCACGACCCAATCCGGCTCCACAGCGGCTGCCGCTTGCTCAGGAGAGCAGGCAGAGCGGTGGATCGAGGTCATGATGTAGCCGACGGCCTCACGCACGGCGTCTTCGGCTTCGGGAAGCACCAGCAGGTGGCGCTCGCGATGCGTGGCGAGCCACCGACGACGTTCAGCGAGCACGTGTTCCGCCTCTTCTGAGTGCTGCCAGAAACGCGTGGCAGCGCCAGGCCGCAGGGTCATCTGGAGGCGATGATCGGTGTCAGGAAAAAGGCGCAACCAGTCGATCATGAGGCGGCTTCAGCGGCGTCGTTGATGGAGGTGAAGCGCAGGAGGCCGAAAAGCCGACGCACGAACCGCATGAGGTCTTCCAGCACGAGGTAGCACATCGGCACGAGGTAGAGCGTGATGAGTGTGGCAAACAGACTGCCGTAACCCATGGCGACGGACATGGGCGTGAGGAACTGGGCGCTGGTGGCCTGGGCGCTGCGGTTGTCGCCAAAGATCCATTCGAGTGCCTGCTTGATGCCGGGCGGCGAGTGATCGACGAGCGGGCCGAAGTTGAAGATGAGCGGCATCAAACCGACAAAGGTCGTGATTTGCGTCAGGAAGATGGCGCGGAAGCGCGAAGCACCGCCCTCGGTGGCGGCGTGGGTCGTGTCACCGGTTTCATCCCGCAGTTCGTTGATGCGATCGACGAGGACGAGGGTGTCGTTCACGATGACGCCGGAGCAGGCGAGGATGCCGCAGAGGCTCATGAGGCTGAGCGGCATGCTGTGGAAGACATGGCCCAGCGTGGCACCGACGACGCCAAAGGGGATGACGAGCAGCACGATGAAGGGCTGCGTGTAGCTCTTGAAAGGAATGGCCATGAGACCGTAGAGGCCGAACAGCACGAGCAGCGAGGAGAGCAGCAGCGCCGCCTGGCTCTCACGCTCGGAGCGTGCCTCGCCCTCGTAGCTCCAACTGATGTGCGGATGATCGGCGAGGAGTTTTTCAATGAAGGGCCGCACGGCCTCGCGCACGACGGTGGGGTTGTTGGTGAGCTTGTTGACGTCGGCGGTGATGTTGAGGGCGCGGTGGCGGTCCACACGCTTGATGGAGGTGAAACTCTTGCCGACCTTGGCCTCGGCCACGCGGGCGAAGGGGATTTCGAGGCCAGCGGCGGTGCGGACGCGCAGGGTGTCGAGCGTGGCGAGGGAGCGGCGGTCGTCCTTCGGGTAGCGGAGCATCACCTTGACCTCGTTGCGGGCGCGTTGGATGCGCTGCACCTCCTCGCCGAAGAACACCGAGCGCACCTGACGGGCGAGGTCGTTGACGGTGAGGCCGAACTGCTGTGCCTCGGGCTTGAGGCGGAGCTGGATCTCGTTGCGACCGGAATCGAGGCTGTCGGAGACATCAAACACCCCGGCGATGCTGGAGAGGTGCCCTTTGATGCGCTCGGACATGGCGAGCAGCTCCTCGGGATTGGTGCCGGTGAGCTGGATGTCGATGGGATCACCACTGCGCATGATCTCGGCACGGAAGGTCATTTCCTCGGCACCGGGGATGCTCTTGCCACCATACGCGGCCTCGATGCGTTTTCGCCATTCGGCGGCCATCTCGACTGTGTTCACTTGGAGGGAGCGCTCTTCGGGGCCGTAGGTTTCCATGGTCACCTCGCCACGGTGGCTGCCCGTGCCACCCGTAGCTCCGCGTGAGCTGCCGGTCATGCCGGAGTTGGCAAGAATGAGGCGCACGACGGGGATGCCGTCCGGCCCGACGTATTCTTGGCGCATCTGCTCGGCGATTTCATAGATGCGCGAGATGTGGCGGTCCGTGACCTCAAAAGGCGTGCCGTCCAGCATGGTGAGGCGGCACTCGATGCGCTCGCTGGCCACGCGTGGGAAAAGGGCGGTGGCGATGCGGTCGCTGAAAAACACGGCAAACAGCACGCCGAGGCCGCCGAACACGGCGGAGAGCACGATGTAGCGATTTTTCAGGCAGAAGCGCAGCGAGGGGCGGTAGATCTTGTTCACAAAGCGGGCGAGTTGCCGCTCGGAGAAGCGATGGATGGGATCGAGCGCATCGGCAGCGCGGCTGATGATCGGCGTGCGGTGCGCGAGATGGCTGGGGAGGATGAGTTTCGTTTCCATCAGCGCCAGCAGCATGACGCTGATGAAAATGATCGCGATCGGCTGGAACATGATGCCGAAGTCACCAAAACCGAGCGCCATGGGCAGGAAGGCCACGATGGTGGTGAGCACGCCGAAGGTGATCGGGGCGGCGAGGCGGCGTGTGCCCTCGATGGCCGCGTCCAGTGGCGAGAGTCCTTGCTGTCGCATGGTATCCACCTGCTCCGAGGTCACGATGGCGTCATCCACCACGATGCCGAGCACGAGGATGAAGCCGAAGACGGAGGAGAGATTGATTGACAGCCCAAACAGCGGCATGAGCGCGAACGCGCCGAGAAAGGCCATCACCATGCCCACGGCCACCCAAAAGACGGCATCCAGCCGCAGGAACAGGCCCACGCAGATGAAGACGAGGATGAGGCTGCTGCGGGCGTTTTGCAGCAGCAGGCTGATGCGGCCCTTCACGATTTTTGAGCGGTCGCCCATGAACTCCAGCTCCACGCCGTCCGGGAAGAGTCGGTTTTTTTCCTGAATGTACTCTTTGACCGTCTCGGCGATGTGGATGGCATTTTGCGAGCCCTCGCGCATCACGGTGATGGACACGCAGCGCTTGCCATTGAGGCGGGAGATGAGCGGATTTTCGTTGAAGCCGTCATTGATGATGCCGATCTCCCCGAGCGTGAGCTTGGTGCCGTCCGGGCGGGTCAGGATGACGATGCGGCCGTAATCATTGCCCGTGTAGGCACGGCCGCGGGTGCGGATGGAGACATCTCCCGCGTCCGTCTGCACCACACCGGCGGGGAGGTCCAGCGCACTGCTGCGGATGGCGGTGCTGATTTGATCCAGCGTGAGGCCGTATTTGCGCAGACGTGCCTCGGGGATCTCGATGCTGATCTCGTAATCCCGCACGCCAGTGAGGTTGGCGTGGGAGATGCCGGGCAGGGCGGAAAGCTCGTCCCGCACCTGCTCACCGAGGCGGCGTAGATCGCGCTCCGCCATGTCAGCGGAGAGGATCACGCTGATGACGGAGCTCATGAAGTCGTCGTGCTGGATGATGGGCCGCTCCGCCAGCATGGGGAAGTTCGGGATGGCGTCCACGCGGATCTTCACATCGTCCATGATCTGGCGTGCCAGATTGGCGTCGTCGATCTCCATCAACACATTGCCACCGCTGGAGGAGGCGGTGGAGACGATGCGCTTGATGCCAGCCACCTGTTGGATGGCATCCTCGATCCGCAGCACGATGGTCTCCTCCACCTCCTCCGGCGTCGCGCCAGGGTAGGGGACGTTCACCGAGATGAAGCGGGACGGCATGTCCGGGAAGACCTCGATGGGGATGCGCTCTGAGACGAGCGTCCACGCTCCGAAGCCCATGACGGCGAGCATGAGAAGATTGGCGGCGACACCGTTGCGGGCAAACCAGGCGATCATGAGTGGGGAAAAGGACGAATGACGAAATCAGAATGACGAAACGACTGCGGAGGCTGGAAGATCGCAATCATTGCCACGAATCGCGGCGGATGCGCACAAAAAAGCCGGGCTGATGACTCAGCCCGGCTTTGGAGATAATGGGGGTTTAAGACCCTGATGAGATCAATGTTCGTAACCAGCCTCACCGTGGTCGGTGAGGTCGAGACCGATCGCTTCCTCTTCAGGAGTCGGACGGAGACCGACGAGCACCTTGACGATCATGGTGATGACGACGGTGGCGACGACGGAGAGCACGATGGTGATGCCGCAGGCTTTGAGCTGGTTCATCAAGATGCCACCCTGGCCACCCGCGTCCACAATCGCCTTGGCGAGATCCGCGTTCACATAAACGTTCGCGGTGGTGAGGTTGCCGTTGATGCTGTTGTTGGCGAAGACACCGGTGACGATGGCTCCGAGGGTGCCGCCGATGCCGTGGACGCCGAAGGTGTCCAGAGCGTCATCATACTTGAGGAGAGGCTTGAGCACCATGACGCCCAGGTAAGGAATGACACCAGCGAGGACACCGATGATCATGGCGGACTTGGCAGTCACAAAACCAGCAGCGGGGGTGATGACGACCAGACCAGCGACTGCGCCGGAGCAGAAGCCGAGGACTGAAG
>JAJTDU010000226.1 GCA_021298725.1 Verrucomicrobiaceae bacterium | reverse complement strand
GATGGAGCGACGAAGACGGTAGCGCGTTGGAACAGCAGGCGGTCAAAGCTCTTGCCGAAGACCTTGTTGCCGTCTTTTTCCATGACCTGGAACTTGAAACGCGCACCAATCCAAGGCAGCGGCGGATAGGCGAATTTGTAGGCAGGATTGTTCTGCGGATCGACGGGGAATTCCTCGCTGAGCGTGTAGCCCTCGAAGTCCTCGGTGATGGGCAGGTTTTTGAGCACCCGGCCACGGATGGTGCCGAAGGTGCCATCAGGGGCCGTGCCTTTGAAGGCTCCAGCGCTGACCTTGGCATCAGGAGCGACGACGAGCTCGCCCGCGTCATTAAAGCTGGCATCCATGGTAGCTTTCACCTTGGCCGTCGGTGGGATAAAGCTATCCCACTTCACGCCTTTGACATCCTCACTGACGACGTAACCGTTGGCATCAATGCTGCGGACACGGAAGCCCTGTTTGTTGCCAGTCATGATGACCGTTTCCGCAGGGATGGCTTGAAGGGCCACCGCTTTGCCAGCTTTAGGGACTTCCACCACTGGAGCGGCATCGACCTTGATGCCTTCATTCGGAATGCCAAAGGCATACAGGTGCTTGGTGGTCGTGACATACAGCGTGCCATCGCAAACGCTGGGGGCACCCAAGCAGTCGCCATCGAGTTTGATCTCCTGGACGATCTCGGCATCTTTCTCACCAGGCTTCACGACAACGAGCTTGCCCTCCATCATCGGGCAATAGAGCAGGCCATCGACGTAGAGCGGCGAGGAGTGCAGATTGGCGTTGCTGAGCTTTTTCTTCCACAGTTCAGCACCGGTATTGGCATTGATGGCATAGAGCTCAGCGCCGTCGGTAAGCTGGTAAATCACATCACCCACCACCACAGGAGAGCTGCTGGTAGCACCGAGCGGGTGGCGCCAGAGTTCAACACTTGGCTCCAGGATGGCGGTTTCAGCCGGAGGAACCGCGGCAGTGAGTTTTTCCGGCAGTTTGATGCAGACCATGCGGCCTTTATCCGAGCTATCCACATTTTCGTCACCATGCACGGCGATCAGCGTGCCATTGTGCAGCACGACCGAGGGATTCACGCCGTTTTTGCAGATCGGCATCTTCCAGTAGGGTTTGCCGCTGCGGGCATTGACGCAGACGATGTGTCCGCAGCCAGTGGTGAAGTAGGCAACGCGCTTGCCGTCGCGGGTTTCGAGCACCGGGGTGGAGAATGAGCTGTCAACGGGTGGGCTCACGCCGGGCAGCGACCACCAGACGAGTTCGCCAGTCTTTTTATCAAACGCATACGCACGGTCCGCCGCTGGGCCGTCGGCTCCCCAGTTGGAGAAGATGAAATGGATGATGACCAGTTCGCCCTCAATGACCGGGCTACCCACGCGGCTGTTGGGGAATGTCATGCGACCCAAGTCTTCCATCAGCGGAATCTCAAAGACTTTCTTGCCATCGAGTTCATAGCACTGAAACACACCCGCGTTGCTCGTGAGGTAGATGCGCTTCGTCTCTGGGTCCACCGTCGGCGCTCCAATGGAGTAGCGGTTGTAAATGGAATCACTGAGATAGTCGGCAATCTCATGTTCCCATAGTTTCTTGCCACTCTTGCCGTCAAAGCAGGTCAGCAGCTCGATGAGGTCGCTGGTTTCACCTTTGTAACCCCAGAGGATCACCTCGCCATCGACGACGACCGGGCAGCCACGGCTGCGAATGTCCGCGGACCAAGTCGGCGTTTCAGCAAGCTTTCCGCCTTTCGTGTAATGCTCCAGGCTCACACCGTTTTGCAGCGGGCCGCGCCAATTGGTCCAATCATTGGCTTGGGAAAATCCTGTCAGGGCCAGGGTGGCGGCAAACAAACAGCCGAAAGAAGGGCGTGGACGGTGGTGCATGAGTTGGGTTTGATTTGAAAAAAGGAACATCGTGAGCACGCGGCTCGCATCAATGCGATTTTCATCCCTTTCGCAAGGGAGGCGGTGCGGCCGGTCAGGTGGCCCGTTTACGCTTTCAGGCCTTCCTGGCGGAGGAAATTCTCCACCCAGGTGATGTCATACAGGCCGTTTTGGAAGTCTGAGGTGGTCAGGATCTGACTTTGCAGCGGGATCGTGGTCTTGATACCCTCGACGGTAAACTCTCCCAAAGCACGGCGCATGCGACGGATCGCGATGTCACGCGTGGCACCGGTGACGATGAGCTTGGCGATCATCGAATCATAATACGGCGGCACGGAGTAGCCAGAATAGACGTGGGTATCCACACGGACGCCGCGGCCACCGGAGGTGTACCAAAGATTGATCTTGCCAGGGCTTGGCGCGAAATTCCTGGCAGGATCTTCCGCGTTGATGCGGCACTCGATGGAATGACCGCGTGGCATGGCATCGACGACATGTTCGCTCAGCGGCAGGCCAGCGGCGATGCGGATCTGCTCCTTGATCAAGTCGCAGCCATAGACCTCTTCAGTGATCGGATGCTCCACCTGAATGCGGGTGTTCATCTCCATGAAGTAGAAGTTCTCGCAATTGTTATCGACGAGGAACTCAATGGTGCCGCAGTTCTCGTAACCGATTTCCTTGCAAAGCTTCACCGTGGCATCACCCATGCGCTTGCGCATTTCAGGGGTGATTTTCGGCGAGGGACACTCCTCAATGATCTTCTGATTCCGCCGCTGCATGGAGCAATCGCGCTCGCCAAGGTGGACGACGTTGCCGAGGGAGTCGGCAACGACTTGAAACTCGATGTGATGCGGCTTTTCGACGAGCTTTTCCATGTACATGGAGCCGTCGCCAAAGCATTTCATCGCTTCCAACGATGCGGCCTGGAAGCTGGAGCCGAGCGTGGCCTCATTGAGCACGGGACGCATTCCCCGGCCGCCACCACCGGCACTGGCCTTGACCATGACCGGGTAACCAATCTTGCGCGCCCATTCCAGAGCTTCCTCTTCGGTATGAATGATGCCGTCAGAGCCAGGAGTGATCGGCATGCCAGCTTTCAGGGCCGTTTCACGTGCCACATTCTTGTCGCCCATCATGCTGATGACGCGGGCCGAGGGGCCGATGAACTTGATTTTGCACTTCTCACACACTTCAGCGAACTCGGCCTTCTCGGAGAGAAATCCGTAGCCGGGGTGAATGGCATCTACGTTAGCGATCTCAGCGGCACTGATGATGCGGCTGATTTTCAGATAACTCTCTGAACTGGGGCCAGGACCGATGCAGATGGCCTCGTCGGCAAGATGAACGTGCATCGAATCGACATCGGCTTCGGAATAAACAGCGACAGTTTTGACGTCGAGTTCCTTGCAGGCGCGGATGACACGGAGGGCGATTTCACCACGGTTGGCGACGAGAACTTTTTTGAACATCAGAGCAAAGGGCTAAGGGCGGAGAGCAAAGGGTGAGGCTTTTGACAAAGGCGGTGGCAAACGGGCAAAGCGCGAAACTCTTCGCTCCTCGCCCTCAGCACTACGCCTTGAGTTCGAACAGCGGCTGGCCATACTGGACGGGCTTCCCGTCCTCGACGAGCACGCGGGCGATGGTACCACGAGCCTCCGCCTTGATCTCGTTCATGACTTTCATGGCCTCAATGATGCAGACATTGCTGTTTTCATCCACCTGATCACCGATGTTCGCAAAAGACTTCTCACCAGGAGCTGCGCTGCGGTAGAAAGTACCGACCATGGGGGAATTGATCGTCGGTCCGACAGGTTCATTGGCAACCGGAGCAGCAGCCGCGGCCAATGGGAGAGGCGCACTCACGAGAGCCTGAGGCAAGGGCGCTGGAGCAGCGGAAACCGCAGTGGGCGCCCCCACTGGCATGGATTTGAGGAGCTCCTTGACGGTGTTAAGATCAGATCCACGGCGGAGTTCCAGTTTGGAGCCTTTTTGCTCACTGTGGAAATAGGTCAGGTCGTTCTCGGCCATCAATCCGACGATTTCACGGATTTGCTTCAAATCGTAGGTGCAGGCAGAGGCTGCGTTGGCAGGAGAAACCGGTTTGGAGGTGGTGCGTTTAGCCATGTCAGGGAGAGAGTGTGTCAAAATCGACCCCGCGATACTACAAACTCCCTCGCTGCTGGCAACCACAAAGGCAGCCTTGACTTTCAAGGACCGGATCAGTGCTGGTTCCGGCCCATGGGGCTGTCCACATTCACAAATTCTCGTCTTTCACTTCATCGAAAGCTTTGGGGCCTGCCAGTGGCGAGGCCTAGCGCAGCGTCATGACAGTCTCGACATGCTCGTCAAGCAATCAGCGGCTGTTGGTCAAGGCACGCGCGGAAATTTCGAGAAATCTGGCTTCCGCTTCTCCACGAAGGCATTTTTACCTTCTTTGCCCTCTTCGCTCATGTAATAAAGCAGTGTGGCATTGCCAGCGAGGTCGAGCAGGCCCATCTGGCCATCGCAGTCGGCGTTGAGGGCGGATTTGAGGCAGCGGAGGGCCAGCGGCGAGTGCTGGAGCATCTCACGGCACCACTTGAGGGTCTCTTCTTCCAGTTGATCAAGCGGGACGACGGTGTTCACCAATCCCATGTCCAACGCCTGCCGGGCGTCATACTGGCGGCAGAGATACCAAATCTCCCGCGCCTTTTTCTGACCGACGATGCGGGCGAGGTAGCTGGAACCAAGGCCGCCGTCGAAACTGCCAACTTTCGGCCCGGTCTGACCGAAGCGGGCATTGTCCGCCGCGATGGTCAAATCACACACGACATGCAGCACATGTCCGCCGCCGATGGCGTAACCGGCCACCATCGCCACGACGGGCTTCGGGATCGTGCGGATCTTCCGCTGCACATCGAGGATGTTCAGGCGCGGAACACCGTCTTCACCGATGTAGCCAGCGTCGCCACGGACCTTCTGGTCCCCCCCGGAGCAGAAGGCCAGAGGGCCTTCGCCGCAGAGGATGATGACGCCCACCTCTCGATCCTCATGCACGATCTCAAACGCCTGCAGCATCTCCTTCACCGTCAGCGGACGGAAGGCATTGCGAACTTTGGGACGGTTGATGGTGATCTTGGCGATGCCATCGCTGGTTTTCTCCAGCTTGATGTCGGTGAAGGTCTTGATGGTCTGCCACATAAGGTTTGCGAGGGTTAGCTGTTGTTGGCGATGGTTTGCGGTGGTTTTACAACAATCACAAACGACTGCCAACCACCGCCAACACGTCAAACTTTAGGCGAAGCTCGTAAAGCTCCGCAGATCCGCAATACGCGCCGCGATGTCCGCGAGGGACACGGTTTGCAGCTTGTGCGTGCTGAAAGCCTCGCAGGTGTAGCTGGCGGTGACGCTGCCGTGGACGACGGCGGTCTTGAGATCTTCAAAAGTGGGCTTGGTCTTGCCATTCGCGGCCAACCAGCCGGACAAACCGCCGAGGAAGCTGTCGCCAGCGCCGGTGGGGTCAAAAACGCTATGCAGCGGGTAGGCGGAGCAGGCAAAGAAGTCTTCCTTGTTCTCGCCAAACAGGAAGCTGCCGTGCTCCCCGCGCTTCACGATGACGAAACGCGGCCCTTTGGCCTGCAAGCGGCGGCCCGCCTCGACAAGATTGGTCGTGCCAGCAAATTCCTTGGCCTCGCCGTCGTTGATGACGAGCAGGTCGATGCGCTTGAGCACGTCATGCAGTCGCTCGTTGGCAATGTTGATCCAGAGGTCCATCGTGTCAGCGGTGACGAATTCCGCCTGGATCTGGTCGAGCATCTGCATCTGGTTGTCCGGGCTCATGTTCGCGGCCACGGCCACTTTGGCCTGTCTGGCGGCCTCCGGGAGCTTAGGCTGCCAGCTTTCCAGCACATTGAGCGCCACCTTGTGCGTGGTCCGGTTGTTCATGTCGTCATGATACTCGCCGCTCCAGGTGAAGGATTCACCACTGCTGCGCTCCAGGCCGTCCAGCGTGATGCCGCGCGCGGCCAACATATCGAGGTGTGGTTTCGGGAAATCATGACCGATGACGCCCACGAGGTGAATCGGTTGGCAGAAAATGCTAGCGGCTAGGGCCGCGTAACTGGCGGAGCCGCCGAGCAGGTTTTCCTGAGAATCCTGCGGGGTTTTGACATTATCGAGAGCGACGGTTCCGGCGATGACTACAGACATGAGGGTGTGGGGGGAGTGGGAGCAGTTGAATCTTGCCTAGCGCACGCCGTTCCTCTAACGGTAACGGCAGGCGCGGGGAGCGTGGAGTATCCATTCCGCCCCTGCCGTGTCAAATGCCACTCCTTGCCCAAATTCATGCGTCTCAGCCTCATCTTCATCATGCTGATCCTGCTGCCTGTGGCGTCAGGAACGCATATCAGCCTTCGCTGACCGCCGTGACCGGCTCCTCAGCAGACGCTTCAGGGGTTCCTGAAGTGGCGCTGTTCTTGGCCTCCTCCTTGCGCAAGCGCTTGGCCTCTTTGGCCGCTTTTTTGGCCTGTTCGCGCTTCCGTTTCTCGAAACTGTAATTTGGGGTCGCCATGGTGAAACCCGCACCCCTAGCACCGCTGGTAGGAAAACACTCCTGGAAAAAGCGAAAAGTTCTCCTCCCCGCTCCAGCAGCTCATTTCACCCAGCAAAGCAGCCGCATTCCGCAAAGGCCCGTAGCAGTCCCTGCCAAAAAAGCCCCTCCCATGAACCGATCTCGCGCCAACACCACGGAACTGCGCCCCCTCCAGACCTTCCCTTGACCCACGA
>JAJTDU010000225.1 GCA_021298725.1 Verrucomicrobiaceae bacterium | reverse complement strand
AATTTCCTCCTCACCAGCGAACTCCGCGCCGGTAACCGCGTGATCGGCTGGATCGCGCAACTTCACCCGTCTCGCGCCCGCGACATCGACGCCCGCCATCCCGTTTACGTCGCCGAACTCCTCCTCAGCGCTCTGCGTCAAGGCAGCACCGGCCCCACGAAATTCGAGGAACTGCCCCGCTTCCCCGGCATGACCCGCGATGTCGCCATGGAAGTCCCTGCCGACCTCCCCCACGCCAAAGTCGCCGCCTTCTTCGCCGCCCAGAAGCATCCGCTTTTCATCGGTGCCGAAGTCTTCGACATCTTCACTGACCCCAGCGGCCAAAAGATCGCCAGCGACCGTAAATCCATCGCCTGGACCCTCACCTACCGCGCCAGCGACAAAACCCTCGCCACCGCCGAAGTCGATGCCGCCCACACCGCCATCCTCACGGCGTTGGAGAAGACGCTTCCTGCCAAGGTGCGGGGGTAGTGGACCCGCAGGTGCGATGACGCGGTTTTGAAATCGTCGTCTTGGATTGAGATTTTCACAGTCCCATGACCTTTTGGAAGAGAAAGTGACGAGGGCAGGGCTCTGCCGCTCATCCTTGCCATCCCGAAGGCTTCACGAGAGGCCGCTTTTCTTCATCTCGCCATCGTCCGCTTCACCACCTCGCTGCCATCGGTCACGCTGTCGGGGGGGTGCATGAGCACTTCGTCGCCTGGTTTCAGGCCTTCGAGCACCTGCATCATCCGGCCATCGGTGCGGCCAGCTTTGACGATGGCGGACTTGGCCTTCCCGGCATCAAACACAAAGGTCTTCCATTCGCTGCCTTCGCGGAACAAGGCACCTGCGGGCACTAGCAGCGTGTCATCGCTCTGCCACACGACCACGCGCACCTCCACGCGGTAGCGGTCGCCGAGCGCCTTGAGCGCGGGCGTTTGCGCCACGAAATCACTCAGCACCAGCACACGCTGCTCCTCCACGCCGAGCGCGGAGACTTTGGTGAAGGCAGCTGGCTCCACCCGCCGCACGCGTGCCTTTGCGGGTTCGCCGCCCCACTGCTCCACCATGACCAAGGCACCCGGCTGGATGGCCACCGCATCGCGTGAGAGAATCTCGGCCTCGATCTCCAAATCCGTCGGATCACCGATTTCAAGAATCGGCGTGCCTGGGGCGACGATCGTGGCGCTCTCCTGCTGCACACGCAGCACCACGCCGCTCACTGGCGCGTGTATTTCGATGAACTTGCCACCCTCGGCGGGTGATTCGAGCTGCAGCAGTGCCGCTTTGGCCTGCGCCAGTTCGAACTCGGCCACTTGCAGCGCAAATTCCGCAGCGCGAAGTTCGCGGGCCTTCATTTCGGCCTCGCGCTCGAAGGTGTCACGGTCCGTCTCGGAGATGGTTCCTTTGTCGGTGTTGTTCTTGATGCGGTCCCAGCTCGTGTTGGCGTATTTCAGGCCGGTGCGGGCCATTTCGAGCGTTTCATTGGCGCGGCTGCGTGCGGCGGCGGCTCCATCGACCCGCGCCTGGGCCTGGGCGATGGAGCGTGAGTCCAGCAGCGGGGCCAGCACCGGTTCGATGCGCGTCAGCACCGTCTCGCCGGCCTTCACGGCATCACCCGGCTTCAAAATCACGCGCTGCATGCTGCCTGCCACCGGTGCGGCCACGATGTGGCGGTTGCGGATGCGCGTCTTGCCCTCCTCGCTCACATTCACCGTCAGTGGCCCGTTTTGCACCACGCCCGTCTCGACTTCGATGGGGCGGGGCTTCAAGGCGAAGGCCACGAGGCTGATCACACCCACCAAGACGAGCAGCAGCACCAGCTTGCGTAGCAGGCCACGGCCTGAGGGCGGGCGTTTGGCCTCCCACGGCGGGGTGGTAGTGGCGGGTGCAGCAAGTTTAGCTTCGGACATGAGGGCGCTGCTATCATGCACGCACTTCGCCACAGGGCAGGTGATTTTTGCTTGTCGCCATGCCTCATCCCTGTTCAAATCCGCGCCTGCTCAGCACTTCTGACTTTTCACCTCTCACCTCTCACCCCTCCAAGCAGCCATGCCCCACGTCGAAACCAACGGAATCAAAATGTTTTATCAGGAACGCGGCAGCGGCGAACCGCTCGTCTGCATCATGGGCGTCACCGCTCCCGGCGGCGTGTGGGATGCGCATGCGCAGGCCTGGGAGAAGCACTTCCGCTGCATCCTTGGCGACAACCGCGGCGTGGGCGAGACCGACAAGCCCGCAGGCCCTTACACCACCGCCATGATGGCCGATGACTACGCTGGATTGATGGACAAGCTCGGCATCAAGCAGGCCCGCGTCGTCGGCTGCTCACTCGGCAGCGTCATCGCCCAGCAGCTTGCTCTGCGTCATCCCGAGAAGGTGAAAAGCATGATCCTCATGTGTACCTGGGCACGGCAGGACCGCTTCGGCCTCTACACCTGGCAGCACCTCATCAAGGCCAAGGCCACCATGCGTCCCGAGGACTTCATGCAGTGGATCCAGATGCTCATCTTTACCAAGCCCTGGTTCGACAACGACGACTGCTGGAACAACATGCAGCAGGGCCTCAAAGACGCCGCCACCAACCCCGCGCCGCAGCCCTTGCACGCCACGGAGGCGCAAAGCGCCGCCGCCATGACGCACAACACGCTCAACGAACTCAAAAATGTGAAGTGCCCCACCCTCGTCATCGGTGGCAAGAACGACACCTTCACCCCGCAGTGGATGAGCCAGGAAGTCGCCGCCGCCATCCCTGGCGCGGACTTGCACCTCTATGACGACGCCGGCCACGCCTTCCATTGGGAGCAGATGGGCGACTTCAATCCGCGCACGACGGAGTGGCTGTTGAAGCACTGATCTGACGCGCTCAAGCGCAACACGAAGCAGACACATGGCGTTTAGGCTGTGTGTCTGCTTTTCGTTTTACCCCTCTCTTTCTTGCCACCGCGGTCGCCCACGCTGCCCCCGTCGATTTTGCCCGCGACGTTCAGCCGCTCTTTGCCGAGCACTGTCTCGAATGCCACGGCCCGGATGACTCCCAAGGTGGCCTCGTGCTCACCAGTCGTGAACTCGCGCTGAAGGCACTAAAAAGCGGAGCGCACGGCATCGTGCCTGGAAAGCCGGACCAGAGCGAGATGATCGCCCGACTCGCTTCGGATGATCCTGAAGAGCAGATGCCGCCGCCGAAGCACCGCGCCAAGCATCCCGTCAAGGCACGAGACATTGAGGTTCTACGGCAGTGGATTGCGGAAGGGGCCAAGTTTGAGGCGCACTGGGCTTACAAGCCGGTCACACGGCCCAAAGGCAGCGGCATTGACGAATTCATCCGCGCTAGGCTCTCCAAAGAAGGCATTTCTCCTTCGCCAGAGGCCGATCCAGCCACACTCATCAAACGCGCCACCTATGACTTGCTGGGACTTCCGCCATCGTTGTCGGAGCTGTCCGAAGCGTCCACCTGGTCCGACCAAAAATATGAGGCGTTGTTGGACCGCCTGCTCGCCTCCGAACGCTTCGGCGAGCGCTGGGGCCGCCACTGGCTGGACATGGCACGCTATGCCGATAGCGACGGCTATGAAAAAGACCGCCCGCGACCCGATGCCTGGCGCTTCCGTGATTGGGTGATCCGCGCCATCAACGACGACCTGCCTTTCGATCAGTTCACCATCGAGCAACTTGCCGGAGATTTGCTGCCCGCTGCCAAGCCTGAGCAAATCGTGGCCACGGCGTTCAATCGTCAGACACTCACCAACACCGAAGGCGGCACCGATCAAGAGCAGTTCCGCATCGAAGCCTGCATGGACCGCACCGAAACAATCGGCACGGTCTGGCTCGGCCTCACCGTCGGCTGCGCACGCTGCCACACGCATAAGTACGACCAGATCACGCAGAAGGAGTACTACCAGCTCTTCGCCTACTTCAACAATGGTGACGAAGTGAACCACCAAGTGCCCACGACACCCGAAGCATGGACCCAATACGAGAAAAAGAACGGTGATGCTGTGAAGAGGCTCATCCCGCTGCGCAAAGCGCTCGACGCTGCGAAAGCCGAGCTCCCGGTGAAACTGCCCGAATGGGAGAAAGGCATCCAGGCGCGCCTCACCAAGGCCGCTGAGGCCAAAGCAGTGCAGAAGTTCGAGCCGCTGCCGATTTCGAGTGCCAAGGCACTTTCCGCCAAGCTGCAAAAGCAGCCGGATGGCTCCTTCCTGGCGCAAAACAAGGCTCCCAAGACTGATAGCTACACTTTGGAGATCAGCGGCCACGCCAAACCCATCACCGCGCTGCAAATCGAAGTGCTGCCGGATGCTTCGCTGCCCGGTCAAGGCCCCGGTTACAACAAGAATGGCAACTTCGTACTCACCAAGCTCAGCGCCACGCTGCAACGCGGTAAAACCATGCAAGAGCTGATCCTGCACTCCCCGCAGGCCGATTTTGAGCAGAAGACCTTCACCGCCGACAAGACGCTCGATGCGGATGATCAAACCGGCTGGGCCGTTTCCGGTGCCACCGGCAAAAAGCACACGCTCACCCTGCAATTGGCCGCTCCCGTCATCTTGCAGCCCGGTGACCAGTTCACACTGCGTCTGGACCAAAACTACAAGCAGATCGGTCATACCCTTGGTCGCTTGCGTGTCCTCGCGGCGAGTGAAGAGACGGAAGACAGCATCGCGCCCGAGGCGATTCGCAAAATCCTCAGTGA
>JAJTDU010000224.1 GCA_021298725.1 Verrucomicrobiaceae bacterium | reverse complement strand
CAAATGGGCGCTCAATACCGCGAAGATGCTGGCCGACTACGACGTGCATTGGTTTGAGGAAGCCCTGACGCCCGACTCGCTCGAAGACTTCGCGAAGCTCCGCGAGCACTCGCCCGTGCCGATCAGCGGCGGCGAAGTGCTCACGCGGCGTCAGGCCTTCCAACCCTTCCTCGAAGCCCGTGCCTTCGACATCATCCAGCCCGACGTCACCAAAGTCGGCGGCATCAGCGAAGAGCGCCGCATCGCCTGGATGGCGCAGGAGCACGGCGTGCAGTTCATCCCGCATGGCTGGAACACAGCGGTCGGTCTCGCAGCCGATCTGCATCTCGCCTCCGCCTTCCCCGGCACCGATCTGGTCGAATACCTCACCGGTTCGCCCTTCATCGACGAAATCACCGTCGGTGGCTGGAAGCTCGATGCCGATGGCATGTTGGCGATCCCCACAAGCCCCGGCCTCGGGCTCGAACTCGATCCAGACGCGGTGAAGAAATACACGCGTGGCGAGAAGCTGCTGTAGCGCATGCTAAACAGCTTGCCCGCTGTTTGATACCGTTAAGACCGCAAAACAAACTTCATTCTCACGTTTAACTTCTAAATGCTTACCCTCTTTTCCAAACAGTCCACCAACCGATACTGCGACAGCCTTTCGCGCCGTTCGTTTCTCCGCATTGGGGGACTTGGGATGGGAGGCTTGAGTTTCCCCGAGTTGCTGCGTGCAGAGTCGGAACTGGGAGTGGGCAAATCGCAGAAGGCGCTCATCCTGATTTACCTGCCGGGCGGACCGCCGCATCAGGACATGTTTGACATCAAGCTAAACGCGCCTTCGGAGGTGCGTGGACCATTCAAGGCCATCGGCACGAACGTGGCTGGCATTCAGATCAGCGAGCACCTGCCACGCATGGCGAAGATGGCGGACAAGTTCAGCTTCATTCGCAGCGTCGTCGGTGCAAAGGACCGGCATGAGAGCTTTCAGTGCGTGACGGGACGCCTCAGCAACAATGCGCCTCCCGGCGGCTGGCCGGAGATCGGCAGCGTGGTTTCAAAGCTCAAAGGCGGAGCGCCCACCGTGCCCGGTTATGTGAATCTCTCGCAGCAGATGAAGCACACGCCCTACAATCAAGGGCGGCCAAGCTTCCTCGGTGTGGCGCATGCGCCTTTCATGCCGTTGGAGCGTGGGAAGGAAGACATGTCACTCAATGGCGTGACCCTGGAGCGTCTGGGTGATCGCCGCAGCCTGCTCTCTGCTTTCGACAACTTCCGACGTGAGACGGATGCCTCGGGCACGATGACCGGCATCGATGTCTTCCGCCAGCAGGCCTACGGCATTCTAACTTCATCGAAGTTGGTTGATGCGCTCGACCTTTCCAAGGAGTCGCCAAAGCTCCGCGAGCGCTATGGCAAAGGCACCGAAAAAATTCAGGGTGATGCTGCGCCGCGACTCAATGAGCAATTTCTACTCGCCCGCCGACTCGTCGAGGCCGGTGTGCGTGTGGTGACGCTTAGCTACAGCTTTTGGGACTGGCATGGGCAGAACTTCAAGAACGCGCAGGAAAACTTGCCTGACTTTGATCAAGCCATCACCGCGCTCGTGCAGGACTTGCATGAGCGCGGCATGGACAAGGACGTCACCGTGCTCGCCTGGGGCGAATTTGGCCGCACGCCACGCGTGAATGACAAAGGCGGCCGCGATCACTGGCCGAACGTGTCCTGTGCCTTGCTGGCCGGTGGCGGCATGCAGAACGGCCAGGTCATCGGCGCCACCGACCGCCTCGGCGGTGAGGCCTCGGACCGCCCGGTGCACTTCCAGGAGATCTTTGCCACGCTTTACAACAACCTCGGCATCAATCCGCACACCAGCACGGTGTCTGACTTGTCCGGTCGCCCGCATTACCTCGTCGACAACGAATTTCAGTCGATCAAGGAGCTGGCTTAGCTCACATGTCCCCCTTCGAACAACACCTCACCCAAACGCGCCGCGATTTCCTCGCGACGAGTTCGTGTGGGCTGGGGACGCTCGCATTGGCGTCATTGCTAAAGCAGGACGGTCTGCTGGCGGAGGAGGCGAGCATTCCCGCCAATCCGCTATCGACTCGGGTGTCACATTTCGCGCCGAAGGCGGAGCGGTGCATCTTCATCTTCCTCGAAGGCGGGCCGTCTCAGATGGATCTCTTTGATCCGAAGCCGCTGCTGAACAAATACGATGGCCAACCGTTGCCGAACTCGATCGTGGGCGATGCGAAGTTTGCGTTTTTGCAGAAGGAATCGGCCACGGTGATGGGCACCAGCCGCGTCTTCAAAAAGCACGGGCAGTGCGGCATGGACATCAGCGATCTGCTGCCGCACATCGCCACCTGCGCGGACGACATCGCGCTGGTGCGGTCGATGCACACGAACCAATTCAATCACCTGCCCGGCCAGCTCATGCTGAACTGCGGCGAATCCCGGCTTGGGCGTCCGAGCGTAGGCGCGTGGGTCACTTACGGCCTCGGCAATGCCTCGCAGGAGCTGCCATCGTATGTCGTGATGGTCAGCAAGGGGCGCGGCCTGCCCGGTGGCAGTTCCACGTGGTCGAGCGGTTTTTTACCCTCTTCCTATGGCGGCGTGATGTTCCGCAATGGTGCCTCCCCAGTGCTGAATCTCGCCAACCCCGAGGGTATTACGCCAGAGATGCAATCCGCGAGCATTCGGGCCTTGAACGACCTCAATCGGCTTCAGCACAAGCACATCGGCGACCCCGAAATCGCGGCCCGCATCAACAGCTACGAATTGGCGTTTCGCATGCAAAGCTCAGCGCCTAAACTGGTCGATCTCACCGGCGAATCGCCGGCCACGCTCGATGCCTACGGCGTGAATCGCATCGAACCACCCATCAAGAGCAACCTCGGTGGCATCGGTAATTTCCAAACGTTCTCGCGCCAGTGCCTGCAGGCGCGACGCATGGTCGAGCGCGGCGTGCGCTTCGTGAACATCATCCATGCTTCGTGGGATCATCACAGTAGCCTCGATCCGCAACTCGCACACAACTGCCAGATGGTCGATCAACCCATCGCCGCGCTGCTGAAGGATCTGAAACAGCGTGGCCTGCTCGACACCACGCTCGTCGTGTGGGGCAGCGAGTTCGGCCGCACCGCGCTCGGTGAGAACCGCAAGGGCTTCAAGAAGGTCACCGGCCGCGATCATCATCCGGGTGCCTTCAGCCTCTGGATGGCCGGCGGCGGCATCAAAGGCGGCCAGGTGCATGGCGAGACCGACGACTTCGCCTGGCATGTCGCCCGTGATCCCGTGTCCATGCACGACTTCCACGCCACGATCCTGCATCTCTTCGGCCTCGATCACCAAAAGCTCAGCTACCGCTTCCAAGGCCTCGACTTCCGCCTCACGGGGGTGAATCCGGCAAAGGTGGTGCAGGGACTGGTGGCGTAGCCTGACAATCGACTTCCGCCTCATCAGCTTGCCTCCAAGTGAAGAGTTGACGATCAGACTCCCAGATCCAGCTCGTCCTCGCGGCGCAGGAGTCGTTTCATCATGATCTTAGGGTCGTGCATGAAGCTGCGGGTGATCTGACAAAGAGGTAGAGTCCGTGGCCTCCGAGGCGGTGCTGCATGGTGGCAAGAAAGGATTCGCCATGAGACTGCTCGTGCAGGCTTTTGCCACCGTAGCTCCAGGTGCCGTATTTCTCTTCGTCGATGAGGGTGGCGAAGTTGAAGAAACTCTCCGCTCTCAGGAAAAAACCGTCCATCGGCCTGATCGAAGTGCGACTGAGCCTCAAGCAGCGAGTGAGCGGCGACGAGTACTCTCCCATCGCCATGTTGGTATTCTTGGTGCCACCCTCGATGTTGAAGCCGAGCTTCTCCGCGATGGCTTCCAGCAAAGTCGATTTGCCCGAACCGTTCTCGCCGACGAAAAACGTGACTTTGGGATGCAGTTCTAACGTTTCGAGCCGCTGGATCGCAGGAACCGAAAAAGGATGCGCGGCCCAGTCCGTGACGGATCCTCGATCCATCGAGAAGGAATGGAGGAAATGGCGCGTCATGGCCTTGCAAGACCGCGCAGGTAGTTGAGTTGCCTCTCCGGCGGTGATTCATCCGCGTGGCAGTGCAAAACGCCTTCAAGCGGCGCCACGCGTCGCCAATGCCCGCTCCAGAGCACGCATGCCGCCGATGAAACCGGTGGCGATGAGATAAAGCGCATCGCCATCTCGCAGGACGAAGAACTGCACGATGAAGGTGCGGACGATGAGCAGATCAGGAGGCATGGTGAGTGATCGTCTCGAAAAGTTGGCTAAAAAATCACGTTCGCGCCCGCTTCAAAGCCCCGCGCAGCATGCCGAGGCCTCCGACGACAAACAACAGCGGGAACCAGATGGAATAGAGTGCGGCGCGGGAGGCATGCTCCAGCACGGCTTCGGCAGGCAATGCAGGATTCACAAAGCAGGTTTGTGCTGAGCCTGGTGGGTAGTTGAGCTGTTTCTCCCGCGCTTTGTCGAGATGCTGCGTGGGCGCTGCTTCCACACGGCGGAGACGGGTTCCGGTGTGTTTTTGACCGTTGAATTCATACTCATAGCGTAGCTCCACGCGATGCGCGGGGCTGGAGTTCGGCGTTGGCCGCTCGCTGACCATGCGGGAGGAGCTAATGCGGCATGAAACAGGCACCCAGCGGCGGGTGATTTGCGCGGTTTCATAAGATAGCCACAT
>JAJTDU010000223.1 GCA_021298725.1 Verrucomicrobiaceae bacterium | reverse complement strand
TTCAAGTCGTCGAAGACGACAAAGAGAACGTTGGGCTTTTTCGATGCAGCAGCACCGGCGGCTGGTGCGGCTTGGCACACCAGAGCGAGAAGAAAAAGTGACCGCCTGAAAGTTAGCATGATCACACTTCCTCCAGCATGAGTTTCGCATCGCCGAAGGTCTTCGGGCGCACGTCCATCTTGTCCATCATCGACATGAAGAGGCGGCAGAGTTGGCGGTCGGGTTTGTCTTTGTAGTCGAGCGCACGTCCGCCTTTGAGCCGGCCTCCCCCGCCGCCGAGGACGATGATGGGGAGCTGGTCATTGTCGTGCTTGGCTCCGGCCATCATGCTGGAGCAGTGCATGAGCATGGTGTTGTCGAGAAGCGTGCGCGGGCCTTCCTGGATGGCGTCGAGCTTGCGGGCAATGTAGGCGAGCTGCTCCATGAAGAACTGGTTCACCTTGAGAAAGTCCTCGGCATCGCTGTGGGAGAGAAGGTGATGGATCATGTAATCAATGCCGTGCCCGGCCTGCTGCACGCTGGGCAGATTTGGGAAACGCAGGGCGCTGTGGTCGTTGTTGAGCTTCAGCGTGGTGATGCGCGTGGTGTCGGTCTGGAAACCGAGCACGAGCAGGTCGCACATGATGCGCATGTGTTCGCCGATGTCCTGCGGGATGCCGTCGGCAGGGCGTTTGATATTCGGCTTGTCGAGAGTGGGTCGCCAGCCTTGCAGTTCGCCGCGTTTACCGGCGTTCTCGATGCGCTTCTCCACATCGCGCACGCTGTCGAGATACTCGTCGAGTTTCCGTTGGTCGCTGGTGCTGATATCGCGGCGCAAGTGCTGAGCATCGGCCAAAACGGCGTCGAGCACGCTCTTGTCGGCTGGCGAAGCTTCGTCTTTGAAGAGACGATCAAATGCAAGTGCGGGATACAACTCGAGTGGCGTGGGTGTCGTCGGTGAACTCCACGAAATGTGCGAGCTATAGAGCATCGAGTAGTTCTTGTGCACTGACGGATTCGACTTTTCGCAGGCCAGCACAAGGCTCGGCACCTTCGTGCTGCGGCCATAGGTTTGCGCGAGCAACTGATCGAAGCTCGTGCCCGAACGAATCTCCCCACCGCTCGCGATGGGCGCGCCGGAGAGCATGTTGCCGGTCTGAGAGCTGTGGATGTTCCCTTTGCGCGCCTCCTCATGATAGAGACCGCGCACGAAGAGCAGCTTCTCCTTGAACTCGTTCAAAGGCGCGAGCACACGCCCGAGTTCCATCGCCTTGCCTTCGCCCTTGGCCCACCATTCTTTCGACTGGAAGCCGTTGCCGGAAAAGGTCACGCAAAGACGCACCGGTGCCTCGCTGGCAGGCTTGTTCTTCTTGGGTTCATCGCCCCAGACATTGACGGATTCCATCCACGGCAGTGCCATGGTGACACCTGCTCCGCGCAGGAAGGCCCGACGATTGAATTGATGGGTTTTCATGAGTCTGAGGTTGGTTAGTTATGGACGATGTAATCTTTACCACGCACTTCACGGAACTGCGCGCTGCGGACGATCAACTCGATGGCGGCACCGACGTTGTGATCGCCGGATTTAAGCTGGGTGAGCATGGATGTGATCAGCGGCTTGTCTGAGAGTTGCACGCTGCGTCCGAGGGCGTAGCCGACCAGCTTGCGGCAGAACTGACGGAGGAAATCGTCGCTGCGGTTGTCGAGCAGGTAGGTGCGCAGGCCGTCGAGGCCATCGACGTGGGAGCCGTCTGGCAAAATGACTTTCGTATCGGCTTTGCGAGCGCGTCCGATGGCGTCGAAGCCTTCAAGGGCGAAGCCGAAGGGATCGATGCGGCGGTGGCAGGCAGCGCAGTTGGCATCGCTGCTGTGCTTCTCGACGAGTTGCCGTTCGGTGAGGCCTTCGGGAGGTTGCTCGGGAAGAATGGGCACGCCTTTGGGTGGAACGGGCAGCTTCTCGCCGAGCACCACTTCACAGAGCCATGCGCCGCGCAAGATGCCGCTGGTGCGCGAGGCTCCGGCTTGCTTCGCGAGTGTGGCGGCGAAACCGAGGATGCCGCCACGGCCTTGAGAGCGGATGTGATCCACACGATGCCAATCTGAAGTAGGCAGGAGAATGGGGGCAGGAGAATGAGGAACAGAAGTATTCTTCTGCCCCCATTCTTCTGCCTTTATTCCGTAATGTGCCGCCAACTCCGCATTCACGAACGTGTGATCCGCATCGAGCAGCGAGAGCACGCTGCGATCATTCTGAAACAGGTCGATGAAGAAGCGGGTGACTTCTTCCTGCATCGACTCGCGCACATTCACGAACGTGGGGAAATGGCGCTCGCTCTTTTCATCCAACTCGGCGACTTCGCGGACGTGCAGGTATTGGCAGCCAAACTCGGTGGCGAGGCGGCGAATGCGCTCGTCCTTCATCATGCGCTTCACTTGAGCAGCGAGCACTTCTGCATCGTGGAGTTTGCCTGTGGCAGCGAGTTGTGTGAGTTCGGCATCGGGCGCGGAGGACCACAGGAAGTAGCTCAGACGTGTGGCGATCTCCCAATCGCTCACTGGCGTGGCCTTTGGTCCCGGCGCGGCTTTTTCGCCGCGATAGAGAAACGCTGGCGCTACGAGCACTCGCGCGAGCATCATGCGCACAGCTTTGGCGTGCGGCATCTCCTGCGTGCGCAGCGTTTGATAAAGAGCGTGCAGTTCCTTCTGCTCTGCGTCTCTGAGCGGGCGACGCCATGCCTCCGTGGCGAAGTCGATCACGGCTTGCACCTGTCGTGGTTCGACTTCGATTTTCAGCATCTTAAACGCCTCAGCGCCCTGCTTGATCGGCTCGCGCATCGGCTCGAAGGCCTCTGGCTTGGCATCCTGCGTGGCAAACTGCCAGAGCTGCTCAAAGACATCCACTTGCTTCAGCGGTGACTCGCTGATGAAGTGCAAATCATCCCAGGCGCGATCCAACTCGCGTGAGTCGGCGTCATCCAGCATGAGGCGCTTCAGGTGGTCGTCCTCGCGAAAGAACAAAGTAAGCGTCACGATCTCATCCACCGGCACGATGCGCGGGTAGCAGAGCGCGATGGGGAAGATCGAGCGGAACTCATCAAACGCGGCCTCAAAGCGTGCGCGGGCATCACTGGCCTTGTTCACGATGATCGGGGCGCTGTGCTGCGTGACGAGGTTGTTGTCGCTCCATTGGCCAGATTTCTGTGCCGACTCCGATTTGCCCGCCACGAGGCTCGCAGCGGCCAGGGGCTTCTCAGTGAGCACCTGCATTTGCACGCTGCCATTCGTTTTCGCGGCAAGTCTTCCGGTGACGACGAACTCGGTGCCTTTGGCGAGCACGGCAGGGATTTTCACATCAAGAACTGAGGACGCATTGGCTTTTAGATCGGCATTAGCCGTCTGGCCTGACCGATTACTCAAAAACGGACGCAGCAGCGGTGAGTTGAGCGGAAAGTCTTTTTCCAAAAACTGCCGAACCTTCACCGCAAGCTCTGGGCTTGGCTTCTTCCGCCATTGAGCGATGGGCGCAGGCACATCCGGCGCGGAATCGAGCGTGGCAGGTTGGCTGAGGAAGTGCCATGCGCCGTGCGGATTGCCTTTGAGGATGTTCGGCGAAACGTCTTTTGCGAGATCCCAGGTCTGGGTGCCATCGCTGAGCGTCAAATTCACGGCGGTGAGGTCGCAAGAGTGATTTCCATCCTTCGGGCCGATGACCAATGCGACGACCTGTCCGGCTTCGAGGCGCACGTTTTCGAAAGGGCCGAGTTTGAAGATCTGTTTGCCCTTGGTTTCGCCTTTCGCGAGCACCTCGCTGGTGTGACCGCGACGGAGTTCGAGCGCATAGGTGATGCCGTTTCCGCATTCGGAATGCGCGGCGGCGACATCGCCATGGATGCGCAACGTGCCGCCCTTTTCACAACGCCACGCGATGACCGAGGCACGCGTCGGCGAGGGATGCGTGGCGATGCTGTGGCCCTTCATCTCGCCAGGAGTGCGCACGGTGGCATCGGACGAGTTGGCCATCACGCTCAATGCGCTCTCGCCCTGCCAGCCCTTGATGAAATTGTAGTCCGGCGTGCTCTTCATCTGCTTGGTGAGCAACGGTTCGAGCTTGGTGGTGCCGTAGCCGAGGTATTCGCGCCATGCGGCCGTCAAAGCAGGATCAGCGCCCTCTTTGCCGCTGGCGATGGCATTCAAGACCGACTCCGTTTCCGCGATGATGCGGCTGCGTTGTGTCTCCAAGTGCTTCACGAGCGCTGGAAGGCCATTGATGGGCAAATCAGGCCTGCCAGGAGCCACGAGGCGCGGATTCTCCCACACGACTTCATCATGCGTGCTGCCATCACCTGCATCCGTGGTGCTGAGGTAGAGCGTGACATCGGTTTCCGAGGCGAGTTTGAGCCGCATCTCATGTTTCGCGACCAGCGGAGTCACCGGCTCCTGCCAGGCCTTCGGGCCGTTCGCTTTGCCGATGTGGCCGATATTTGCGAAACGCCACAGCACCTTCTGCCACGGCTCGATATCCGCCGCGGTGAGTTTTTTCTCGCGAAATTTGACCCGCAGCGGATCGAGCAAAACGGACGGCTTCGTGCCCGTGAGTGCCTCACGCAGCATGCCGAGATACTTGGCGCTCAAGCCCTCGCTGCTGGCACGGCCTTGCAGTGCATCGAGATACTTCGCGAGAGGCAGATGACCGCTGCCCGTGCCGGTGTCGAGCTTGATGCCCTGAG
>JAJTDU010000222.1 GCA_021298725.1 Verrucomicrobiaceae bacterium | reverse complement strand
TCCACTTTGGACTTGGCGAGGCGCGGCAAATTTGATTATCTACCCGCATGCAATACCGCACCTGGCATCTGCTCAAGGCTTCCGATAAAGAAATCTTCGGCCCCACCGACCTCGAAACCCTGCGTGGCTGGGCCTCGGAGGCCAAAATCTCACCGCTGGACAAGATTTCGAGCGACGACCGCCTGAGCTGGCAGCGAGCGCCGATGATCCCCGAGTTGCAGATGGACCTGCTGGTGCAAATGCCAGACAACTACCTCTACGGCCCGACGAACGTGGCGACGATCCAGGAATTCCTCGCGACGGGCGAGATCGACGAAAATGTGACGATCATCAACTGCTTGGACAACACGGAGAAGCGCCTCGCGGATCTTTCGTGGTTCCAGGCCAGCCCGCAGCAAGTGCGCAGCGCGGCCACGACCTTTGTTGGCACTCAGTGGCCGGATGACAAAAAACTGCCAGGTGATGCCTCGCAGCAGTCACGCATCGGCACTCTGGAGCGCCAAGTGATGGAGCTGCAGCGCGTGGTGGATGAGTGGCAGCAAGCATACCATAGGATGCGTCAGCAGTTCATCGAGGCGACGGGGCGGGAGCCGCTCTGAGACAACCGTGAGACGTCAGAGGTGAGATGTCAGAAGTCAGATGTTGCGGTGCTGAACATGACACGTCTCACCACTCACCTCTGACTTCTTACAGCGGGAGTTTTTTCACCACACCTCCGAGCATACTCACACGTTTTCTTCCTTCAAACCAGGCAGCGCTTTCGCCTTGTCGGCGTAGCGGTCGAAGCGGTTGGAGAGGATCAGCAGCGTTGGCGCCCAAAGGCCGACGAAAATGCCAAAACGCTCGGCGTGCGCCTGCTCCTCAGGCGAGTCACCGTTGAGGAACCACCAAATCCAGATGGAGAGCAGGATGGACAGGATGCCACCCTGGAAACAAATCGTGCTGAGCGTTCGGCAGATGGAAGGATTCATGGTGGGGAAACTGCCACGCGTTGCCATCCTAAGGCAAGCAATCACCGCCACCATCGCAAGCCCGGCATAGGGAATCACAGACGCAGGCGCGTGGGGCAGTGCTTGAGAGAAGGCCAGGATGGGGCATATTGAGCGCTGATGCTTCATCCTGTTGAAATTCGCAGCGCTTCGACTTCGCCACCCCTACCGCGGGTGGCCCCGCACAAGCCACGCTCACTGCCGCAGACGGCTCCGCCTGCGCTAGAGCCGCCGTGGCATGTCATCCTGTGGGACGATGAGGTCCACACGCATGAATATGTCATCGAGATGCTGGGGGCGATTTTTGGCCATGCGCACGACTTGGCACTAAAAATGGCGAAGGAAGTGCATGCCAGCGGGCGCGTCGTCGTGGCGACGGTGCACAAGGAGCTAGCGGAGCTGCGCCAGCAGCAGATCGAGGAATACGGGCCAGACAAACGTGTGCCAGAGTGCAAGGTCTCCATGCGGGCGACCATTGAGTGCTCGGAGTGATCAGCTCTTTCCGTTTTCACCCCGCGGCTCGGCGATTCCGCGCAGAATGAAAATCGAAACCAGGGAAAACACCGCCGCAAGAGACGCGACGAGGTAAAACGAGCCGCTCATCGAGTAAATCAAGCCGCCGAGACTCGTGGCCAGCAGCAGCGACCACACATTGCAGAAGCCCAGCATGGCCTGGAGCGTGGAGCGGCGCTCCGGCGGGCACAGCTCGGCGGTGAGCGTCAAATCACCCACGCGATCCAGGAACAATCCGAAACCGAGCACGAAGTAAGCGGCCGTGAAGCCGCTGAATGAATGCGTCACGCAAACCCACACGCAAAACACCACGCAGATGACGCGGGAGAGGATGAGCAGCACTTTTCCACCGCTGTGATAGCCCAGCCACGCGGCCAGCAGGCTGCCGAGGATGGTGCCGATGTTTTGAAACGTCACAAAATGACCCTCGTCCGCCTCAGGCCGCCCAGTGGTGTGCAAAGCGTGCAGGGTGAGGAAGGAGACGACCATCAGATAACCCATGCCAGTGAAACGCACCGCGATGAGGCGCAGCAGCCGGGGCTGGGCCGCCAGTAGGCCCGGCAGACTTTTCAAATACCTCCAGTAAGAGCCGGTAGGCGGGTGGTAATGATGCGCAGCGGTCAGCTCCCGCATGAACGCCTGTGAAATCCATGACAGCAGCAGAAAGGCGAAGGCGATCAGGTGCAGCACCGCATAGCCACGCTGCCCTGGCGCATGCGTCAGCACTTGCTGGATCACCGCTCCCGCACCCATCCCGATGCAGGCCTGGGTGATGTAGCGCGCCGCCCAACCAGCAGCGCGCACACGCTCAGGCACCATGCGTGTGACCATTTCCATCCAAGCCACCACACCGATGCCTCCGATGAGGCCGGAAATGAACGGCGTCAGCACCACCACTGGCAGCAGCCACGCTTCGGCATCCTGCATGAACCACAGCAGCAGTCCCGCCACGAGATACGGCAATCGTTGCAGCAGGCCAAAGGTCATCACCCACGGCTTGAAACGCGTGAGCTTTTCCACCAAGGGAGACACAAACAACCCCGCCATGGCAAAGGCCGCCGGTAGGATCGCCGGCATGATGGCAATGATCGCCGAGCGTCCGCCGAGCTGCTCCACCATCTTGGGCATCACTGTCTCCGGCTGGAGGAATGCCACGCCGCCCATGTAAAAGCCGCCTTCCAGGCAGTGGCAGATGAAATTCCGCCGCACCACCTGGGGATGATGCGCGTGGGGCTGGTGGGCGGTGTCAGAAAGCATCGCGAATGGCGCTCATCGTGGCGCGGAGAGGCTCAAAAGAAAGTGAATCATCCTTGTTTTGGCCCTGCGTCTCAGTCTTACGGTACGAGTTGGGCGATCCGTCATCTGCTCTCTGCTGCGGAGAAGCCGCACGGGCTGGTCATTCTCGCGGATCCATGGAGTCCGCGTTTCACCGGCTGGGACAACCCAGAGCTGCGCACGCCGCACATGGACCGCATCCGCCGCTCGATGCACCGAGTGATTACGCCACGATGTTCGATCCCGAGAAGCTCACACTTCCTGCCAATGTGCCGGGCGCTTAATCACGAGATGGCAAAACGCATGCTCGCAAATGACCTCCGTAAACTCGCGCTGGTGGACGATTGCGTGGCAAAGCTGGTGAAAGCGACGAATGCCCCTGAAGCGAGAGGATGAGCCACCACACCATGCTGGGATGCCACCACCTATTTCACGAGACGATCCAAGTTCCGAACGAAAGCGCGAAGGTTGTCTCTGCGGCTGACGGATGAGACAGATGAACCCAAGGGATCTACACCAAGAAGTCATGCGCTGTCGCGTAACCTTTTTCGTCCGGTTGTGTTTAAACGAGGCCATGAAGCCGTTTCTCACCCTCTTTCTTGCCACTGCCTCGCTCCAATCAGCCACCACCGACTGGCCGCGCTTTCTCGGCCCCACGGGCGCAGCCATCGTGCAGGAATCAACAGCCCCACTCACGTGGAGTGACTCAGAAAACATCGTGTGGAAGGCTCAAATGCCTGGCCCCGGCTCATCCAGCCCGATTGTGTTTGGTGACAAGGTTTTCATCACCTGCTGGACCGGTTATGGCGACAAAGAGGGCGCGAATGACAGCAGCAAACTCACACGCCACCTCATTTGCCTCGGTCGTGCGGATGGAAAGGTCATCTGGGACGCAAAAGTGCCTTCTGCGGCCGCTGAAGATCCATGGCAGGGCTTCATCACCGAGCATGGCTATGCCACGCACACACCGGTGACGGATGGCGAACGTGTGTATGTGTTTTTTGGCAAAAGCGGAGCGCTAGCCTTCGACATGACGGGCAAACAGCTCTGGCAGACCTCCTGCGGCACCGGTTCCGGCCGCATGCGCTGGGGTTCCGCCGCGAGTCCGATTCTGGTGGGTGATCTGCTCATTGTGAATGCCAGCGATGAGGCACAGGCCATCATCGGGCTCGACAAAAAAACCGGTAAAATCGTGTGGAAGGCCGAGGGCGAGTTTGGCATGGCCTACGGCACGCCGAATGTGTTTCAGCACGATGGCGTGACCGATCTCGTCATCGCCGTGCCGCAGGAACTGTGGGGAATGAATCCCGAGACCGGCAAGCTGCGCTGGTATGCCACGCACGGCCTCAGCGGTAACGTCTCCCCCAGCATCATTCCCGGCGGTGACACGGCTTATGTTTTCGGCGGTTATCCAGCCACACGCAGCACCGCCATCAAACTCGGTGGCAAGGGAGACATCACAGCCAACGCGATTCTTTGGAGCAGCAACACGAGTTCGTATGTGCCCACCCCCATTCTCAAAGACGGCCATCTTTATGTCGTGAACGACCAGGGCTTCGCCACCTGCATCGACGCCAAAACCGGGGCCGATGTGTATCGTGAGCGTGTCATCGAAAGCAGTGGTGGAAGCGGACGCCGTGGCGGCGGGAAACCGTTTTATGCCTCTCCCGTGCTCATCGGGGACAAGCTCGTCTGCGTTTCCCGCAAAAACGGGACCTACATCATCGCCGCGAAGCCGAAATACGAACTCCTCGGCCACAACGTGCTCTCGCTCGACAATTCGCAGTTCAACGGCACTCCAGCAGTCAGCGGAAACCAGCTTTTCCTGCGCAGCGAGAAGGCCGTTTACTGCATCGGCATGAAGTAAGACGCGCCCCAACGAAAGGCCACGCTGCTGCTGGCGTATTCATTCGCCCATGACTCGCTCCCTGCTTCTCGCCTTCAGCGCCTTG
>JAJTDU010000221.1 GCA_021298725.1 Verrucomicrobiaceae bacterium | reverse complement strand
CACTCGCCATCGGTGAACCACAGCTCCACGTTCGGTGCAGTGATCTGAACGAAGGGCGAGGGCGTGCCGCCCGCCTCCACGCTCAGCACGTTCTCCCAGGGCAGCGTGGTTTCCTTGCCACCGTGATCCTTCACGGTCAAAGCGCTCGCGTTGGCACGCACGGGGCTGGCCTGGAGTGAGCGACCCTCCGCCAGATCGATGCGTGGATGCCCGGTGGTGAGGTCAGCGGGCAGGGTGCCGCTCCAGGCGCGGATGCGCAGTGTTTCGAGCGTGAGATCGGGGCCTTTGTTCAGCAGGGTGAAGCCGACGGGAGAGGTTGATTCGCCGGAGGCGCGGCGGACTTGTGCCCGTGCCTCTTCGGCGGCATCCACCTGTTTTTGCGCCGCGTTTTGCACCACCGCGAGTAAGGCGCCGAACAAACCGCCGCCTTTGCCCGCCGGTTTTTTCTCCGCGGCCTTCGGTTCTTCTGCTTTCGGTTCGTCCACGGGCGGTTGGCTGGTTTCCGCGAGTTTTTTCCCGTCCGCGCCGTAGATCGCGCACTGGCCGGACTGGCGGTTCCAGAACAGCGTCAGCGTCACGCGGCGGTCATCGTCTGAAAGCGTCTGCACGCTTTGAAACACGCGGCCTTGGAGCACCACCTCGTCCACCCAGGTCTCCACGCTCAGGCGCTCATTGTTCTTCGTCTTGAGTTCGACTTTAAACTCCGGCCGCACGGTGGAACTGAGTGTGAACTGCATTTCCACCAGCTCCGGCAGCGCGATGGGCAGGCTGGCGCTGCGATTCCACCCGACCTGTTTCAGCGCCGCTTCAGGGACCGCACGCCAGAGCTTCACCTTGTTGTCTTGGTCGGTTTGGCTGCCTTCAATCCAACCGCTCGTGCTCGTCGGCGCGGCAAACAGCAACCCGTCCGCCTTCAAGCGCTGCACGCCGAGCACTGCTTCACGCGCGATGCTCAGCGTGCCGAACCGCGCTGACTGCACCTCCAGCGTTTTCGCGTTCAGACCGGTGATCGTGCCATACAGACGGCTGCCATCGGCGAGGCGGATGCTGAAGGGTTCCTCGGTTTTTTCGGCGTCTTTGTGCCGGATGACCTGCTTCAGCACATCCAGCCGCACCCGCATCGGCTCGGTGAACATCAACGCGTTGCTCCAGGCCAGCCGGTCCTTCTCAGCCGCGAGGAAGTCTCCGCCGATGGACTCTCCGTTGCGCCAGTGAAGCTCCGCGGCGTGGCCGAGGACGCTAGAGAGCGCGAAGGCGATGAGAGTGCGCTTAGCGTTCATAGATGGGCAAAAAGCGGTAGTTCAGCCCCAGGGCCAGCAGCGCCATGCCGGTTTCGTAAGGGCCGTTGTTGAAGCTGCCATCGGGAGCCTGTGTCTCGCTCAAGACACGGGCGGTGGCGGCGTTCCACTTCTGCCAGGAGGCGTAGTCGCCCTGGAACAAGGCCTGCGCCATGTAGTAGCGGAAGTACTCCTTGTAGTTCCCCTCGCTGTGCTCCAGGCGGTCGGTGATGTGCTTGAGCGTGGCCTTGAACTCTTCGGTCTCCTTATTCTTCGACACCGCTGCCACCAGCGTGGCGATCGCACTGCGGTTCATCGACTCGCCAAAGCCGCCGAAGCCGCCGCTGTAAGTCACGCTGCCATCTTTGCCCGTGCTGCGACGCATGTACTCCAAAGCGGTGTTGATGACCTCGTCAGAGACCTCCATGCCCGCGTTTCGTGCCGCGAGCAGCCCCATCAACATCGCGCCTGTGACCGAGGTGTCTGCGTCTGTGGAGTTCGGCATGTACCGCCATCCGCCCCAGCGATTGTTTTTCTGCGAGGTGCCGGCGCAGCGGATGGCGAGATCCAGCGCTTGTGCGATGCCACGCACCGGTTTTTCACCCTCCCACAGCAGCGACTCGTCCACCGCACCGTAGGCCTCGGACAAGGCCAGCATGGCAAAGCCGTGGTGGTACATGCTGTTTGGCAGATAACCGGTGGCTGCGTCCTGGCTGCGGATCATCGCCCGCAGCGCCCGGCGGATGTTTGGCGCGTAACGACCAAAGTTCGGCTCCTCACCACCAGCCAAAAACGCCATGAGGCAGATGCCATCGACCCCCGAGCCGCTCTGCCCGCCCTGCCAGTTGCCCTGCTCACTTTGTTTTGACGCCAGCCAGGCCAAGCCGCGCTCATACACCGTCTCCACCTCCTGCGGCACCGCACCGCCAAAACGCAAGGCTGGGTCTTGGGCGCGAAGGGCGAAGGGCGTAGGGCAAAGAGCAGCGCACAAGCCAAAGATCGCAACGAGGTCTATTCGCCGCCAGCGCCAAGCTCCAGGCTCGCTTTGCGGCTGGTTGGACCCTTCGCCCTTTGCCCTTTGCTCTTGGCCCGTCTTCATGGGTCGATGATCATGCCTCCATTAAACAAAATCTGGTTCCCATTCCCGCCCTGCTTCAGCCGGTTTTTGTGATTGTTCTCGATGCCCTCCCAGTACTGCACCGCGTCCGGCAGGTCGCGGTCCTTGCACAGCTTCCACTGCTGCGGGGTCAGGATGCCCTGCATCTCCTTTTCCGGCACCCCGGCCACCGGCACCATCGCGTAGTAGTATTGCAGGAACCAGTTCGTGGACATGTAGCGCTCCAGGTCCGGCTGATACTCGGCCAGCACCTTTTGCACCTGCGGCTCCAGCTTTGCGCACTGCTCACTGGAAAGGCGGCGGCGGCGGTCCAACTCCGCCACCGTCATCCCGGCCATGGCCCGCAGGCGGAATCCCCGCCGCGCTTGCGCCACGGCCTCGAGCTGCTTGGATTGCGCAGGTGTGAGCATGTCCTTCAGCGCCGTCTGCCAAACTTCCGTGGCCTGCGGCGTGTCACCGTTGCTGCGGCCAAAGCTCACGCGCACGGTGCCGGTCAGCAGTTGCAGGATGTTTTTCGGCGTGGCGCTCTGCACCGTCTGCCGCACATAGCGCTCGGTGTTCTGCCGCCAGTAGCCCAGACTCTGCTCCACCGCGCCCTTGGCTGCCGTGGTGAGCTGTTTCACTGTTTCCTCCGGCAGCGCCAGCACGCGCTGCGCCTCTTCCACCTGCGGCAGCATGGCATCCAGCGCCTTCTTGCGCTCAGTCAGGAACATCTGGTACAGATGCTTGGAGATGGCCACCTCCATGTCCGGCACCTCGGGCTGCGTGCCGTTGGTCTCGGCGGTATTGCGCGTGGAGCTGCTGTTTGAGGCCGTCAATTCCTGCCAGCGCTTCCACTGCACCTCGTCGAGGATTTCGCGCACCGACTCCGGCTTCGCCTTGCCCGCGTTTTGAAACAACTGCTGCGGGCTGTAACTCCAGTACTGCTGACGGCGCTGCTCCAGCAGCGGCTCTAACAAAGGCGGCAGCAGCGGCTCCAGCTTCGTGCGCTGCGCATCGCTCAGCATCAGAGCGCGATCCATCTCCGCCAGGCAGGCGCGTGACAGCGCCACGAGCGAGCGCTGTTCCCGCTGCCCCTTCTCCGTCGTCATCCGCGTGCGTTCCGCCTCCGTCAGCACTTGTTTCAAGCCATCTTGCCAAATCGGCAGCGCGGGTGCCTGCTGTTCCTCGTTCAGGCCAAAGTAAGTGTTCGCCCGCATGCGCTGGCGCTCGGCGGTGGAGTAATTCCGCGCCTGTTCCAGCCATTGTTTCCGCCCCAGCTTCAAGGATTCCTCAATCGCCTCATCCGACAGCTTTTTCAGCCGCTCCTGCCGCTCCTTGTCCAAATTCAGTTCGGTGGAGAGATTGTCGATCTCCGTCATCATGGTCTGCTCCATCTGCTGCCGCAGGTACACCTCCGAAGGCTTCACCATCTCTGCCAGCTCGGTCTCGAGCTTGCCACGCTCCTCCGCGCTCGTTTGACGCCATTGTGTGATCAATGCCGCGCTCAGCACCTGAAGCGCGGCCTCTTCCCATTGCTTCTCCCAAGCCGCGCCGCGCGGACGGTCAAAGCGGATGTAAAAATAGCTGCGGTTGAGGATGTTCCTCCGCGCCTCGGTCGGCATCGGCCGCAGCATGGCCGTAGAACGCTGGCGCTCCGCCTCAGTGATCCGGTCCAGCAGTCGCTCCGCGGCTTTCTTCAGCGCGGTGACTTGCTCCTCATTTAGGGCAAGCTTCGTCTTCATCAGCCCGATCTGCGTCTGCAAATCCTCGTTCAACGGGCCGCGTGACTCCCGCACCCAGCGCTCCAGGTAGCTGCTGATCTCCTCGTCGATTTTTTTCCGTTCTTGGGCGCTGGCGTCGCTCCACGTCTTGAAGCGTGCTTCGCCCAGCGTCTTGCGCAGAGCCGCCAGCCATTCAGCATCCTGCTCTGGCGGCGTCCAGCCTTCCACTGGCTCGTTCAAGCCTGCCAGATCCGGTTTCCAGCCGTTGATATGCCGTGTGGCCGCTGCATCGGAGCTGCGGCTGAGGTAAGTGCGCATCGCCACCACGCCCGGCTGCTTCCAGGCCTTCACCGCGGACTCCACCGCCTTTTTCGTTGGCTCCTGCATCACGGTGGTCTCATCAGCCGTGAGTTTCGCCGCCCCATCCACCGCCTTCAGCACCTCCGCCATGTGCGTGCTGAGCTGCTTCTGCTTTTCCACCGCGCACCGCTCCACAAACTCCGCCAGTGTCTTCTCCACCGCCTTTGAAAGCGGTTTTTTCAACTCCGAACGCGGCAGATACGTCTGCGCCTGCGCACAGACGAGGCCCAGCAGCCAAAGAGTCAGCACCAGCCGCATCATTTCTGCGTGCCTCCTGACTCCAGCTTGTTGAAATAAGTGTCCAGGCCCG
>JAJTDU010000220.1 GCA_021298725.1 Verrucomicrobiaceae bacterium | reverse complement strand
GAAGGGTTTCCAAGTTCGCCCGCACTTCTTCTACCTTGAAGCCGTGCTTGGTGCTTTCCTCGGCCAGATTGACCTCCAAATAGACCTGGGCCGTCAATCTCAGCTCGGTGGCGATGCGGTTCACATCCCGCGCCAAACCCAGCGAGTCGATGCTGTGGATGGCCTTCACCAGCGGCAGCACTTTGCGCACCTTGTTGGACTGAAGGTGGCCGATCAGGTGCCAATGCAACTCGGCGGGCAGTTGCGGAGCCTTGGCGAGGATCTCCTGCACTTTGTTTTCTCCAAAAAGAAGCTGCCCGGCCTCCACCGCCTCCCGGATCACCTCCACCGGATGAGTCTTCGACACTGCGAGCAGTTCAACCGTCGCAGGATCACGCCCGCAACGCACCGCGGCGGTGTGGATGCGGTCGCGGATGACTTGCAGGCGGGCGGAGAGTTCGTTCATGGTTTTTGGAAGGAGAAAACGGAAGATGGGCCGTCAGCGCAACGTATTTTCGCGCTCATTCGACCTCTGACTTCTCACCTCTCACGCCATCCCGCATGCAATCCCGCCGCCATTTCATCCGTCAGTCCGCCGCCACTCTCTTTGCTGCCCCCTGGGTGACCACTGGCCTGCGGGCTGCGTCCCCGAACGGCAAACTGCGCCACGCGGCCTTCGGCGCGGCCGGCATGTCCATGTCGAACCATCCGATGTGGGAACTGGCGGCTGTGTGCGATGTGGACACCCGCAATTTTAAGAGGGCGCAGGAGAAATGGCCGAACATCAAGGTCTATCAGGACTGGCGTGAGTTGTTGGAAAAGGAATCTGCGAACATCGACAGCGTGAACGTCTCCACGCCTGACCACATGCACGGCAGCATCGGCCTCGCCGCCATCGCCAAAGGCAAGCATGTCTATGGCCAGAAGCCTCTCGCACACAACCTGTGGGAGTGCCGTCAGATGGTCGAGCGTGCGCGTGAGAAAGGCGTCATGACGCAGATGGGCATCCAGGTTTCTTCGGACTTCACCGAGCGCCTCGCCGTCGAGCTCATCCAGCTCGGTGCCATCGGCCAAGTGAAAGAAGCCCATACCTTCTCCAACAAGAAGTGGGGAGACATGGAAACACGTCCCGCCACGAGCGATCCCATCCCTGAAGGCTTCGACTGGGACAAATGGCTCGGCGTTGCCTCGGAGCGCAGCTTCATCAAAGGCTACGATCATCCCGGCAACTGGCGCAAACGCCGCGACTTCGGCACCGGCACGCTGGGAGACATGGGCTGCCACATGTTCAGCGGCTGGTTCCGCTCGCTTGATCTCGCGGCGCCCATCTCCGTCACCTCCCGTGGCCCTGCGCCGAACCAAGACAACTGGGCCATCAATGCCGTCGTCGAATACACTTTCAAAGGCACCAAGTTCACTGCCGGTGAAAGCATCAAGGTCACCTGGACCGACGGCGACGCCCGTCCGCCCGCCGAAGTCATGGCCATGATCGGTGAGACCGCCAAGTTCCCCGGCCAGGGCACGATTTACCTCGGCACCGAGGGCGTGCTGCTTCATCCGCATGGTTCCACGCCGATGCTCTACCCGCGCGACAAGTTCACCGGCTACAAGTATCCGAAACTCGAAAAGCGCGACCACTGGGGCGACTTCATCGACTGCTGCCTCAAAGGCGGCAGCCAGAAACCCACTGCGAACTTCGACTACGCCGGTCCGCTGACCGAAGCCGTGCTGCTGGGCTGCCTCGCCAGCGCCTTCCCGAACGAAAACCTCATCTGGGACGCTCCGACCCTGAAGATCCCCAACAACGCTGCCGCCGACAAAATGGTGCGCCGTGACTACCGCAAGGGCTGGGAATTGGTGTGAGCATCCCTCTGTGAGCCGCTACGCCAGCAATCAGGAAGTCGTGCGCTTCTTTGCCTCTGAAGGCATCGAGGTCACTCATGTGCGCCGCGAAGGTGAACTGCGCCACCTTCGCGTCTGCGGCCAACCGATGACTTTGCCCATGCCTGCCAGTGCTGACGAATGCCTGCGACTGGTGCGTGAATGCCTTGCCGCCCAGGAGTCAGCCAAGAAAGGCTCCTGATCTTGGGGTGGCTCAAAATGAGTCGCAACTTCCCCGCCAGCCCATCGTTTCATCGCGCGTCCGACCAGAAAACCGGACGATCAGCTTATGAAAACGCGCCTACTTCTGCCCCTTGCTTGCATCTTCTTCACCAGCAGTCTGCTGGCTGAAAATGAGGTCTATCGAACCTGGACCGATGCCCAAGGCCGCAAGCTGGAGGCGACCTTCCGCGGCATCGAGAACGGCAACGTCTTCCTGCAAGTCCGCAACGGCTACGTCTATCGCCTTCCCCTCGATAAACTCTCCGCCGCCGATCAGCAGGCCGCGAAGACGCTCAAACCCGAAGGCCTCGGCATCCCGGCGGACCCGAATCTCGCGCAGGCCGCTGCGCGCATCGACCTGCTGGTCGAGGCAGGGCTGAAAAAAGCCGAGCAGAAGCCCAACCCACTCGCCTCCGACGAGCAGTTCGTCCGCCGCGCTTATCTCGACATCGCTGGCCGCATTCCCACTCGCGAAGAAGCCCTGGAGTTCATCAATGACAGCAGCCTCTCCAAGCGCGCCAAGGTCATCGACAAGCTGCTGAACTCGGACGGCTACAACAGCCACCTTTTCAACTACTTTGCCGACATGATGCGCATGGCGGACCAGGCCAACAAGGTGCGCTACCACACCTATCAGGATTGGCTGAAGCGGCAGATCGCCGACAATGTGCCCTGGGACAAGATCGTGTATTCCATGATGACAGCTGATGGCAAACTGCTGGAAAACGGTGCCACCGGTTACCTCCTGCGCGATGCAGGCATGCGGCTGGACAACCTGAGCCTCACGCTCAGCACCTTCATCGGCGCGAACGTCTCCTGCGCCCAATGCCATGACCATCCTTTCGCCGACTGGACGCAGCGCCAGTTCTTTGAAATGGCCTCCTTCTTCGGGGCCACGGAAACCCTCGGGGCCAGACGCTCCGGTAAAAGCGAGAACGCGGCGATGATGCGCAAAGTGGTGAACTCCATGGATGACAAACGTCTCCAGCAGCAGGCCAAAAACGTCCTGCGCGTGAACGGCATGGCCGTGGAAGAAACCGGCACCAACGATCTGAAACTGCCGGACGACTACAAATACCCAGACGCCAAACCCGGTGCACACGTCGCCCCCAAACTCATCACCTGGAGCGACGACAAAACGAAGAAAGCCTACCAGGGCGTGCAGACCAAGAATGAAGAGGATCTGCGCGAGCAGTTTGCCAAATGGATGACCTCGCCGGACAACCCGCGCTTTGCCATGACCATCGCCAACCGCCTCTGGAAGCGGGCCTTCGGCCTCGGTGTTCGTGAGCCTGCCACCGACCTGGATGATCCTGAATCTGCTGCGAATCCCGCGCTGCTGCGCCATCTCGCCGCTGAAATGGTGCGCGTAAAATTCGACCTCAGGCAGTTCATGCGTCTGCTTTACAACACGCAGACCTACCAGCGCGAGGCCACCAGCCGCGAACTTAGCGACAACTCTGCCTACCTTTTCCCCGGCCCGATCCTGCGCCGCATGACCGCCGAGCAGGCCTGGGATTCCTGCGCCACCCTGGTCGTCGGCGCGGATGTGGATCAATTCAAATCCCACCGTGGCACCGACTACGCCAAGGTCATGAACCTAGAGTTTGGCAAAGACGCGTCACCTGAAACCCTCAAGACGCAGCTCGAAAACGCCATCTCCGGCATGCGCCAATACGCAGGCAAAGGTGGCAATCCCAAGAACAACGCCAAAAAGAAAAAGCGTATGATGCGGCAGGAGACAATGAAGGAGGAGGAAGATCTCACGCTCAGCCCTCCAACGCGCAACGGCCTCGTGCTCGCCCGCGCCTCTGAGCTCAACCAACCCGAGCGCGACCAGCATTTCCTCCGCATGTTCGGCCAAAGCGACCGCCAGATCGCCGACAGCAGTTCTGAGGAAGGCAGCATCCCGCAGGTGCTCATGCTCATGAATGGCGAGGCGCAGAAAGTCATCGGCCAGGACGACTCTCTCGTGGTCAAAACCGCCGCTGCGCAAAGCACCGCCGAGCAACAGGTCGAAAGCCTCTACCTCAGCTTTTTCAGCCGCAAACCCCACACCACCGAACTGAGCAACGCCGTCGCCGCACTCAACAGTGGCCTCGGCATGAGCGATCTAACTTGGGTGCTGTTCAACACCCGTGAGTTTGTCTTTGTGGAGTAGCCGCGAAGGGCCAAGAGCTTAGAGCGAAGAGTTCAGAAACAGAAAGCGATGAGTATGAAACCGACAGCGATCACAGCGACACTCCGTAGCGTGTTGGCGAGCTTCTTGCGAAAGGCTTCGCTCATCTTGCTGATACCTTCGAGCTCTGTCAGCAACTCAGCGCTTTGTTCCACTTTGACCAGTCCGTGCCGCTCAAACATCACCAGCATGTTCACCACTTCAAACACAGAGCGACGCGCGATGTTGATGAACTGGGCAAACTCTCGGTTTGAGACGCTACGTGATCCTTCAGCGATGTTGTTTGTGACACTGAGCATCGCGCTACGGAGCTGCTCCGCGAACCTGAACTGTTTCGCTCGTTCCAACCTGTCCGCATGACCAAACACCAGCAGACTCGCATCCGCCGCCCGCTGCCACACATTTAACGTTTCAAATCGAAAAGTCGTTCTCATAGGCTCTAAGCCTGCCAAAACAACCTCAGCAGTCCAAGCCAAAACTCTTCGCTTTCATCCGCCCCAAGAGCCCCGCAATACCATGAACTCATCCCTTCGCCCTTCGCCCTTCGCCCTTTGCGACCTCTCCCGTCGCGTCTTTTGTGAACGCTGGGCCAAAACCGCGCTCGGTGTCACCGTGTTACACGGCACGGCGGGCAGCCTGCTCGCGGCTGAAACAGCCGCCGCAGCCACTCCCGCCACCGGCCCAGGTTTCGGCAAGGCCAAAAACATCATCTTTTTGCAGATGATCGGTGGCATGACGCACATCGACACGCTCGACCCCAAGGACGGGCCAACTCAAGGGCCGAAGGCACCGATCAAAACGAAGGCCGACTTCCAGCTTGGCGGCACGATGGAAAACCTCGCCAAACAAGCCGATAAGATCAGCATCATCCGCAGCCTGAGTTCCAAGACCGGCGTGCATGCAGCCGGACAATACATGATCCGCAGCGGCTATGAAGAGCGCGGCACCATCAAGCATCCCAACATTGGCGCATGGGCACAGCATTTCAAAGGCGAGAGCCACAAGACACTGCCCTCGAATGTCTGCATCAACCGCCAGCCGCAGAACGGCAACGGCTTCTTCCCCTCCAGCTTTGCGCCACTGCCCATCCTCGACCCCGATGTCGGCCTGCAATACTCCAGCAGCGACGCCTCCCCCGAAAACATGGTCAAGCGTCTAGCGCTGCTCGACCAGCTCGACGCCAGCTTCC
>JAJTDU010000219.1 GCA_021298725.1 Verrucomicrobiaceae bacterium | reverse complement strand
CGAGTCGCGTGATGGCGGGCACGTTCGCGGGGGCGGGCGGCGGCGGATCGTGCAGGAGTTTGCGCAGCACCCACGCGCCGCGCTCGACGGGGCTGGTGCGCTCGCCATTGCCGCCCATGAAATGGATGGCCGCCATGCCGAGCAATCCACCGCGTGGCGAGTCCTTCGGCAGCGATACTTTTTCGTAGCCGACGCCTTTGACGCCTTGGATGCCGTAGTAGTGGGCGAGCACGCGATTGATGATGACGTAGTCGGCTTTGAGCAGATCACGCAGACTTGAGTTGTTCTTCAAGATGTGCGCGATGGTCTCGTGGATCTCGCCTTTGGCGGCGACCTTCGTGCCGGTGTCAAAACGCGGATACAGGGCGCGATTCACCTCAAAGAAATCGATGCGATCCAGTCCGAGCCACTGATGCACAAACGCCGTCAAAAAGCCCTCTGAACGCGGATCGTCGAGAAGGCGGTTTGTCTGCGCGGCGAGCACTTCGGGCTTCGCTAGATCGCTTTTTCGCAGTTCGGCATCTGGGGGAGCGCTCCAGAGGAAATATGAGAGCCGTGTGGCGAGTTCCGCAGCGGTCAAAGGCCGGCGTTTGTCATCGGGAGATGGCTCCGCGAGGTAGAGAAACATCGGCGAGGCCAGCACGACGGACAGTGTCTCCTTCAGCGCGGCCACGGGCTTGTCACCGGCTCTGCGGCGCACGTCGTAGAGCCTCATCAAGCGATCCACATAGTCCGCAGGCGGCGTGGTGCCGCGAAAGGCCTCGGTGGCGAAGCGCTCGAAGGCCGTATGCAGCTCGGGTGCGGCTGGCGCAGGCGATTTGTCATCCGGCGGCAGCTTCAGGGCGGCAAAACCGGGTGGTGTGGGCTTGGCGGCATTTGGAACGCGTTCGACCTCGATCCAGTCCACCCACAGCGCCAACTCAGGGCCGATGCCGTTGCGTTTCACCGCCTCGGCGCGTTTGCGATTGCCTTCTTCGTTGGTGTCCCAGCTACCTTTCTCGCGGAAGAACAGTGAGCGATTCTCGCGCGTTAGGTTCGCCCGCGTCAGCGTGATCGGGATCTCGATGATCTGCGGCTGCTCGATCGTGCCGGTGATCTCGTGCGTGGCCATGACCTTGCCCGTGCGGGCATGAATGCCGAAATCGAGGAAGCGACGCTCCGCAGGCGCATCCTTCACTGCAGCTGCTCGCACGCGGACGATGTAATCGCCCACCGGCCAGTCAAAAGGCACAAGCAGCTCGATGTAGTTCACGTTCAACTCTGCTGGATGTCGCGTCTGCGTGCCGAGATAGGCTCCGCGATCCACGTCAGGCATCTGCGTGTAATACTCGTGATACTTCAGCCAGCTCGCACCGAGTGAATCGTTCGCGAGATCGGCATCGTTCTCGCCTTTCTTGTCAAAGCCAAACGTGCGCGGATTCGGCGCACCGGGAATGCGAGCCCACTCGCGGCGGAGGCGTGACACATTGTTCTTCACCTCCTCTTGGATCTTGGCGACGATCTCCTTGTTCTCCGGCTTTGCGGCAGCGTCATCGACGGCCTTCACCCACTTCTGCGCACGCTCACGGGCATCGATTTGATACTTCACAAAGTCCTTCACCTTTGGCGTCGTCGTCTCGCCCTCGTAGTGCAGCTTCTTCGTCACGCTCGCCGCCGTTTGCCACGCAAACGCCTCCTCCAGCGCCTCGCGACCGAGTGCCTGATACTGCTCGATCTGATTCGCTGACATGAAGAGGTTCGAGCCGACGGTATCAAACGCCCCCGAACCACCATCCGGCGGCAACTCTGCTACATTGATCTCCACGCCAAGCAGTTCCCGCAGCGTGTTTTTGTATTCGCGACGATTCAGCCGCCGCATCGTAATGACCCCCTTTTGATCGCCCAGACTGCGTCGAGCTGCGACCATCACATTCGCCAGATCATCGAGGAAATCGGCCTTCGCGGCACTTGGAGGCTGTTTTTCATCCTCCGGCGGCATGTCGCCTGAATTCAGCGCATTCAGCACTTTTTGCCACTTTTCGGCGATTTCGACATTCGTGATCGAAAGCGGCAGATCATCGACCCGAAACTTCCCTTTCTGCTTCTCCGGCCCGTGGCAGCTCACGCAGTGCTCTTTGAAAAGGGCGCGATGCTTCTCTGGCATCGCCGGATCGGCGGCATGAACTGCCAATGGAAAGAGAAGGAGGAATGCTATTTGTTTCATGACTTTTAGAATCGACCACCATCCACCATGAACTGCTGGGCAGTGCAAGCACCGCCATCATCGGCAGCGAGGAAGAGAACCATCTGCGCGAATTCGTCGGGCATGATGCGGCGTTTGAGGGCTTGATCGCGCATGGTGCCAGCTTCGCCTTCGGGGGACCACCATTTTGTGAGTTGTCTCTCCGTGGGCACCCAACCGGGAAGCACGGTATTCACTCGCACGCCATGCGGGCCAAAGGTGCGGGCCATGGTGCGTGTGATGCCTTCCACGGCTGATTTGGCGATGGCGTAGCCGGGGAAGAAGTCCTCCTGCATCATGTAGCTGCTGGAGCCGATGTTAATGACCGATCCATGGGCTGCGGCGATCATCTGCGGTGCCAGTGCCTGGATGGCGAAGAAGTAGTGACGCAGGTTGGTGTTGATGCGGTTGTCGAAATATTCGGGCGTCATGTCCTGCCAGGCGTGGCGGTCATCATTGGCGGCGTTATTGACCAAAACGGTGACGCTGCCGAGGTCGCGAATCGCAGCGGTGCAGGCGGATTTCAGTGCGGCAATGTCCAGCAGATCGACCTCGTAAAACAACGGCGCGTGAGCTGCGCCAGCTTCGATGCAGCGCTGAATCGTGGCCTTGGCATACTCGCCCTTTTTATCCACAAAGGCCACGCGACTGCCCTGTCTGGCAAACTGCTCGACCAGAGCACTTCCAATGCCATCCGCGCCTCCCGTGACAAAGACCGTGCGATCAACGAGTGATGGATAGCGAGCGTATTGGGCAGTCATGGATAAGCGCTTAGTTCAGCAGCAGATGAAACACTCGCAGCGCCGTGCCCGTGCCTTTTGGGTCGTGATCGGCTGTGAGGCGAACTTGAGCGCTGTGCGGGCCAAGTTTAAGCCTGTCATCGAGAATCAAGGCCCACGGCAGGTGTAAGCTGGCGCTCCAGTGCGTGAAGGTTTCAAGCGGGCGATACGCGCCGCCGTCGATGCTGAACTCGATCCGGCCTGCATCTGGCCCGGCGGCGATGAATAGTCCGCAACCGGTGCCGGTGAAGCTGAACTCAAACGCCGCGCCGGGTTGTGTGGCGACGAGCGCTGGGACATCCACAAAACCTGCACGCGTGCCTTTTTTATCCGTGGGTTTCCAGGCCGGCTCCAGCGTGAAGCCGTGGAGGATCTTCGCCTCCGCGATGCTGCCGAGACGGCCTTTGGCGTAGCTTTGAGCATCGACCATCGCGGGAAGCGCGTGAGGCTTTGCGGCATCGGCCAGCGGTTTGCTGAAAGCGGTGTCGAGCATGCGAGCAATGCTGTTGGCGTAAAGCTGATGACCAAAGGCGGAGGGATGCAGGCCTTTAAAGTCCTTGTCCCAGGTGAATTCGCCTGCGTCGATGCGGTCGGTGACTTCAAGCGCGAGATTCAGCGAGGGATTGCCATACGCGACGGCTACTTTCTCATGCTGCGCGATGGAGACGGGCACTTTGCCCTTGTGGTAGTCATCCATGTGTGGCGGCATGACGAAGTGCAGGTGGATGATGTCCGTGAGCGGATTCGCCTCGCGAGCATGCCGCACCACGCCCTCCATGCCACGCAGCATCTGCTCGGGATGCTCCGGAATGTTTGAGCTGTCATTCACCGCCGCCTCGACAAAGAGCAAATCGACAGGCCCTTTTGACAGCACATCGCGCTCCAGCCGAAACGCATGCGGCACCGAGCCCATCGAACCAATGCCAGCCGAGATGAATTCAAACTTCGTTTGGGGAAACTTCGCCTGGAAATACTTCATCGTATGATCCCGCCAGCCGCCGCCTGCCGTGATCGATCCACCGAGGAAGGCGATGCGCCCCGTCTTCTCCCGCTCGAATTTCTGATGCACGTTTGCCAATCCACCTCGCAGATCGAAGTATTCGCGACCCTTCGGCAGCACTTTGGGATCATATTTCGTCTGCGCGAAGAGCGATGATGCAAGCAGTAGCAACGCGACGAGTTGCCGGTGGAGTGATGTGGTCATGGTACCATAGACTTCCCAGCCTGTGTTTCAGATCTTGCTGGTGAGAATGCCCACAGGCTAGAAAGGCTATGCTGCGGGGCTACTTCGCGCGCAGCACGCCACGCATGATGATGCCGTGGCCGGGGAAGCTGCAGACGAAGGGATAGTCGCCAGCGGCGGGCAGGGTGAACTCGAGGGTTTCCTCTTTGTTCATGTCCAGCAGCTTGGTGTGGTGCAAAACGTCGTCTCCGGCGGGGATGAAGCCTTTTTCGAAGCCGGCGGCGCCCATGACGATGGCGGCGTTCATGACGGCGTCGGCTTTGCCGGGCTTGGTGACGAGGAGGTTGTGCGGCATGACGTCGGTGTTGGCGAAGGTGAGCTTGATCTTCTTGCCGGCCTTCACGGTGAGCTCCTTCACGTCATACATGAGGCGCTCACGGATGGTGGCGATGCGGATGGTGGTCAGCTCGGGTGTGTCGCTGAGGATGCCGGACTTCTGTGGCCTCGACCTCTCCAGCGATGACGCCGCCCTTGGTGCTTGCTTCGACATTGAACCACAGTTGCTGCACGACGTTCGCGGCGTTGCGGGCGTGAAGTTCGGGTGAGGTTTGCAGTTTGGCGAGCAGCGCGGTGTCGCGGACGTTGTGCTGCTGGTGCAGCCAGAGGGCTTCGAGCAAGTGGTGCGCGTCTTCTTTCTTCGTGGCGTCGAACTGCTTCATCCATTCCTTCGTGGCGGCGATGACTTCGGCGGTAGGGCGTTCGCTGAGTTCGACACGGGTGCGGTGACGCACGCCGTCAGCGGGATGCTTGAGGTTTTCGAGCAGTGCGGGGATCGGTTGGTCGTCGATGGCGACGGGTTTCTGCAACTCACGGCCTTTGGCGGTCATGCGGTAGATGCGGCCGTGTTTATGGTCGCGATTTGGATCGCGGACGTTGTGCTGCATGTGGCCGATGATGACGTTGTGCCAGTCGGCGATGTAAAGAGCGCCATCTTCACCGAAGATGGCATCGCTAGGGCGGAAGTTTTTGTCGCCGCTCATGAGCAGGCCGCGGGATTTATCTTCAGTGATGCTGCCGTCAGCTTGCGTGACTTTGACGCTGAGGTCTGCGCCAGCGGGCTCGCCCCAGACCGATCCGGCCTCGGCATTGCGGGCTAGATCGTAGTGCTTGATGCCGAGGAAGCCGATGACGTTGCAGATGAGGAAGTCGCCCTG
>JAJTDU010000218.1 GCA_021298725.1 Verrucomicrobiaceae bacterium | reverse complement strand
ACTGGTGGCAGCCCTTGAGAAAGAAGCCTGGGGCTTCCTGAGGGATGTGGGTGAAGAATTCCTTTTCCTTCTTGTCTGCTGCGCTGGTTTGGATGTCGGCCATGGTCGTGGGTGGGTGGGAATTGAGTCTCGATCCTTAATCAGCCGCTTCTTGCCATCCATGCCTGCTTCGGCCAGATTTGTGTCGGATTTTGCAATGCCACTAAAACTCGAGACCTCGATCCTCAGCCTTGTTCCGTCTGGTTCCGCGCATCGGGTGCATGGCAACCGCTCGGTGGCGCTGCCGGGTGTCATGGTGGACATCCTGACCACACGCAAAATCGAATTGCAGCAGTGGGAGCTGCGGCGACTGAACGATCCCTACTGGCGGCTTTACTGGCCAGTGAATGAGGGTGGCGTCGTGGAGATCGACGGGGCGCGGACGCCTTTAAAAACAGGTCATGTGTATCTGATCCCGCCACACACGACTTTCAGCACCACTACGAGCCGCCCGTTCACCAAGTGGTACGCGCACTTTAATCTGGGGCCTGCGGCTGACCGCGCTGCACCGGGCATTCATCGTTTTCCCACCACGGCGCACATGCGCAGCCTGCTCATCAGCTTGATTCGTCTGGGCAAACGCCCGGAGGAGGTGCGCTTCCCATGGTGTGCGATCCAACTCGTGACCGAGGCGGTTGAATGCCTGCCTGAAAGTGTCTGGGAAAAGCAACGGCTCGATGCACGAGTGCAGAAGGCGATGGATTTCATGCACCAGCATCTGGGATTGAAGCTCACGGCTGAACAAATTGCTCGGCATGCCGGGTTGAGCGTGCGAAACCTGAATCATCTTTTTCAGCAAGAGCTGCAACAACCGCCGATGCGTGTGCTGCTGGATTATCGCCTGGACGAGGCATGCCGTCTGCTGCGTCACACCGAAGACAGCATCGAGGCCATCGCGGAGCAGTGCGGGCTGGTGAATCGCCACTACTTCAGCCGCATGCTGAGGCAGTATCGCAGCACCTCGCCCGCCGCCTATCGCGAGGAGAGTCTCTGATTTCGTTCAAGAGAACGACTTGCGCAGGTGGCTGGGCAAGATGCCGAGCGCCTCGCGGTATTTTGCGACGGTGCGCCGGGCGACTTTGATGCCCTGCTTGTCGAGCATCTTGGCCAGTTTGTCGTCGCTGAGTGGCTTCTGTTTGCCCTCGGCCTTGATCAGGTCAGCGATGGCGTTTTTGACGCTGGTGTTGCTCAAGTCGTCGCCAGACTCGGTCTTCACGCCGTGAGAGAAGAAAAACTTCATGTCGAACACACCGTGCGGCGTGGCGATGTACTTGCCGGCGATGGCGCGGCTCACGGTGGTCTCGTGAACGCCGACTTCATCGGCTACGGTGGCCATGTTCAGCGGTCGCAGGAAGCTGGTGCCCTTTTCCAGGAACTCGCGTTGCTACTTGAGGATCTGCGTGGCTATGCGGTGAATCGTCTGCTGGCGCTGGTGGATGGAGCGGATGAGAAATTTGCCGCTGCGGATCTTGTCGCGCACATAATTGCGCACCTCGCCGTTGTTGCCTGGCTGGGCGAGGAGGTCCTTGTAAGTGTTGCTGATACGCAGGTGCGGCAGGTCGTCATTGGTCATCACCGCGACCCAGTCGCTGCCCCGGCGCTCGACGACGACATCTGGGGTGACGTAGTTGTTGGACGAAACCGCGAAACGTTGAGCGGGGCGTGGATCGAGTGTGCTGATGAAGTCCGCTGCGCGGGAAATCTGCTCCAGCGGCACGCCGAGTTTGCGCGCTAGGATGGGGTAGCGCTTGTTGGCGAGATCGTCGATATATTGATCGACCAGACGCCAAGCGAGGCTCTGTTTTTTGCCCAGACGCTCTAGCTGGACGAGCAGGCACTCGCGCAAATCCTCGGAGCCAACACCGACGGGATCAAAGCTCTGAAGCATCCGTTTAGCCGCGATCAATTGGTCGATGGGAATGGCGTGCTGAAGGCTGAGGTCGTCGATCTTGGTGTTGAGGAAGCCGCGATCATCGAGATTGCCGATGAGAAACTCGATGTGAGGTGCCAGCGTGGCCTTTGCGTCGGAAGTGTGGAGCTGGGAGAGTAGATGCTCCTGCAGCGTGGTGGGTGCCACGATGGAGTCCATGAGGAACTGCCAGCGCTCTTGGTCGTCACTGCGGCGTGTGGCAGTTTGCTGGCGGCTTTGCTGCCAGTACTCGCGCCATTCATCGTCCATGCGAGTCAGGGAGTCGATTTCGGTGTCATCCACGCTGCGATCGTCAGGATCGTTGGGAATGGCGTCTTCGATCGAATTTTCAGGTGGCTCCAGCTCCAGGACGGGGTTGATCTCCACCTCCTGCTGAATGATCTGGCGCAGTTCCAAGGTCGGGGCCTGCAAAATCTGCAAGCTCTGCTGCATCTGCGGCCCGATGGCGAGCTTCTGCGTCTGAATCTGGTGGAGTCCCTGGTCGGCCATGAATGGTTGTGAGGCAGCGAAGCGCAGCCCGACTACTTAATCAAGCAAACATCAGGCCATCGAATGATTTATTTTCAAATATCGAAAAATAGATGCTACTGGCATGAAATACAAAGCCCCGGCGGCTGCCGGGGCTTTGACATTGGGAGGAGTCGAATGAGTCCCAGGTTCAAGGAACCTCGAAGACTTTTTGTGTGGTCGGATCGAGCGCCAGGGAGCCGCTTTCCAGACCGGTGATGTCGAGTTCCTTGTAAGGTGGGTAAGGGCTGATGACACGCCCGGGCTTTGCGGTTTTGCGACCTTTCAGAAAAGAGCTGGGGGCAGTGTCTGGGGCTTGGTGGCAGGTTTTGAGGCGGTCTTCGGCGGTGTCTGACTCACTTTGGGTGGTGAGTAGGTGCGCGAGCTGGGAGCTGGGGTTTTAAGCTGTGGCGCGGGCTGCTGCGTGCGCGTGGTCGGAGTGGTGGATTGCTGCGGCGGGTAGCTGTAGCGCGGCTGTGACTGGCCCTGTGACTGCGGATATCGATAGCCAGGCTGCTGCGGCTGCTGAGAGCCAGATCCTGGTTGTGGGTAGTTTGGCGCGGTCTGCTGGCGTGGGGTGGATTCGAGGCTGTAACCACCGTTTGCACCGTAGGCTGGCGGCTGATTGTCCCAGCCTCTCGGATCCTGTCCGTAGAAAATGCGGCGCACGACTTCGCCCATGCGTTTGCCGAACTTGGGCAGGAACTCGATGGGGTTTTCATATCGCTTCTGCGGCTGCTGCGGGTTGCCGTAAGCAGGGGCACCATAGCCGGGAGGTGGCTGCTGATAATTCGGCGGCGGCTGGCTGTATTGCGGCTGCTGCGGATCGTAGCGCTGCTGGTTTTGAGCCGTGGAGGTCGAGGCGATGGCCAGCACGGCCCAAAAACTCAGATGAGGGTTGACGCACAACCCCGCACGAGTGGTTCGATTTTTCATAATGCTTAATAGTTCTTAAATTTCTGCCTTCTTCAAGCGGCATTTTCCGCCTTCCAGGCCCAGGGATCGTTGCGGGCAGATAGACGCATGCGGCTGAAGTTTGTTCAGCCGCATGGTCAATGTTGTGATGAAGTTCTGACTTTACCGCGCTGGATCAGGCCAGTCGTGCGTCGATGTCCTTCTCCAGCCAGGCCCACAGGCTCTCCAATCCTGCGCTGACTTTCGCCTTTGCGGCGGCGAGTTCATCCGCGCTGAGTTTCTGGCTTGCGACGGGTACGCTGCGGCCAAACATGTAGTATTTGATCTTCGGCTCGGTGCCGGAGGGGCGCACGGCGAAGCTGCGTCCGTCGGCGAGATCGACGAAGAGCATCTTTTCCTTCGAGATGATGTCTCCTTCCTCGTCCTTGATCTCGTCTTTGCGGAAATCACGCACGTTGATGACGGCGGAGCCATCAACCTCCTTCGGTGGGTTGGAGCCGTAGCTGTCGGCCAGCTTGGCGATCTGCGCGGCACCGCTGGCACCTTCGAAGACCTTGCTCTGGTTCACTTCGAGGAAGTAACCGATCTCTGCATACACTTCATCCAGCAGCCCGACGACCGTGAGGCCACGGCTGGCGGCGTAGGCGGCCAATTCGGCGAACATGACCACGGCACCGTTGCCGTCTTTGTCACGACTGAAGTCATCGCCCATGTAGCCGTAGCTTTCCTCGCCACCGAAGACGAGGAACTTGCTGTGCTTGAGACGTGCGGCGCGGCTGTCAGCGGCGTTGAGGTCGCGGTAGTGGCTGAGGATGTCATTGGGCAACGCGGCCTCGTATTTGGAAAGTTTGGCGCTAATCCATTTAAAGCCGGTGAGCGTGTTCACGCAGTCGATACCGAATTTCGCGGCAATGGCGTCTTGCAGTGGGCTGGTGACATAGGTTTTGAGGAAGACGGCGTTTTTCTTGTTCGCTTCGTTGAGGATGCCGAGGTCAAACATCGTCTTGAGGCGATACCAGCCCATCAACGAGCCGACTTGATTGCCAGTGAGCAGCACCATCTCGCCTTTGGCATCACGCACGCCCACGCCCATGCGGTCGCAGTCAGGATCGGTGCCGATGACGATGTCCGCGCCTTCTTGGTTCGCGAGATCGACTGCCATCTTCAAAGCGGGCGCGTTTTCCGGATTCGGCGACTTCACGGTGGGGAAGCGGCCATCCTGCACGTCCTGCTCCGGCACGGTGAGGAAATTGAAGCCGAGCTTTTTCAGCAGCACAGGCACCAGCACACCGCCCGCGCCATGCAGCGCGGTGAAGACGATTTTGAGCTTCCTCGCCTCCTCTTTTTGCAGCAGCTCCGGTTGCAGCATCATCGTTTCGACTCGGGCGAGGTACTGCTGGTCCATCTCGTTGCCGAGCATGGTGAGCTGGCCGCGCTGCGCCTCGGGCAGGGCAACGTATTCCTCGCCCTTGATGGCATTCACTTCCTTGATGATGCCGGTGGCGTGCGGCTCCACGATGCCAGCACCGTCGTTGAAATTCACCTTGTAGCCGTTGTCATGTGCCGGGTTGTGCGAGGCGGTGAGCATCACGCCTGCGTCCGCACGGAGTTGGCGCACGGCGAAGGACATCTCGGGCGTGGCGCGGCAGCCGTCGAAGAGATACACGTTCGCGCCGTGATCCGTCGCGATCTTGGCGCAGAAATTCGCGAACTCGGCCGAGAAGTGGCGTGTGTCATGCGAGAAAACGATGCTTGGCTTGCCGCTGAGCTTGGCGTTCTCACGATAATTCTTGATGTAGGTCACGAGGCCACGCGTGGCGCGGCTCACGTTGTAAAAGTTCATCGCGTTCGTGCCCACGCAGGGATGATCCGGACGCTGGTCCTCAGCAGCGCCGCCGCGCTCGGCTTTCGTGACGACTTTGCCAATCGTGCGGCCTCGCAGGCCACCGGTGCCAAATTTCAGCGCCTGGAAGAAGCGGTCGTTCAACTCTGCCCACTGGTTTGCGGCGGCGAGTTCCTCAATGCTAGCGCGGTAGAGCGGATTGTCGCTGGCGGCGAGCAGGGCGTGGATGTTGTCATGGCTGGCGGCGAGGAGGGTGCCGGAGGATGCGGCGGTTTGAAGTTGGTCGGCGAGGGACATAAGGAAGGTGTAGAAGTTAGCCAGCGTAGGGAGGAATCAAACGGCAATGCTGCGCTACGGCTAAGTGAATCCTGATCAAGAGGTTTGAAGAATTGGACTCGCCAAAACGGAAGCCGCCTTCTAAAGTCCTAGTCTTTCTCAGACAAAATCCCACACGTTTTTAACACTCAACGCACTCACGACTATGGGCCTCATGGATTACCTCAAGGGACAGTTTCTGGAAATCATCCAGTGGACGGACGATTCACGCGACACGCTCTCCTGGCGCTTTCCAGATGAGGACAAAGAAATCAAGCGCGGTGCCCAACTCATCGTGCGCGAGTCGCAGGTGGCACAGTTTGTTTATCTCGGCGAGTTCGGCGACACCTTCGGCCCCGGCAAGCACACGCTGAGCACGGACAACATCCCGATCCTCTCCACACTCAAAGGCTGGAAGTATGGCTTCGAGTCCCCTTTCAAGGCGGACGTGTATTACGTCACCACCCGCCTCTTCACCGGCAACAAATGGGGCACTAGCAACCCCATCATGCTGCGCGACCAGGACTTCGGCATCGTCCGTGTCCGCGCCTTCGGCACCTTTGATTTCAAAATCAGCGATCCGAAGCTCTTCCTCAAAGAAGTCGCGGGTTCCGATCATCATTTCCGTCTGGATGAGTTCGCTGACACCATGCGCAGCCGCATCATCAGCGTGTTCACCGACGCACTCGCTACTGCCAAGGTTCCCGTGCTCGACCTCGCCACCCGCTACTCCGAGCTAGGCGATGCGTTGCTGCCGATCATCAATCCCATCACCCAGGGCAAGTACGGCATCGAGATCGCCAGCTTCGTGCTCGAAAACGCCAGCGTGCCGCCGGAAGTCGAGGCCGCCATCGACAAGCGCAGCAGCATGAGCGCCATCGGCAACCTCAACGACTACGTGAAGTTCCAGATGGCCGAAGGCATGGCCAAAGGTGGCGGCGGACCCGCTGGAGCCGCTGCGGAGATCGCCATGGGCTTTGGCATGGCGCAAAACATGATGGCGCAGGGCGTCTTCAATCCTAATCAGCCTACCGCCGCCACGCCACCGCCGCTTCCCACCGCTGCTCCTGTAGCCGATGTTTTGACCCCCGCCCAGGTGGCGCAGACTCTCGGCGTGACCGAGTCCGATGTCATCTCCAGCATCGAGACCGGTGATCTCAAAGGCAAAAAGATCGGCACACAGTACCGCATCACCAAAGCCGCGTTGGATCAGTTCCTGGCGCACTGAGCGGTCTGCTGTAGCAGAACTCGTCAGAGTTCCGCTTGGCGGCAGCCGAACGCCTACCGCTACAGCACCTCAAGCGGCATCATGGGTCGGCGGCTAAGTGTTTTGGAACGCAATCATGGGCGAACGAGGATCGCGAGATGCTTCGCTCGACGCCGCTGCGTGCATCGTAATGCCGTGCGCGGTCGGGCTTCATCGGGAGCGACTCGGGGGCTCGGTAGTCGCGCTTTTGGATGATCAGGATGCTGCCCATCCTCACGCTGTGCGCCCGGCCAGGCCTTGCTCCAGGAGGATCGCCGCCTGACGGTCGTGCATGCTGGCAGTGCTGAAAGTGCTGTTATGCTTGAGCTGGCCGATGCGCGCCTTGGTGGTGGGGATGTTCCAGAGGGCTTTGGCAACGAAGGCATAAGTCCGATCTTGAATTGCGGAGGGGGATGGTTCTGCGCAACGCGCTCTGCAGTTCTTGGTTGCCGCTTTCGGGTGGGTTGCTAGCCTCGGGCGCATGGAGCGTCTTGTCTGTCTTCTCGGTCTCGTGGTGTTCGTGGCGCTGGCCTGGGCGCTGTCGGAGAAGCGTCGGCTTTTTCCGTGGCGCATCGTTTTTACGGGCCTGAGCTTGCAGCTTGTGCTTGGGCTGCTCATTCTGCGCACGGGGTTTGGCGGGGCTTTCTTTGTGTATCTCGACAAGGCGTTCCGGCGGCTGCTGGGCTTTGCGGACGAAGGCATGGCGTTTGTGTTCGGAGCTGTGGCGCAGCCAGGGCTGATGGAGCCGGTCTTTGGCCCTGGGAATAAGGCGGTGGTGGCCCTGATCATCACCGGCAGCATCATTCTG
>JAJTDU010000217.1 GCA_021298725.1 Verrucomicrobiaceae bacterium | reverse complement strand
CGTCGTGATCGGCATCAATGAACTCACTGAGGTGCGGCGGATGCACGAGGTAAAGGCGGTCGTGGTCCCAGACAAGGCCGCGCGGGCTGTCCACCTCGCAGAAGACCTTTGTTTCATCGGCGCGACCATCGCCATCGAGATCGCGCAGGCGGATGATGCGGCCACGCTTGGGTTTGCGACCGAGAGAGCCGTTTCCATCGCTGCTGACGTAAAGCGTGCCATCTGGCTCGGCGGCGACGAAGACGGGGTAGTTCGCCGCAGCGCTGTTGGCGAAAAGGGAGACTTCAAAGCCTTCGGCGACCTTCACGTCCTTCAAAATGGCCGCTTCTTCCTCAGGCGTAAGTTTGACGATCTTCGGCGCGACGTTGCCGCTGTCTTTGTGAGGATCAGTGGCCTGGTTGTATTCTTTCTTTTGGTCAGCGCTCAGCTTTGGCGTGATGGCTTTGATGCCGGGGCCTTTGAGCCGCACCTCACGGATGCTGGCCCAGCCGCCGCTCTTTTTGCTGAGGGCATGCACCTTCACAAAACGGATGCCGTCGGCCTTGGCGAAGTCATTCGAGTAAGGTGCGTTCTTTTCGTTCGTGCTGCCATCGACGAGCGTGGTCCACGTTTTGCCATCGGTGCTGCCTTCGACTTTGAAGTGATACACGCCGTTGTTTTCCCAGCTGGTCTCGATGCCGGTGAGCGCCTGCGGCTTCTCCAGCTCAAGCTGCAACCACTGCGGATAATCCGGGCCGCTGGCGCACCAACGGGTGCCTTCGTCATTGTCCACCGCACACCAGGCGAAGTTGTTCTTGCTCTTCTCCTCGCTGCTGGCGGTCGCCTTGATACCCGTGGCGTCTTTCGGCACGGGCGGCGGTTTCGGAGCCTGGACCGGCTTCGCGGGCACAAACGTCACTTGGTTCTGCCCTTGGAACGGCGTCAGAAACTCCGGCGTGAGCTTGTCACAGGCCCAGAGCAGGCCTCGCGTGATCAGATCGAGGTAACGCGCATCGGCGACGGTTTCGGTGTTATGCCCGATGGTCGTGCTGAAGCTGCGGGCACCGACTTTTTCATTCGTCCAGGCCACGATAGCATCCACTGCCTTGCCTTTGACCATCTGGCGGCCCATCGCGAGCGGATGCGCGTCGAAGAGGTTCGCGTTGTTATACAGCTCCTCTTTGATCGTGGTCCAATCGGCGAGCGTCTTGGTGATCGGGTGCTGTTTATCGGCAAAGGTGATCGCGATGGGCTCCTGCGGGCCGTGCGAGTTTGATTGCAGGCCGAGGCGCTTGAACCAGCGATCCTCGCCGGTGCGGAAGCTGTGCATGGCGCAGTGAAGCTGGATGCTGGGGATCGTTTTGTGAGCGTCGAGGATGCGCGTGAGCGTCTCCTTGTTGTTCATGCTCGCCGCGCACTCGTCGTGGATGATGATGTCGTAGCCCTTGGCCCAATCCGCCTTGTCATAGACCGGCAGCGGCGGGTTGGTGGACTTATCGTCGGTCCAAATGACATCCACCTGCACATTCGCGCGGCTTTGGACGCCTTTGGCGATGACCTCGTGCTGCTTCGCGTAGTCATGGCAGCAGCCACCGGTGATCAGGAGGGCTTTGAGGGGTTTGGTTTCGGCGTGCAGTGCTGCGGCACTTGCCAACAGGACAAGAACGAGGGCTTTTTTCATGAATGGGGGACGCCAATACGACGAGTTTGAGAAAATGCTATCACCGCGTGCAATCCAGAGGTCAGATGAGACAGCACAGGCGATCTGGCGCGAAATGCCGACCAGGAGCGCGGATTTATAATCCGCAGCACTCCGCCGAAGGGGAAGACCGCTTCAATCCTGGCCGTGAGATGAGTCAGCTGACGACCTGCTGCGGATTAAAAATCCGCGCTCCTCAGCGTCCAAACCGTGCCTTGATCAGATAGCTGCCGAGAATCCACACCTTGTGAAGTTTGCTGAGGCGGCAGCGCTTGGTGAACACCGGGAACTTCTCGCGTTTGAGCTTTTCGAGGATGCGCGAGTAGATCGCCCCCATGATCTCGGAGGCGACCATGTTTTTGCGATCTTCGGGCGGCAGCGCCTTCTGCGCGGCCTGATAGTAGTCACGCGCACGGCGATACTGAAACTCCATCATCTTGGTGAAGCGGGGACTCGGCCGTGCATCGAGGATTTCACTCTCCAGCACGCCGAACTGCCGCAGTTCGCTCTGCGGCAGATAAATCCGGCCCGTGTCCCGGGCGTCTTGGCCGACATCGCGGATGATGTTGGTGAATTGCAACTCGTAGCCGAGATTGATGGCGTAATCGCGGGTGGCGGGGTTCGTGTGGCCGAAAATCTCGATGCTGACGAGGCCGACCGCGCTGGCAACCTTGTAGCAGTAGCCGAGCAGCTCATCAAACGTGGCGTAGCGCGTCTGCGTGATGTCACTGGCGACGCCGTCAATGATTTCGCCGAGTCAAGCCCTCGGAAAGCCGTATTTGGCGGGCAGCAGCACCACTTCGTCGAGCACCGGATGCCCCGGCGGCTTGCCTTCATCCACGCATTGTTTCCAATGCGTGAGTTCCTTTTCCTTTTCCTCTTCTCCGACATCTGTGGCATCGGCGATGTCATCCACGACGCGACAGAAGGCATAAAAAGAGATCATGTCCCGCCGCCGCTCTTTCGGCAGGCAGGCGAGCGCGAAAGCCAGATTCGACTTCGCCCGGCGCGTGATCTGTTCAGGAGAGAGCGTGCCGCTGGTCATGCGGAAGGAGAACGTGGGAAGCCATGGCGTAACATGATGAGGAGAGCGGTCAGCAATAGCCAGCAATCGAGCATGGCAAGCACCAAAGCGCTCAGCGGCAGCACCAGGACGCGCCAGAACGGCGAATCCGCGCTCAGGGCTTGCCCCATCGCGGCGGTATAGTAGGCGAGGATGAAAAGCGCCAGCGCGGTGATGGCGAGCAGCAGCAACGAAACTGCCGAGCGCATCATGATGCGAAGCGCGGCGGCTCCTTGATGCAAAAAATGCCCCGGCGTGGCAGCCACGGCGAGCGGCAGCGCCGCAAACACGAGCAGCAGCTCGATCCACAGCCAGCCGCCGATGCTTTGAGGCGTGCTCATCTGCCACTGACGCCAGCTCATCCAGAGTAGGTTGAAACCCGCGAGGCATGCGACGCCCTGCCAGCGTGCGAACGTATGTTCCAGAGCAGCAGCGGCAGCGTGATCAGCCTCGGTAGCCTGCGGTTTCTCCCAAGCCATGACAAAACGCACCAGCCACACCTGCAGGCCCGCCGCCGCCAGTGCGGTGAAAATGTAGCGTAGGCCGAGCTTCACCGATTCCGCGCCCTCGGGCAGGATGCGCCACAAAGTCACGCCTTCGAGCGCCAGCCAGCCAAAACTAATCATCGTGATGACCAGCAGCGCGATTTTTTGCTCCAGCACCGGCCGCCGCTCGCCGTAGCGATAGGGCCAGCGCCAGATGCGGATGGTCAAAATGGCAAGCACGACAGGCAGCAGGCAGGCGAGTGGCCAGGGATGAAGAAAAACATGCGGCAAACGCGCCAGATGCGCCGCCGCATCATGGGTGAGCGGTAGGCTCAGCTCCCTCCACTGCCCTAACTGCACCTGCGAATAAGCCACTGCCCGCGCATCCCCCAGAATCGAGGCCAACAGCGTGGCTGCCGCTACCCACACGACCCAAGCGGGCCGGAGGCGGACGAAATCCCACGCGTCTGACAAATGCCGCCGCAGCGGATGCCAACGCAGATGCAGCGCCAGCCCGGCCATGAAGCCGAGGAGCGCGAGCGCGGTGGATTGCCAATGCGGGAGATTCAAAGGAGGCGATCAATTCGCGAAAACATCTCGACATGCCAGCCCGTATTCGCTTCTCTCATTTTCCTTCATGAAACTCACCGCCGCCCTCCTTCTCACCTCACTTGCGATCCAAACCGCTGCTCTCGCCGAAAACTGGCCGAACTGGCGCGGCCTCAATCAAGACGGCTCCAGCAGCGAGACCGGCCTGCCGGTGAAATTCAGCCCGACCGAGGGCGTGAAGTGGGCGGCAGACGTGCCAGGCATCGCCGCATCGGTTCCTGTCATCTGGGGGGACAACGTCTTCATCACCGCACCCATCGCTGCCGAGAAAAAGCTCGTGGGCCTTTGCTACAGCATAGAAACGGGAAAGGAAAAGTGGCGTGTCACCATCTCCGAGGGCGACGAGGTGCAGTGGGATGACAAGAGCAACCTTGCCAGCCCTTCGGCGGCCACCGATGGAGAGCGCGTTTATTTTCTGTTCGCCAACGCCGTGGCCGCTGCGTCCGATTTCAGCGGCAAGATCGTGTGGAAGCGCGATTTCAAAGAGACGCACGGTGCCTTCGCCACGCAGTGGACGTACGGCAGCAGTCCGACCATCGACAGCGGCAAGCTCTACATTCAGGTGCTGCAGCGCAATGAGACCTTCAAGTTTCAGGAAAAGTTCGAAAAGGGCACACCCGGCAAGGACTTGAGCAGCTACATCCTCGCCATCGATCCAGCGAACGGGAAGGATCTCTGGAAGCAAATCAGGCCCAGCACGGCGAAGATCGAGTCCCTGGAGGCTTTCAGCAGCCCGGTATTCACCACCTACAAGGATCAGCGTCTCATGCTCATCTCCGGCGGTGACACGCTCACCATTCACGACGCCGCCACCGGCAAGGAATTCTCCCGCGTCGCCACCTGGAACCCGCCCGGCGAAGGCTACACGTCCCCTCCCCCGTCGTCGGGGATGGCATGGCCATCGTCTGCGCCCCGAAGAATTCGCCCATTTTTGCCATTCCTCTCGACGCCAAAGGCGAAACACAGCCCGTCTGGCAGACAGCACCGAAAGGCGTGACCAGCGACGTGCCCACACCCGCCTTCTACAAAGGCAAATTTTACGTCCTCGACGGCGGCAAGAAAATCCTGAGCTGCCTGGAGCCGAAGACCGGCAAGGTGCTGTGGACGGGAGAACTCGGTGGCAAGACCAAGTTTGAAAGCAGCCCCACCGTGGCTGACGACAAGGTCTATTGCATCAACTTCTGGGGCGAAGTCTATGTCGCCAAAGCCAACACCGACAAATTTGAGCTGCTCGGCATGAACGAGATGGGCAACGGTTCAAAGCCGAACGGCAACGCTGCCAGCGTCCGCGCCAGCATCTCCGTCAGCGCCAGCAGCCTTTTCATTCGCACGCAGGACAAGCTGTACCGCGTCGGGAAGTAAGCCGGTGCGTCAGTAGGCAGTGACTGCTGAAAAGGAAGATTGACCACCGCCGAAATACTCGGCTGGTCTTTAGGCGTGCACAGTCCGGGTAGTGCCGATCACGCTAGCAGCCGGATAGTTGGGCAAAATTGAGACTGAGAAACACGACGTCGTTTCCGCCCATCCACATTCCCACCCCTACCCTCTCAGATCCACTGTCTCAAAGCATCCCCGGCGCGTAACGCAGGCGGTAGTCGGAGCCGGTGTTTAAGATTTGGCGCATGTTGGCATCGTCCAGGGCGCGATCCACGGCTTCTTGGAGTGCGCGGGAGGTGAGTTCACGCAGAATGGGTACCGGAGAGCCGCTGCCGGGGCGGTAGGCATTGCTTTGGCGCTCACCCTCATAGACTTTTGAGTAAACCACAGCACCGCTGGCTGATTCGACCACGTTCACCCGGATGCGGGCATAACCATACGGATGCACCAAGAGCTGTGAGCGCAGGTCCTGCACTTCCCCTTGGAGAATGAAGCGCCCCTGGGAGGCTCCGGCCAGCATGCCACGGGCCTCCAGAGCATAGGCGAAGGCATTGGCCACGATGTCGCTGATGGGCAACCGCGTCAGCAGCGTGTCCACCGCAGGGCCGATGGGCATGCGCACATGACCGAGCGTCTGGGCCTGCATGCCGCGCTTGTCCTTGAACTGGCCGACGGAGAAATCCGGCGCACCACGCACCATCTGGCTGGGCTGTGGGACGTAATCGAGGCTGATAACGGATGAATTGGAGCAGGCCGACAGGCTGAGGGCAGCGGCGGAAAGGGCAAGCAGGCACCGATAGTTCATGGCGGCGCATTCATAGAGCACCTCACAGACGAATCAATCAGCGAGATGGCTCACGGCGCGGTCGCAGACAAAAAAACAACCCTGCCGGAACTCGGAACTCAGGAAAAAAACCCCCAAAACCTGAATCCAATTAACCCGGCAGGGTTGATTAATTAAATTTATATTCGGAAAGTGGGTTACGATGCAATCCCAAAAAATTTGCCCTCAAAAAAAATGCCGCGCCGCCTTCCTTCTGGCAGGTCTGCTTTCCCTCCTTCCCCTCACGGAGAGTCACGCGCAGTTGGGGCGTGCAGTCCGGCAGGTCATTGTCACGCAGGCCGCTACCTGGAAGTCCAACACGGCCAGCCTGCAATGCTGGCAGCGCTCCGCGGCCGACCAGCCCTGGCAGCCGGTGTTTGAAAAGGCTGTACCCGTGCTCCTGGGCAAAAAGGGCCTCGCCTGGGGCCGTGGAGTCTTCAATCCGCCGCAAAACGGCATTCCAGCCAAGATTGAGAAAGACTGGCGGGCACCTGCGGGTGTTTTCCAGCTCGGCAGCCTGTTTGGCTATGCCCCCAGGCCTCCTGGCGGTGCCAGATGGCCTTACATCCAGGTCGGCCCATGGGATGCCTATGTGGATGACTCGAACTCACTTTATTATAACCGCCATGTCCGCATTGATCCTCGAAAGGGCATCCCAGCGTGGTTTGAGAAACAAAAAATGCGCCTTGGCGACACCGCTTACAAGTGGATGCTCGAAATCCGCCACAACCAGCAACCCACTGCCCCCGGCTACGGCAGCGCCATTTTTTTTCACGTCCGCCGTGGGCCCACCACGCCCAGTGCTGGCTGCACCACCATGGCAGAAGCTGATCTGACCCGCCTCATCCGCTGGGTCGATCCCTCCGCCGCGCCACACTATGTGCTGCTGCCCAAGGCGGATTACGCCGCACTGCGTGGAGCCTGGGGGCTGCCGTGAGTCAAAGCGGTCAAGTTTCGCAAACTCGCTCCGCGTATTGACCCCTTGACCATTCCTTGACTCCCCTGCCCTCCCCTGCCATCTCCCATTCGTCATTCTGCATTCCTGATTTCTTCCTCCATGGCCACTCCCGTCCCTGCGCACAACTACACTGAAGACAGCATCAAATCCCTCGACTGGCGCGAGCACATCCGGCTCCGCCCAGGGATGTACATCGGCAAGCTCGGCGACGGATCGCTGCCGGAGGACGGGATTTATGTGCTGCTCAAGGAAGTCATCGACAACAGCATCGACGAGCACGTCATGGGCTTCGGCAACTCAATCGAGATCAACATCGCCGAGGATCAAACCGTCACCGTGCGCGACTACGGTCGCGGTGTGCCGCTGGGCAAGCTACTGGAGTGCTCCGCGCAGATCAACACGGGCGCCAAATACGACAGCGAGGCCTTCAAGCGCTCCGTCGGCCTCAACGGCGTCGGCATCAAGGCGGTGAACGCTTTGTCCGAGTTCTTTGAAATCCAGGCCTTCCGTGAAAATCAGACGCGCAGCATCGAGTTCAGCCAGGGACTCGTGGTCTATGACATGGGCAACCCTAAGTCCAGCACCGAACCCAACGGCACGCGCATCGTTTTCCGAGCCGACGCGGAATCCTTCGCCGATGACACGCACTACCGCGTCGATTTCGTGCGCGAAATGCTGCGCTTCTACTCATGGCTCAATCCCGGCCTCACGCTGCTGCTGCGTACACCGGCGGGCGAGGAGAAGTTCAAGTCCAAAGACGGCCTGATGGATCTCGTGCGGGCCAAGCTCACCGAAGATCCGCAGTATCCGATCATCCACATCGCCGGTAAAGACGTGGAGATCGCCTTCACGCACGGCAGCGGCTACGGCGAGGAATATTACAGCTTCGTCAACGGCCAGCACACCACCCAGGGCGGCACCCACATCGCCGCGTTTCGTGAGGCCATCGTGCAGGAGTGCCGTGAGTTCTTCAAAAAGCAGTTCGAGCCCGCCGACGTTCGCGGCAGCCTCATCGCCGCCGTCAGCGTGAAGGTGCAGGAGCCGGTTTTTGAGTCGCAGACCAAGACCAAGCTCGGCTCCACCCACATGGAGCCAAACGGCCGCAACCTGCGCTCGCATATCCTGAACACCGTTGTCTCCCAGCTCGACAATTTCCTGCACAAGCACACCGACATCGCCAAGGCGCTCCAGGAAAAGATCAACTCCAACGAAAAGGAGCGCAAAGAGATCAGCGGCATCCAGAAAGCCGCACGTGAGAACGCCCGCAAGGCCAAGGTACACAACAAGAAGCTGCGCGACTGCCGCATCCACTTCGACACCAAGGACAAGCAGCGTGAGGACAGCACGCTCTTCATCACCGAAGGCGACAGCGCCTCCGGCAGCATCACCAAGAGCCGCGATGTGAACACGCAAGCTGTCTTCAGCCTGCGTGGGAAGCCGCTGAACTGCTACGGCCTCACCCGCAAGATCGTCTATGAAAACGAGGAGTTTTACCTTCTCGCCAACGCCCTTCAGATCGAGGAAGACCTCGAAGACCTGCGTTTCAACCGCGTCGTGCTCGCCACCGATGCCGACGTGGACGGCATGCACATCCGCCTGCTGATGATCACCTTCTTCTTGCAGTTCTTCCCCGAACTCGTGCGCAAAGGCCACCTTTACATCCTGCAAACGCCGCTCTTCCGCGTGCGCAACAAGAAGGACACCTTCTACTGCTACAGCGACGACGAGCGTCAGCGCGCCATCCACCTCTGCGGCAAAAACGCCGAGATCACCCGCTTCAAAGGACTCGGCGAGATCAGCCCGGATGAGTTCAAGCACTTCATCGGACCCAACATCCGCCTGGAACCCGTCAAAATCCGCGATCACGAGCTCGACGCCGAAGGCAACGCCATCCCCACCGAGCACAAGAGCGTGAAGGAGATGCTGAGCTTCTACATGGGCAAAAACACACCCGAGCGCCAGACCTACATCGTGGAAAACCTCCGCATCGAGAAGGAACTGGAGTTCAACGACAAGGGCGAGGTGAAGGAAAACTTCAAACTGGCGGCGTAAGCGGCCTCAAATCGTCACGACGGATCAAAGCCGCATGTCAAGCCATGCGAAGACAAGACCACGCTGAGATCCAGCGTACGTCTTCGCATGAAACGTGTCTTTCTATTCGCCAGCCTGCTCACTTTGCCCCTGCGGGCCGAACCGACGTCAATCTGGTCAAACTGGTCGCCACGTGACGAGACGGCTCCGAAATCAAGCATCAGCCAGAAGGGCGGCCATGAGGGCAAGGAGGCGCTCATTCTCGAAACGGGTGCCGGGGAACAGTGGATCGGCTGCTGGACGCGCACGTTGCCGGTGGAAGGCGGGCAGCATTACCAGTTCAGCGCATGGCGGAAATTCTCCAACGTGCCGCTGCCGCGCCGCAGCGTGTATGCGCGCGTGATTTGGGAAGATGCAGCGGGCAAACCGGTCACCTGGCAAGAACCGGCGAAGCAAGGCTATGCCAAGGGCACCGTTCCACGCGCGGAACCCGAGTATCCGCACGATCCAGCGGGCGAGGCTGATCAGTG
>JAJTDU010000216.1 GCA_021298725.1 Verrucomicrobiaceae bacterium | reverse complement strand
CCACGGATGCTCGTGATTGTGCACCATGAAGACGCCACTCTGCCAGTAGATACCGCCATCGGGGCCCATGACGAGGTTGTTCGCGCCGTGATGCGTGTCGGCGAAATCGACGCCTTGCAGCATGATGGTGCGCACGTCGGCCACATCGTCGCCATCGGTGTCTTTGAGAAAGATGATGTCGGGGGCGCAGGTGACGATGACGCCGCCATTCCAGAACTCAAAGCCGAGCGGATTCTGCACGCGGGCGAACTCGGTGACGCGGTCTGCTTTGCCGTCCTTGTTGTCGTCGTGGCAGATGACGAGGGCGTCCTTCATCTCTTTGAGAGGCTCCCACATCGGGTAGGTGTGCCACACGGCGGCCCAGAGGCGGCCTTTGGTATCTACCTGCATCTGCACGGGATTCACGAGTTGCGGGAACTGCGCTTCATCGGCAAACAGGCTCACTTCAAAGCGCGGATCAAAGGCCATGTGCTTGATGGCTTCTTGGCCGCTGACGTATTCCGTGCGGCCTTCTTTTTGGGCGCTGGAGGACTTCGATTTGCCACCGACATTCGAGATCACCGGCACGGGCGCTGGAACGTTGCTGTCATCGACTTTGAGATCGCCGCCCTTCACGCGAGCCCAGATTTTCGGATCGCGATTGCCGGTCATGACGTCGAACATCGTCAGCTCATGCTGGAGCACGACGGCGTTGGTCTGGCTTTCGGTGAAGGACAGTGTCGAACGGCCACCCCACACGTCATTGCCATCGCGGGCGCGGTAGCGGGCGTTCCAGTGCAGGTCCTTGTCCAGCACGGCCTCACGCAGCTCTTCGAGCGAGGCCGAGGCGACGACTTCCTTGCCGAGCAAGGCCTTCGCGATCACTTCGGCGAGCTGGCGGTTGCCTTCAGCACTCATGTGCACGCCGTTGATCGTCAGCGGCTCCCTTGCGGCTTTGAAAAGATCGAGCGAGGGATGGAATAGATCGACATAGCCCACGCCCGCTTCCTTCGCGGCGGCTTCGGTGGCCTTGGTGTAGGCTTCGAGCTGCGGATTGTGCTCCGCACCGTTCGGCACGTTCGGATTTTTCGTGTCCTCATGCGCGATGGGGCTGAAGAGCACGATGCGCGGGAAGGTTTTGCCGTTCGGCTTGGCGCCGCGCACATACTTCACGAAATCGACGAGCTGCTTCTGAAACTCCTCCGGCTTGCTCTCGAAGGACTCGTTGTAGCCGAAGAAGGCGAACACGACATCCGGCTTCACATGGCGCAGGTAATCCGTCATATGCATGTGCCCGCCGCTGCGTGGGAAGGCGTTCGTGCGGTCGCCACTGGCGCTCATGTTGCGGAAGCGCACGTTCTGCTCTGGCAGGGCGCTTTGCAGGACGGTCTCCATCCAACCATCATGCTGCATGCGGTCGGGAAGGCCGTTGCCGAGGATCGCCACGGTGTCGCCATGGCTGAAAGCAAAGGGCAGCGTGTCCTTGTAGTCGGCTGGCACTTCGACGAGAGCTGGTTCCTTCGCCGCAGGAGCGCTGCCTGCGCTTTTCACTGCGGGTTTGCCGGGTTTGCCGTCAAAGGTGAGGTAAGTGAGCTTGCCACCGCCTTTGACATCAATCGTGAGCAAATCGCCAGCGGCGACATTCTTCTGCTCAAACACCGCTTTGCGACCTTCATCGAGCAAACTCAGCGTAAAGCCACCCAGACGCTCCGGGAAGCCCTGACGACCCCACAGGCTGATCGAGTCAATCGCTTGCGCCGAGCCCAGATCGACTTCCCACCATGGATTCGGCTTGTTTTCGATCGTGTGCGTCATCCCCTTGCCGTAGTTGCGGTTCTTGTCGCCATCCATCGCCCGACTCGCGTCGCCGCCGTGTCCGGTGGTCGATTGCGTGGCCTTGCCGCCCTTTGCGATGTTTTTGCCACCGCTCAGGATCTCGATCTCGGCGATTTGAATGCACTGACGCTCACCTGGGATCTCGATGCGGACAAAACGGGCCGGTTTGCCCGTGGCGAGGGTGGGTTTCGCATTCACGGAAGCTGCTGCGGCTTTTTTCTCGACCTTCTTCTCCGGCTTCTTCGTGTGGTTATTTGCGGGAATCGGGCTTTCAAAGCCGGCATACATCTCCGGCTTGATGCCACGGGCATAAACGCCGCCGCCGAAGGTGTTCGGCTTCGCCGCACCGACAAAAGCGATGTTGAGGTCAGCTTTGATCTTCTCTTCCAAACCGAGCGACCAGAAGATGCCGTTCACGAGCAGGCGACGGTAACCTTCGTTCGTGATGTCCTCCGATGTGCCATACAGCGACGTGAAAACGCGTCCTTCTTTGCCGGAGGCGGATTTGTAGCTGCGGGTCCACTCGCTGGGCATCGGCGGCTTCGTGGTGTCGGCAGGTGAATCGGCCGTCATGCCGTTCAGAGGCTGCGCCATGGTCAAAATCTCGCCGGTGGTTGGTTTACCGACGTAACCGCCTGCCTGCACCCAAACGTCCTTCACGCCGCGCAGGATCGGATGTGAGGCTTTGTCCGGCACGAGGGCGATGCGGGTGCTCTGCTTGTGATTCGTGCCGTAGTGGCCGACCCAGGTCTGGCCCAGCACCTGATGGCCGAAACCGAGTTCGTAGTCGCTGCCTTGGTAGTCGAACGAATACTTCGCGTAGGGTGCGTCCTTTGGCATCTTGAAGCCATGCGTCGCCGTGCGCATCCCGACCACCGGCCCGCCGCGTTTGAGGTAGTCATCAAAGTGCTTCATCTGCTCCGGTGGGAAGTTTTGGAAGCGCAGGAACACCACCGCAAGGTCGGCGGTGTCCAGCGCCTCGATGCCCGGCATGTTCGACTTATCGCCCGCAACGATCTCTCCGGACTCAGGATCAATGCCGAACAGCACCGTGCACTTGAAACCCTGATGCTTCGCCAAGATACGCGCCAACTGCGGCAGCGACTCCTCCGAGCGATACTCATGATCATCCGCCATGAAGACAATGTGCTTGCCTTTGCCAGGCCCTTCGGTGCCTTCATAGACAAGAGGAGCAGCCGTCGCGAAGGTGGCGAGCGAGAGCAGAGTGAGGAGGATGTGTTTCATGCGGTTAAGAGAACTTCTAAGTCGTCGCTTTGCCGGGTGTTTTTGCGATAAAAGCGACAATTCGGAGTCTTCATCTCGCACGAGCGGCTGAAACCGGACGGAAATTGGGGCGGGAGTTTGACCGGATTGACGCAATTGACGCGTCAACTGGGTCAATGTGGTCCTGTTTCACGCGGTCAAAGCCCCTTCAAATACGCCACGATGTCGGCGATGCTCTGAGGCGTGAGGCCAAGCATGGAAGGCTCATACATGAGAGAGGTTTTCAGCTTGCTGCGGGCGCCGATGCGGCTCTGGGGGATGGTCTGGACGACGCCGCCCATGCCTTTGATGATGAGGGGATCACTGTCAGAGAGGACCATGCCGGTGATGACGAGGCCGTCGGTGGTTTTGATCTCGCTGCCTTCGTAGCCATGCGAGATCGTGTGGCTGGGCTGGGCGATGGCTTGGATGAGGATGTCGGCGGTTTGTTGCTTGCCGTAGGTGGTGAGGTCTGGGCCGAAGTCCACGCCAGCGGTGCCGATGCGGTGACAGGTGTAGCAGGTGGCGATGGCGGTGGCTCCGCGTTTGGCGTCGCCCTTCAAGGCGGCGATCTGCGCGAGATCGAGCTTTGGCGCATTCGCGGGCGGCGACGGCATGGGTGAGGCGACGAGCTTCACTTTGTCGGGATCGTAAATGCCGAGGGCCTTCATGCTGCCGTCGATGTCGTAGGCCTTCCAATCGTTGCCTTTGCGATTCATCAGCCACCACTTGGCGAGATCCTGCATGGGGAAGCCCTTGGCGTGGGCGAGTTCGAGCATGGCACCGGCGGCTTCACGTCCGGGTGCGAAAGCGATGGCGGTGAGCATGAGCTTGCGCTGATCGGGCGTGAGCTTGTCATTGAGCGCACGGACTTTGAATGTGCTCACGGCTTCGGCGGGATGCAAACGCCAGGCGATGTGGGCAAAGGCGTCATCCCAGGTGGGCTGGAGCGCGGCATAGACTTCACGTTCCTTGCCTTCGCTGCCGAGACCGAGGGCTTCAAGGTAGGTGCGGTCCTGGCCATCGAACTCCTGCGCGATCTTGACCAAAATTGGCACGCTTTTTTCGGCCGGCACATCGCGCAAAGTGAGCGCCACTTCGCGTCGCACGCTAGCATCGGCATCGGAAGCCATCTTGGCGGCCATGGCCAGCACGTCATGATTCGCACGACGCAGCGCCCGATAGGCGACGAGACGCTGCGTGGCATCTTTGGACTCCAACCACGGCTTCACCGCCGCGATGCCTTCAGCGCCCATCTGTGCGAGCAACCACGCGGCACGGGCGGCGATGAAGGAATCCTTATCGGCAAGCAACTCACTCACAAGAGGCACCGCTTTGGCACCGGCGGCTTTCAAGCGAGTGAAGCCGCTGTTGCGCACATTGTTCGCGGGGCTCTTCAAAGCCTCAATCTGGCCTTCCACGGTGTTCAGATCGAGTTTGGGCACCACGCTCTTGAAACCCTTCGGCGCGATGCGGTAGATGGCTCCGGTGTAGCCCTCATCACGCGTGCCGTGGCCGCCGACGCCTGGATCGAACCAATCGGCGACATACAAAGCGCCATCGGGTCCGACGCAGACATCACTGGGGCGAAACTTGGTCTTCAGCTCGCCCGTGGGCCGCCCGCCGAGGAAGTCACTGCCGGCCCATTCTTTCTCTTTGTTGGAGGTGAGGAAGATAGCCGAAGACGACGTTCTTACCTGCTTCACAAGCGAGTAACAAGCCGCGCCATTTGTCTCCGAGTGCCCCATTTTCATAGAAGGCCACGCCGGTGGGGGAGCCGCCGCCATAGACATCGCCAGCGGGCATCGTGCCGGGATCTTCCTGACGCCACTCCGCCGTCGGCGTGTCCTGCCCTGGGCGCTTGTCTGCACCCCAACTGCGTTTGCCATCGGCGCTGGCGAATCCCGCATTGCCGCCTTCCAGCACATGACTCACGCGGCAGGCAGGCGGATCATCATTGTCGCTCTGGAAAAGATCGCCGTAGCTGGTGAGCGCCTGCTCGTAGCTGTTGCGGTAGTTGTGCCCGATGATGTTCACGTTCGTGCCATCGGGATTCATGCGCACGCTGAAGCCACCGATCCACACATGGCCGTCGTCGCTCTTCAGGCCCGCGATGTTTTGCAGCATGTAAGGGCTGCCCATGCGGAAGGTTTTGCCGCTGCGATCCGTGAACTCCGCGCCGGTGTTGCCTTGATTGAAATACCACTGCCCGTCCGGTCCGGCGATGAGGCTGTGCAGGCTGTGATCATGCTGGCGACCATTAAAACCGGTAAGCAACACCTCGCGCTTGTCAGGAATGCGGTCGCCATTCGTGTCGGTGTAAACGAGCAGGTCCGGCGGCTGCGACACGACGACTTTATCATCGAGCACAGCCACACCGAGCGGCGAGGCGAGCCCCTTTTCCTGCACGAACACGCTGCTTTTGTCAGCTTTGCCATCGCGATCAGTATCTTCGAGGATTACGATGCGATCTCCCTCCGCCCGGCGATTGCCTTTGCCGCGATAGTTCACGCCTTCCGCGACATACAGCCGACCCTGCGCATCGAAGTCGATGTTCGTCGGATTGTAGAGCATCGGCGACGCGGCCCACACGGTGACTTCCAGGCCCTCGGGCACCTTAAACATCTCCGCAGGCACCAGCGGTGGCCCGGCATTGAGATCACCTTGCTGCAGCTTCGAAGGCAGCGCGGTGTAGATGTGAAAACGCATCGCTGCATCGCTCGGTTTGCCAGCGCGGACCATACCACCATCATCAATCGCCACCTTTGCCGTGAAGCGTTCCACCCCAGCCGGCAAATCATACGCGATGGTCGATGACGCATGAGTGCCGATGCCATTCGCATACACCTTGCCATCTACTTGGATCGGGCCACCGGCATTGTTTTTGCCGATCTGCGTGCGGCCATAACCACGCTCCTCGCCCTTCCATTTCAAGGTGGTGAGGTCGATGCTCTTGCCATCCGCCAGGATGAGATGCGGCTCGATCCACGAGGCCCAATCGCAGGAGATGCTGCCCTGATCCGAAGCCACAAGATACAACTCCTTCGCGTTCTTGATCGCCACGTCGATGTCGATGAGGCGTGGTTTTGGATTCTTCGCCGTCATGAGCGGCGTCTCAAAGACCGGCTTGGCATTGCTCACAGGCATCGCACCCGCACCGCGAGCTTCGGCCATCATGGCGTCCAGTTCCGCCTGCGTCGGTGTTTTCGACGCGATCCCGCCCGCCGGAATCTCCAAACCAGTCACCCACGCCACGCCGTTCAGCATC
>JAJTDU010000215.1 GCA_021298725.1 Verrucomicrobiaceae bacterium | reverse complement strand
AGATGAAGGACTGCGCATCTTGCGTGAGCATCACATCACTCGCGCCCTCGTCATGGCCGGAGGAGACATCGCCATCGGTGATCCGCCGCCAAATCAAGACGCATGGGAGATCAAGCTCCGCACCTTCACCAAACCTGCGCCGGGTGCCGAGGAGGCCATGGAAACAGTGCGCCTCAAAAACTGCGCCGTCTCCACCTCGGGCGGGCTGTATCAATTCATCGAGATCGACGGCGTGCGCTATTCCCACATCGTCTCGCCCAAGACCGGCCTCGGCCTCACTGAGCGCATCGCCTGTTCGGTTATCGCCCCGGATGGCACCACCAGCGATGCTTTGGCCACGGCGATGTGTGTGATGGGACGCGAGAAAGGCAGGGCGGTCGCTGCGAAGCTACCGGGAGTGACGGTGAAATTCGCTGCTCCCTGAAGCCATGTCCCACATTCCCCAGGTTGCCATTCTCGTCGATACCTCGCGCTCTTATGGACGTGACATCGTGCGCGGCATCCGGCGCTATGTGGCCGAGAACGGCCCGTGGTCGTTGTATCTGGAGCCGCGTGATTTGCATAGCACCTTCCCCGACTGGCTCAAAAAATGGCGTGGTGACGGCATTCTCTCCCGCACCGTGGATGAGACGATGCTGCGGCAGCTCAAGGCCACCCAATTGCCAGTCGTCGAGCTGCGCACCTCCGTTTTGAAGCACCCGTTCCCATTCGTGGGCATGGACAACAGCGTCGTCGGCGCCCGCGTGGCCGAGCACTTACGAGATCGCGGCTTTCAACACTTTGGCTGCGTGTTAGACGCCTCGGAGAACTTCTTTGTCGAACGCAGTGACCGCTTCACCCGTGCTGTGTGTGACGCTGGCTTTGAGTGCCCCGTGTTTCAATCCGAGCGCTCCAACTGGGAGCAGCATCAGCGTGATCTCGTCGCCTGGTTGCTCAAGCTGCCCAAACCTGCCGGTGTGTTTGCGGTGAACGACCAGCTCGGCTTTTGGGTGCTCGATGCCGCGCGCCGGGCAGGCATCGCCGTGCCGGAGGAACTCGCCGTCGTCGGTGCGGAGAATGACAACATGCTCTGTGAGACCGCCTCTCCGCCGCTTTCCAGCCTGCGGCTGCGCGGACAGGTCGTCGGCTATGCGGCCGCCCGCCTCCTGGACGAGTGGATGCAGCGCAAACACATCCCCAAGCCGGGGGAGAAACACCTGCATCTGCCTGGCGACATCGTCGTGCGTCAATCCAGCGACATCGTCGCCGTGGAAGACCCGCGCATTGCCGCCGCGTTGCGTTTCATCCGTCAGCACGCCACCGAAAACCTCGACGTCAATCGCGTCGCCCGTGAAGTGGCTTTGTCTCGCAGCGTGCTCGAACGCCGCATGAAAGCCCTCATCGGCCGCAGTCCTGGGGAGGAGATCAACCGCCTGCGTTTCGCCGCTGTGGAGAAACTCCTCACTCAAACGGATCTCACCCTCGACGCCATCGCCGCCCGCTGCGGGTTTAATCATCCGCAATACATGGCCGAGGCTTTTCGAAAGCGCAGCGGCATCACTCCGGGGGAGTTTCGGAGAAGCCGCAAAAGCTGAAGAAGAGAAATCAAAGTCTGAATGAAGCGAGTGGGATGCAGCCGTTTACTCGACCACTCAAGACAACTCCAACACCATGCCTGAAGCCAAAGTCCTCCTCATCGTCGGTGACGCCACCGAAACCGTTGACACTCTCTACCCGTTTTACCGCCTCATCGAGGGCGGCTACAAGCCCGTCGTCGCCGCGCCGGAAAAGCGGAAATACCAAATGGTGATGCATGAAGTGAAGCCCGGCTGGACCATCACCAAGGAGTGGGAAGGCTACAGCATTGATGCCGACATCGCCTTCAAGGACATCAATCCCGAGGAATACGTCGGCATCTTCTTCAGCGGCGGCCGCGCCCCGGAATACATCCGCGAAGACGCCGACCTGCTGCGCATCACGAAGTGGTTCTGGGAGCAGAAGAAACCCTGCGCCAGCGTCTGCCATGGCGTCGAAATCCCCGCCCGTGCTGACATCGTCAAAGGCCTGCGCATGGCCACCGTTGCCAAGTGCAAATTTGACCTCGAAATCTGCGGCGGCATCTACGTCAACGAACCCTGCGTCATCGACCAGCACATGTATTCCGGGCGCACCTATCATGATTCCGGCCACTTCATCGGGCCATGGATTGCGGCGCTGGATGCGGAAAGAAAGCGTATGGGAGTCTAAAATGACGAATGCCTAAATCCGAATGCCGAAAGAAGTCCTCATGCCGAAATTCGAACCCATGCGCCTCCCGTTAGCCCTTCGAGCTTCGTCATTGTTTCGTCATTCGGGCTTTCTCGTTCGTCCTTTCCTCTTTGCAGCCTCACTAAGCGCCCTCTCCGCTCACGCACATCCTCTTCAGGCGGAGCCGATCAACCACGCTTACGTCTTCAACTTCGATCAGTTCTACCTCGATCAAGATCCTGATGAGCATGTGGTGAACGGTGGTTTGCTGCTGCTGGCGGAGTTGAACTGCACGGCCTGCCATGTCGCGCCGGAGTCATGGCAGGAGCGGCTTAAGGCCAAGCCGGGGCCGAATTTGGGTGGTGTGGGATCGCGACTGGATGCCGACACGCTCTGGCTCATGATTCGCAGCCCGCAGCATCGGAAGAAGGGCACGCAAATGCCGGGCTTGTTTGCCGGTGAGGAAGGGGATGAGGAGAAGGTCGAGGCGCTGGTGGAATATTTGAGCGCGAACAAGTGGGACGCACCGCAGATGCCTGCGGGCGACGTGGAGCGCGGCAAGGAGCTGTATCACAAGGTCGGCTGCGTGGCCTGCCATGAACCGGCGTTGGATGTGCGGCCGCCGAAAGTGCCTGCGGATGCTGAGGTCGAGAAGCCGGGCAATGGTTCGGTGCCGATCGCGCTGGCCGATGCTTATGACGTGAACGCGTTGGCGCTTTTTTTGCATGATCCGCTCTCCATGCGTCCTGCGGGCCGCATGCCGGACATGCGCCTGAATAAACAGGAAGCGGCGGACATCGCGGCGTATCTGCATGTGGGTCGTGTCGCGGAGAAAGCGACGGCGCGTGCCGCCCTCAAGATCCCGAAGCAGGGCGTCGAGAAAGGTCGCGTAGTCTTTGAAAAGATGAACTGCGTGGCTTGCCACACGAGCGGGAGTGCGGATGCAGCCGTCCGCAAACCAGCCGCGAAGCCGATGAGCGAACTCAACGCGCAAGCCGGCTGCCTTGCCAACGAACAAGCCAGCGGCACGCCACGCTTTGATTTGAACGATCTGCAAAAACGCGCGCTGAAACTGGCGCTGGCGGCGATTCAGAAAGAGGACGCTGCGAAACTCACGGCGCAGGAAAAAATCGACTGGCAGATGTCCCGCCTGAACTGCTACGCCTGCCATGATCGCGACAGCAAGGGCGGCCCCGAAGATCCTCGGGCGCAGTTCTTTGGTGTGAATGACCCCACAGCGGAATCTCTGGGTCAACTGGCGCATCTGCCGCCCACGCTCGACAAAGTGGGCCGCAAGCTCACTCGCGGCTGGTTTGAAAAAATTCTGTGGGGCAAGGATGGCAGCGTGCGGCCTTACATGGACACACGCATGCCGAACTTTGGCCGTGAGCACACGGAGATGCTGATCAGTGCGTTCAATCAGGCGGATCAACTCGACAAGCCGGTGGAGATTGATGTCGGCGGCCTCGGAAAACATCATCGCGCGGAGCTGGGGCGGCAGTTGCTAGGTGCCAAGGGCCTCGCGTGCGTGGCTTGCCATGGCTTGAAGGACCGCAAGTCGCTCGGGCCGCCGGTGATTCGTCTCACGCACACAGTGGAGCGCTTGCAGCCAGAGTATTTCAAGGAGCTGCTGCTCAATCCGCAGGTCACACAGCCCGGCACGGTCATGCCGCCGATGTTTGTGGGCCGCAAGAAGGCGGATCAAGAAATCGAGAGCCTGTGGACCTATCTGCGGGAGGTCGAGGGCCAGCCGCTGCCTGAGGGGCTCATGTCGGCGGAGGATTTTGAATTGAAGCCGGACCTGGAAAAGCGCGTGATCGTTTTCCGCAGCTTCATCGAAGGCGTGAGCACGCACGCCATCGGCGTCGGCTTCCCCGGAGGCCTGAACGCGGCCTTTGATGCGAAGACGAGCCGCTGGGCGCTGATTTGGAAGGGCCGTTTCCTCGATGCCATGAGCAACTGGCAAGAACGTGCCATGACGCCGATCAAACCCCTGGGCACTGACGCGAAAGAGCTGCCCGCCGCGACCGGCGAGCGCGTATTCGGTGGCTACACGCTCAGCAAGGACGGCGTGCCGACCTTCCTGTATCGTCAGGAGGGCCAGCAGGTGGAGGACACGCTGCGTCCGGTGAAAAACGGCTTTGAGCGTAGGGTGAAGATCAACGGCAAGGAAACGAAGGAGGCACTGTCATGGTAACGATTGTAGAACGAGTTTTCCAACTCGTTGCCCGGAAGAGCAGCGACACGTTGAAACGAGTTGGAAAACTCGTTTTACTCCTGCCTGCCTCGCTCTTCGCCCAGACACCATCTGACTACTACCGCATCGAGACGTATGAATTGCCCAAGGGCGTGAACTTTGAGGCGAGTGGTCTGGCGGTGCTGCCGGATGGGAAACTGGCGGTGGCGTTGCGCAAAGGGGAGATCTGGATCGCGCAGAATCCCTCGGACAGTGCGAAGCCGGACTTCAAGCGCTTTGCCAGTGGCCTGCATGAAATCCTGGGCCTAGCTTGGCATGACGGAGCGCTGTATGCCACGCAACGCGTGGAGGTGACGAAGCTGCGGGACGTGAATGGCGATGGTGTGGCCGATGAATACCTCACCGCCGCCTCGGGCTGGGGCGTTTCGGGCAATTACCACGAGTACGCC
>JAJTDU010000214.1 GCA_021298725.1 Verrucomicrobiaceae bacterium | reverse complement strand
TTTCAGCGTGCCTCCTGACTCCAGCTTGTTGAAATAAGTGTCCAGGCCCGTCTTGAACTCCTCGGGCAACTCGCGCCCGGCCTTGCCGGTTGATTGACCCACTGGCCGCGACTCCGCACTCGATTCCGCGTCCGATCCATCGCCCAAATCCGCCAGCGCCGCTTCGGAAGCCGAGTCCGCCGTGCCGCCGCCGCCAGGGTTCGAGCCTGCACCACCGCCACCTTTGCCTTGTCGTTTCGCTTGGAGCAGCAGCTCAATCGCCTCCGTCTCCGCCGCGACGGCCACAGCGCCTGTGTCCGCCTTGTCCAAAATGCCCGCCGCTTCCATCATCACGCCTTGCACCGCGTTCAAGAGCTTCAGCTCACGAGCAAACTTCTCATTCCCTTGCGGCAGCTTCAAAATGTCATCAAACGCGCCGCGCACCGCCGCCTGGATGCCGTACTGCTTCGAGGCCAAGTTCATCGATTTCTTCGAGTGCTCGCCCTCGGCCAGCGCCGGTTTCGCGTTCTCCAGTTCACGCGTCTCATCGCGCAGCTTCATCTCGTCACGCGTGGCCTTCATCACTTGGAGCACGATCTCCGGCGGCAGGCTGTCGCTGCTGCAAGAGCTGCACGCTTTGCACTCGCTCGCCGCCACCATCTCCTCCGCCCAGCGGTCCAGCGTGTCCGCCCAAAATTCTGCGCCCGCCATGCTGCTGCCGCTCAAGTTGTAAGCCGCCTGGTCGCCCAGATACGCCAGCATCTTCACCACCTGCGTCTCCTTCATCTGGCCGATCACGTTCTTGAAGTGCATCTCCGGCTTCCGCGCAAAATACGCCTCCAGATCGCCCTGAATCACGCGCACCACCTCGCTCTGCTTCTTCTCGTGCTCCGCGATGCCCGCCGCGTCCTTCACCGGCTGTTTTTCCAAACCGAAAGCGCTCAGCGTCTTCGTGTTCAAGTCCTTCGCCGCCACGAGTTGATCGCGTGACGCCTTCTTGAGCCGCTTCACAAACGTGCTCGCCTCCAAACTCGCCAACACCGCCGCCAGTTCGTCCGACACCTTCGCAAATTCGGCCAGCAGCAGCTTCTGCTCATCAATCGCCTCGTCCATCTTCTGCTGCGCCGGCGTTTCCGCCGGTTTCGTCTCTTCCTTGCCATCCTTCTTCTTCGAGGGTGCCGCCGCCATCTGCGTCGTCGGCAGTTTCATCGTGCTCGGCTTCGGCGGCGACGGCTTTGCCTTCGGATCAGCCGCTTCCGGTTCCGCTTTGCTCATCGAGCCTTCTTTGTCCGCGATGCTCGGCATGTTTCATCGAGCCTTCTTTGTCCGCGATGCTCGGCATGTTCGCCTTCCTCTGCTCTTCCGTCGAAGCCTTCCCGCCCTGCGATCCCTTCGGCAAATTCGCCCCGTTCGCGATCTGCGGCGCGGATGGCTTGCTCTGCGCTCCCTTGCCTTGGTTTTCCCCTTCGCCCTTCGCCCTCTGCCCTGCGCTTTGCGGCTGTCCGTCGCTCTTCGCGCTCGCTTTGGCCCCCGAACTCTCCTTCAGCAACTCTGCCACGCTCGGCATCCGCTTCTTCGCGATGTTTTGCAGCGATTTGAGCAACGTCGCCCACGATTCAAGCCGCGCCGCGTCGAACTCGTCATTCCGCGTCGCCTGCTCCACCAAACTGCCTCCGCTTTGGTTCAGTGCGCCCAGCCGAGTCGCGTTCGCATTCTCTGCGCTGGCCTGCTGCGCGATTTTGCGGCGATTCTCCGGCCGGTCTAGCTCTGCGGCGCTCATTTCGCGCAGTTCCTTGTTCGTCGCATGCAGCTGTTGCTCGCGCTCATACGTCTCCCGCGCCGACTCCAGCCACTTGCCGAACTGCTCCGTCAACCACAGCGCGTGATCCGTCTTGTTCAGCACATGCAGCAGAAAAGCCGCTGAATACGCACGTTTCCGGTTCGGCAGGTAATCCTCTGCCCAAGCGCGAATTTCGAGCGTTTGCGGCTCCACGCCGTCCCGCGTCGCGCTGAACGTCGCCTTCGCCGCCAGCGTCTTTTTCTCCGGCTCTCCGGCAGCGGCGATTTTGTCGCCCTTCGTCTTGTCATCGTTCACGCTGCGCCATTCCAGGCCCGTGCGGCGGATGCCGAAGTCGTCCTCGATGTTCACATCAAATGCTACGACCTCCGAATCCAAAACCACCTGCTCTGGCGTCTCGCGCTTGGCCGCTAGACGTGGCGCTTCGTCCGCAATCGCATTGATCCGCAGCACCAGCGGCTCACGCGGCGTCAAACCATCGCGATCCTGCCACATCACGCGTTTTTCCACGTCCGCGTCGATCTTGCGCAGCGGCGTCACGATCTTCGCGCCGGAAACCTTCTCCTTCGCGCCGTCCACCTCCGCCGAGGCCAGTTCACGCGATGCCGTGGCCTCCAGCGCCGCCTCCGCGCCCTTCAACACGCTCACCGCGCCGCCATGCACCTCCGTCACCGGCTCTGTCATGTATTGCAGATACTGCGGCAGCCGTGTGCGAATGGATAATGTCGTCAGCTCCGGCCGCGTGCGCGGCAAAACGCTCAGCGTCTTGCGCACATCGCCCAAAGACAGCTTCAACTCCGCATCCGTCTTCTGCGGTGGAAACGTCAGCGGATACGCGCTCTCCTGCAAACCGCTCAGCACGGCTGCTTGATCACCGATCCGCGCCTTGGCGCTGGATGGCGACCAGCGCGTGTCCTTTTGCAAGTGCACCTTCAAATCAAACGGCTCCGCATACGGCACCACCAGCCGCTCCGGCAGCGCCTCGATCTTCGCGAAGGTGAAACGCTCCACCTCACGCCACGGCAGCGCCCAGCGCAGCATCGTGTTCCAGGCCGCTGCTGGCACTGCCAAGTTGAGGGCCAAAGCGATGACTCCGGCCACTCCCACCGCCCAGCCCCACTGCACATGCTTCGCCTCCGGCACGGCATGCGTGAAATCCTTGTCCTTCACCGCCTCTGCCGCCTGCGCCATCGCTGCCTGCACCAGCCGCTCGCTGCGTGATGCGTCTTCATGCCGCGACAATTCCACGATGCCGAGCAACTGGTCGCCCAGCTGTGGAAACGTCCGCTTCAACAACCGCGCCGCATCCTCCAACTGCCGCTGCCGCCACACCCAGCGATGCCACTTCAGCGGCAATCCCAGTCCCAACGTAATCGCTCCGGCAATCAGCAACGTCGCCCGCAGCCACACCGGCGTCTCCATCACGCGATCCAGCGCGAACACGAGCAGATACGACAGCGCCAGCCCAAACCCCGCCGCCAGCAATCCCTCGATCAACTTCACCGTCCAAACCCGCTGACGAAAATCAGCCAGCTTCGCTTCCAGAATGGGCGGCAGTTCCGTTTTCATAATTCGTGGATGTTATCGTGATGGAACGGTCATGACGAGCTTTTGATTGGGATCATCAAAACGCTCCCGCCGCTCAGGTTTCCCCGCATTTCCGCAGCGCTTCCGTGACGAGGCCTGGAGCCAGCCAGAAACCCGCGTCTGCTTCGAGACGCTCGATCACCGGTTTGATGGCGGGCAGCAACCCCGTCTTCCTCGCTTGCATCAGCACGCCAAGAACGCCGATCACCGGCACTCCCAGCAGGTGCGCCGCGCGTCTTCCTGCCGACTCATCCATCAGCACCGCGTCAGCATGGCTTTCCAAGGCAAGCGCCAACGCGGCCGTCTCGCCCGTGTGCAGGTTCGGCATGGCTGCAAGCTTTGCGGGAATGGGCGAGGCAGGACGGATGGATGCCCAGCCGGGCATGAGCAGTCCTTGAAAACGTGGCTGGTGCCGACTCAGGCGCTCAAACTCCGCTTTCACCTCTTCGGGAATCCAAACCTGCTGAAACAATCCCGGCAGCAAGCCGGCCTGCCCCACGCAGCAGAGGTTCAGGATCACCGATGTGTCCGCCACGACGATCATGCCGGGAACAATTGCGCGAGAGTGTCGATGTCGTCTTGAAGATCAGCGGCGGAGTATTGGCGGGGTATTTCCCGTTCGTGCAGCGCGGTCTGGAAGCTCACGAGGTCCGTCCCGGCCAGATCCGCGCCCGCGACCGCACTGATTCTGCCGCGCGCATACAACGCGCATGCCAGCTCCAGGCGCAGATCATCCGCGCTGAATCGCCGAATGGCGCTGATTTCCGGAAGTTCCAAAGTCATAGGCGGAGTCTATTCACCCCCTCCAGCACTGACAAGACGTGATTTGATCATCAAAACGCTCCCGCCGCCTTTCTCCCCACCCAAAACAATCCCAACAGCAGCACCAGCAAGCCCGCCCAAGCGGGATGCGCCCAAATGGGCAAGCGGCGTTCTTGAAAAGCGGCTTCGGGAATCGCGGCGATGGCATCGACGATGCTTTGCGGCTTGGTGGCGTCTAAAACGGCTCCTTTGGTGAACTGGGCGATCTCTTTGAGCACGTCGATCCGTGCTGGCTGGCCGCGTTTTTCGCGGCTGGTGCCTTGAATCGAGATTTTGGTCTCCAAACTCGATCCGGCCTCGGCGCAGCTCAGCATGACGCGATGCTCGCCGGGTTCGCTTGGCGTGAAGGTGGCGTTGAAGAGGCCCCAGGCTTCTTCTCCAGCCGGTAGCAGCCGCAAGCTCGATACCTTGCCGCTCGGCGCTTCGATTTGCGCGATCACCGCGCCATCGCGCAACGGCTCGCCGGTCACGCTCATGACGTTCGCATTCAGCGTGAGCACATCGCCGGTGCGCGGGCGATCTGGCGAGTAAAACAGGCGCATCTTGTCGCCGCTGCTCATGTTGCGTTGGTAGGCCATCCAGCGCACCACCTGGCCCCAGAAGCGGTAGTGATACTTGTCCTCGACGCCTTTGCGCCAGCGCCACGCACCGTCGGTGCCCATGAAGAGGATTTTGCCCGCGCCGTAGGTCTTCGTGACGATGAGCGGCAAGCGACCATATTGATTCGACTCGCTGCCATGCGTGGCGAGCACTTCGCTGCCTGCTTTGGCACGCAACGCGGGCGCATACCACTGAAAGCCCGGCAGCTTGCTCCAAACGCGAGCACTGGCCTCGTCGCTGTCTTCGAGCTTCGTCAAAAGGCTGCGCATGCCCGCTTCGGTCAGGGCAAACTTGCCCGGAGCGCTCGAACCCCAGCCGCGAGGCTGCACCGCGTCCCAAATCACCGGCAGCAGATCGGCCAGTGGCGTCTCTTGCAGCGTCGATTGGAAGCCGTGGAAGCCGGGCATGAAGACGAGGCCGCCTGCTTGATCGCGCACGAGCTTTTGCAGCGCGGTGCATTGCTCCGCAGTGAGCTGGCCTTTCTGCGTGCCGACATCGCCGAGGAAAATCACATCGAACTTCGTCAGCTCCTCATCCTTCGGGAATTGGTCGAGGTAACCGCGTCCCACGCCCACTTTGCCGAGGCCGGGATGCAGCAGCAGGCAGTTCACCTCGACGCCAGGATCGCGTTCGAGCGCGTTGCGCAGGTAGCGATACTCCCAGCGCGGGAAGCTTTCGATCACCAGCACCTTGAGCTGCTCCTGGCGCACGCTGAGCGGCGCTTCCTGCGTGTTGTTTTCGGGATCGCGTTCGTTCGGCGTCCTGGGAATCGTGAGCGTGAGCTTCGCCTCGCCCGGTTTCTCCGGCTTCCACGCGATGGCATCCTGGTAGCGGCTCATCGCCGGCAGCGTGACCTCCTTCGTGATGATCTCTCCGCTCGTCGATTTCATTTCGAGCACCACGACTTCATCACGCGGCAGCGAGCTGTCGATGACGAACGGAATGCGCAGCGGCTTGCCCGCCACGGCGAAGGTCGGCACATCGAAACTGCTCAATTCGACATCCGGCAGCCGCGTCTCGGAGCCAACGGGCACCGCAAACACCGGCACCTCGCGCATGCGCAGTCGCGTGGCGGCTTGGGAAGGCGGCGATCCGCTGTTCCAGTCGCCATCGCTGATCAAAACGACCGATTTGAGGTTCGGCTGCTTCTCCAGCACGCTGAGCAAAGCCGCGTGAATGTCTGTGCCATCCGTCGTGGCGGGCGAAAAGGGCTCGATGACCACGTCCATGCGCTCCTTGAGCCGCGACCAGAGTTTTTCGTCGATCAGCGGTTTCACCACGGACTCACGCGAAACCGCCTCCTGACCGCGAATGACATCCTTCGTGCTCATCGAGCCCGAAACGTCCGCCAGCACAACCAAAACGGGTTTGGTCTCCGGTTTGAACGTCTCCAGCCACTCC
>JAJTDU010000213.1 GCA_021298725.1 Verrucomicrobiaceae bacterium | reverse complement strand
GAAGGGAGGTAAGAGGTGAGAGGTCAGAAGTGAGATGGGATTGAGCACGGCCTGTGGGACGGGTCAAGCGTGGTCAAGGTGTCAAAAGGTCAAGGAGGGCGCGGGACTGCGAGAGAACGGCGTTTTCGAGCAGCTCTGAGCCGCGTTGCATGGCTTCGGCGAGCGGCATGTCTTTCGGTTTGATGGCGCAGAGCAGGTCAAAGCGGGTGCGGAGCTGGTCTTCGGCCTCGATGGCTCCCGCGAAGGCGGCGACGGGTTTGCCGAGCTCACGGGCCATGTCGGCGACGCCCATGGGACCTTTGCCATGGAGGGTTTGGGCGTCGAGACGGCCTTCGCCGGTGATGACGAGGTCGGCGGCGGCGATGCGAGCACGCAAATGCACGAGATCGGCGATGAGTTCGAAGCCGCTGGTGAGTTTCGCGCCGCAGAAGCTCATGAGGCCGAATCCGAGGCCGCCAGCAGCTCCCGCGCCTGGAACCTCGCGATGATCGACGCCGAGATCGCGCTGCATGATGTCTGCGAGGTGCTGTAGGCGATATTCGAAGAAAGCGAAGTCCTGCACGCCTTTTTGAGAGCCATAGACGCGAGTGCAGCCGTGCGGCCCGGGCAGGGGATTGTTCACGTCGCAGGCCACGAGGATTTCGGGCATGCCCAGATCGCCACGCTCGATCTTAGCCAGTTTGTCCATGTGCTGGATGGTGGGCGTGAGCGGCTCACCATCGGCATCCAGGAAGCGGAAACCAAGCGCGGCGGCCATACCGATACCAGCCTCATTGGTGGCGCTGCCACCGATGCCGATGACGATGCGGGAGACGCCGCGTTCGATGGCGTCCTGGAGCATCAACCCAGTGCCGAGGGTGCTGGCGATGGCAGGATCGAGAGGGAGATCGCTGATCATGGCCAGACCGGAGGCGGCGCTCATTTCCATGATGGCTTCGGACTGGGCCCCATACCGAACGAGACCGTAGCGGGCGGCCACGGGGCGATTTTGAGCGTCAAAAGTGGCGGTTTCGCACCAATCTCCCCGTAAGGCCGTGATGACGGCCTCAGCGGTTCCTTCCCCGCCGTCGGCGATGGGGCAGAGGTCGCATTCTACCCCTGGAATCGACTTCTTGAGAACCGAAGCGATGGCTTGAGCGGCCACGGTGGCAGGAATGGAGCCTTTGAATTTGTCGATCGCGATGAGGATGCGCATGGGCAGTGCATCTTGGCAAGTGGGCCGTGTTTGCCAAGCCGGGGTATGGTTGGCGGCGAAATTGGGGGGGGGCGGGCAGCCGTCAGAAAACTGTTATAAACAGGATACGCCTTGCTTTGCAGGGGTTTTTATTATTAAAGTTATGAAAATTATGTCACTCGCTACTCTGGCAGAGGTCAGCCACACTCTGACTCCACCCAGTACGGAACGCTCCATGGGCATCGTTTCGGGTGTCGTTGTGCCGCGAACTGGCCGCTTTGAGCAGGAGCAGGAGGCGCTGAACCTGCGCAATGCGCGGATAGGGGTGTGGTTCGTGATGATCTTGGTGCCGCTGTGCAGTTTTTTGGACTGGATGGCCTACCCTGAGCGCTATTGGGAGTTTTTGGTGCTGCGGCTGGCTTGTGCTGCCTGTTGCATTCCGCTGTGGCTGGCACTGAACGGCTCCCTGGGTCGAAAATACTGCCGTGCCTACCCGGTCATCCTGCCGCTGCTGCCGGCGCTCATGATCTGCTTCATGATCTACCTGAGTGGCGATCCCGGCTCTGGCTACTACGCCGGGCTGACACTTTGCATCGTGGCGTCGGCGTTTGTGTTCCATTGGACCTTCCGGGAGATCGGAATCACGCTTGGACTCGTGGTGCTGGCCTATTTCTCGGCCACACTGCCAAACCTGCGTGAGGCAGCTGACCAACGCGCCCTGGGCATTTTCGTGAATAACACGGGCTTCATCCTGCTGAACTGCGTGGTGCTGTATGTCGGCAGCCGCCAGCATCACGCGATTCGTGTGCGGGAGTTTGAAAACCGCTGCAAGGTGGAGGCTCAGCGCGAGGAACTGACCGCGCGAAACGAGGAGCTGACCGCCACGCTGCAGCGTCTGCGAGAGACGGAGGCGCAACTCGCGCAGAGCGAGAAACTGGCCTCCATCGGCCGTCTCGGGGCCGGGATCGTGCATGAAATCAACAACCCGCTGAACTATGTGAAGTCCGCGATCTACCTCCTGAAGAAGAAGGGCAAACTGATGCCGCCTGAGGTGGCGGAATCGGTGAATCGCATCGCCACGGACATTGGCGAGGGGATTGACCGCGTGTCGGCGATTGTCTCCGACCTGCGCACCTTCGCGCATCCTGAAAACCGTGGCACACGACCGATTGACCTGCATGAAACCAGCCGCAAGGCGCTGCGCCTACTGGCAAAGGAGATCAGCGATCGCGGTGTGACTCTGGTGTATGAAATCCCGCTCGGAATCGTCGCTCGGGCCGACGAGAACTGCCTGATTCAAATCCTACTCAACCTCGTGCAGAACAGCCTCGACGCGTTGGCGGGGCAACCCGGGCCGATGATCCTGGTCAAGGCGGTCGAAACCACCAGCGGTGTTGATCTGATCGTGCGGGACAACGGCACCGGCATTCCCAAGGAGAATCTGTCGAAGATATTTGATCCGTTTTTCACCACGAAAGAGGTGGGCCGGGGCATGGGCCTCGGATTGAGCATCTGCTTCCGTTTGATGCAGCAAATGGGCGGCGAGGTGAGGATCGAGACCGAAACGGGCAGCCACACCCAGTTCACGCTCAGCCTGCAAAAACCCACCAATACCTGATTTCATGTCCGTTACCCAGTTGTCGCCTTACCACATCCTCTATGTCGATGACGAGGAGAAGGCGTTGCATTACTTCAAGGAGCTCTTCGGGGACGAGTACACCATCCACGTCGCGAACAATGCGATGGACGGCTACCGCATCCTCCAAAATTACGGACCAGTGATCGGGCTGCTGCTCACGGACCAGCGTATGCCCGGTCCCAGCGGTGTGGAGCTGATGGACCATGCGAAGAAGCTCAATCCAAATCTGGTGCGCATTCTAGTCACGGCCTACACCGACTATCAGGCGGCGGTCGATGCGGTGAACTCTGGCCGCTGCTTCCGCTACCTGCACAAGCCCTGGGACCCAGATGAGTTGGGCGTGGTGATCAAGCACGGGCTGGACTACTACCACGTTCTCATCGAGCGCGAGCTGCTGCTGGCGGAGAAAGCGGACACGGTGCGCCACATGTTGTCCTCAGACAAAATTTCTGGCCTCGGCATTCTGGCGGAAGGCCTGAATCATCACCTGCGCAACGCGCTGACCGTGGTGCGCGCGTTCATCGACCTCGCGCCGGTGAAGCTCATGGAGGAGATCGGTGGGGCGCATCCGCGTGATCCGTCCTTCTGGCTCGACGTGCAGTATCAGGCGCAGTCGCAGATCGAGCGCATCCAGCTTTTGCTTTCGCGTTTGGCCGAGGGTTCGCACTCTCGGCAGCTTGAGCGGAAGGATGAATGCACGCTCAACGAGGTGCTGGATGAGATGATCAGCCTGTTTTCCACGTCGTTGCAGGCGAAGAACCTCAACGTCGATGTGGAAGTCGATCCCAGCTTCCCAGCGCTGAAGGTGGACAATGGCCGCTTCCGCCAGATGTGGCGCCTGATTTTTATGGAGGAAATCACCCATCTCAGCCAGGGAGACACCATTCAAATCAGCGCCAAGGTCAGGTCCGGAGTCAGCGGCCAGCCGCTGGTGGTCATGTATGTGCGTGACACCGGCGTGTGGGAGAGCAAGGACAAGCCTGCCAACCTTTTCGATCCCTTTTACACCCGCAGCCGCAAGCCGGATGACTTTGGCGTGAACATGATGGCCTGCTACGTCACGATGCATCTGCACGGCGGCACTGCCGAGGCTCGGCACCTGGAGCCTCGCGGCCTCGAACTCAAGCTCACCATGCCACTCGATCCGGCCGTCAGTCCCAACAAAGAAGACGATTTTTTCCGTCAACTCCTCACTCACGAGCAGCGCTGGAAACAACGTGAGGAAATGGTGGCGGCAGCGTGATTCAGGAACCGTTTCAGCATTTTACGTCGGCCACAGAGCCAGGAGTGCCAAGCCGCCCAGCAGCGAGATGGCCATGCCAAGCAGAACGGGCTTGATGAAGGAACGCGCCCCCAGAACGAGTACGAGGCCTGCTTTGAATAGCATGTTTGCCATGCCGGCGACGATGATCATGCGCCACGCGGTGCTGGTATCTAGACTGGCGGTGCTGACGAGGCGCGAGGTGGAAAGCGTGATGGCGTCCATGTCCGTAAGGCCGGAGATGGCGGCAGCGATGTAGAGGCCAGAATCGCCAAAGTGCTCACGCGCTGCGGCCACGACCAGCAGCACGACGGCGTAGAGCAGGCCGAAGATCACCGCGCTCTTGAGTTCGGACGGCGGTGACTCATCGGCCACATGCTTGCCTGACTTTTCTGAGATGCGGTGAGCGATGATGGAGACGAGGCCAAACCAAAACATCATCGCCAGCAGCGGTGGCAGCATGCTTTGTAGATGCGCAGGCGCGGCGATGGCGACCTCGGCGATGACCCGCACAGGCGATCAAGGTGATGGCCGCGAGGCTGATGCCGCAGGCTCCGTGATCGCGACTGCGTCGTGCCAGGCTGGCCGTGGTGGCTGTGCTGGAGATCAAACCGCCCAAGACGCCAGTCAGCGCGGTGCCCTTCGTGCCACCGAGAAACTTGCCCACGAGATACGCAGCCAGGCTGATGCCGACGATGAGCACGACCATGAGCCAGATGGCGAAGGGATTCAGCACATCAAGGTAACCCATCTCACGGTTTGGTAGCGCAGGGAGAATCACTAGCCCCAAAAGTACGAGACGGGCAATCTCGCGCAGATCATCTTCGCCAATGCGGCGGACCATGGCGTGGAGCGGCTTTTTGCTCTGCAGCAGCACCATCACGCTCCCAGCGATGACCACGGCGATCAGTCGATGCCCATGAATGGTGATGATACCGGTGGCAAACATGACCAGCATCGCCATTTCTGTCGTGAGGCCGGAATCCGGCTCTTGGTTCTTCATCTCGGCCAGATGACCGATGATCACGACACTGACGAAGGCAATCAGGGCCGCTGCGACGACCCAGCCGCCGTAAACGAGGCCCAGCAGGCCGCACAAGGCACCAAACAGCGAAAGTAGGGCAAAAGTGCGGATGCCCGCGACGCGGTTCTGCACCCATTCCCGCTGCAAGCCGACCAGCAATCCCAGGCCAAGCGCTGTGCCGAAGGACTGAAGCAGTTCGGCGGTGTCTGGGAGGGCGGCAGGCATGAGAGATAAACGAAATGAGCTGGCTGTTTTACACGTGCTTGCCTTCCAGTCCAACCCAGTCCAAGAAACGTTCCTCCCTACAACCTGCCATGTCCATCTGGAACCACGCCAACGCACAGCTCAAAGACCTCGTCGCCTACGAACCTGGAAAACCCATCGAAGATGTGGCGCGTGAGCGTGGATTGAAGCCGGAGGACATCATCAAGCTGGCGTCCAACGAAAATCCGCTCGGTCCCTCTCCGAAAGCCGTCGTGGCGATGAAGCAGGCAGTCGAGGAAGTTCACATTTATCCAGACGGTGCCTCCTGGAAGCTGCGCAACGCGCTGGCAGACAAGCTTGGCCTCGAAATGGGCAACATCATCATGGGGTGCGGCTCCAACGAGGTGATCGAATTCATCGGTCATGCGTTCTTGAAGCCTGGTGACAACATTATCACCGCTGAGCATGCCTTTCTCGTGTACAAGCTCATGGCGAAGGTTTTTGGCGCTGAAACCATCGAAGTGCCCGATCCCGGCTATGTGCATGATCTCGATGCCATGGCCGCCGCGATCACGCCCAACACGAAAGAGGTCTTCATTGCCAATCCGAACAATCCGACCGGGACTTTGGTCACGCAGGAGCAGATCGACCGTTTCATGGCCAAGGTGCCCGATCATGTCGTCGTCGTGTTTGACGAGGCCTACTACGAGTTCCTCGACAACCCGCCGGACACGCTCAAATACGTCCGTGAAGGCCGCAACGTGGTCGTGCTGCGCACCTTCTCGAAGATCCAGGGACTCGCGGGCACACGCGTCGGTTACGGCATCGCGAACAAGGAATTGATCGACGTTCTCCAGCGCACTCGGCAGCCCTTCAATCTCAATTCCATCGCGCAGGCGGGTGCCTTGGCCGGTCTGCTCGACCAGAAGCACCAGGACAAGACCAAGCGCATCACCGACGAAGGCCGCGATTATCTGCAAGGTCAGTTCGAAGCCATGGGGCTCGAATACATCCCCAGCTACGCCAATTTCGTGCTCGTCAAAGTCGGCGATGGCAACGCTGTCTTCAAAGCCATGATGGATCAAGGCGTCATCGTCCGCGCCATGGCTGCCTACAAGCTCACCGAGTGGGTCCGCATCTCCATTGGTACCATGCCGCAGAACGAGCGCTGCATCGAGGTGCTGAAGGGCGTGCTGGGGAAATGACTCAGCGGGTGGCTTGTTTGGGTGAGATCTCAGAACGCTGAAACAAGCCTACGCTGGACGTTATGCTGCTGTGAGGCACCGCCAACGACACACTGCGTCTGGGTCACGTCATACCTGTCGGAACAGCACTCGATGATATTACAGCACATTCACCGCCGCGCCGCCATCCACGACGATGCCTTGGCCGGTGATGTAGCTGCCCGCCTCGCTGGCGAGCATCAGTGCTGGCCCGGCGAGTTCGCGCGGGGCGGCCCAGCGCTTCACGGCGGTGCGGTCGGCGAAGTACTGCTTCTCCTCGTCGTTGAGCAGCTTACCGGGCATGTCCGTGAGAAACGGGCCGGGGCAGAGGCAGTTCACGGTGATGCCATAAGGCCCGAGATCGAGCGCGCTAGCACGCGCTAGGCCGATGAGCGCGGCTTTGCAGGCGCAATACACATTTCGTTTCAACCGCCCGCCGACGCCAAGGACGCTGGAGATGTGGATGATGCGGCCCCACTTCCGCGCCTTCATGCCGGGCACCACGGCACGGGTCAGGCTCATCACGGCGGTGAGATCCACCTCGACGTTGCGATCCCAGACTTCGTCGGTGATTTCATCAATGGCCTGCGGATTGTTGATGCCGGCGTTGTTGACGAGGATGTCGATCTTGCCGAGGCGCTGTTCAGCTTCGACCGCCAGCGCTTTGACGGCGGCACGGTCGGCCATGTCGGCCACCATCCACTCCACTTTGACGTGCAAGCCTGCTCCGATCTCAGCGGCGGCAGCTTTGAGTTCTTCCGCGTTGCGGCTGGAGATGAAGACGTCGGCCCCGGCTTCGGCGAAGCCGCGCGCCATGGCCTTGCCAAGACCTTTACTGCCGCCAGTGACGAGTGCTGCTTTGCCGGAGAGATTGAAGAGGGTAGAGGACATGAGCGCGGTTTTAGCATGGTCGCGCGTAATGCGCGACAGCTATTTGGCCGTGCTGAACCCCAGTTCCTCCGCCAGATTCAGACACTCCGCGACGGGGCGCAGGCCTTGCGAGGGCGTGGGGTGGGTCAGGCAGGCGGCGGCGGTGCAAACGGCAAGTTTCAGACGCTCCGAAACCGGCCAGTTCTCATGCGTGCCATGCAGATAACCCGCCGCAAAGGCGTCGCCCGAACCCGTGGCTCCCGCGATGAAGCCTTTTCGCCAGCCGTAGGGAGTGGTGATGATGCACCGCTCCGTTTTTATTGGGCCACTACGGCCCCGGCCTCAAAGTGGATGATCACCTCACGCCGCACGCCCTTCTCAAGCAGAAAAAGTGCGGCTTCTTGGATCGCGTCAAGGCCGGGTAGGGTGCTCTTGAGGTCGCGTTCCATCACTTTGCCAGCCTCGATCTCGTTGACGATGAGGTAATCGGTGAAGGGCAGGGAAGCCTCGGTGATCTGCCGGAAATGCGCATGATCTGCGCTGACCAAATCCACGCTGGTGAGCAGTCCTGCTACCTGCGCGGCTTCCAGCACACGGCTGGCGATGCTGCGGCCATCCGGCAGCAGGCGGTCCATCTCACTCAGCAGCATGAGGTAGCCCAGGTGGAAGATTTTGGTCTGCGTGCGGCTGAAATCGAAGTGTGCTTCCCCCAGGATGGCATTGGTGCCGAGCTGGTGGAAAAACGTGCGCCGCCCGTTGCTGGAGACCGTCATAGCATCCGTATAACTCGTCGGCGCAGCATCGGTCTGGTGCAGTTGCGTCGTGTTGATGCCTGCGCCACGGCAATCGCGCAGGATCCAGTCACCATTCGCGTCCTTTCCCACCAGTCCTACTGCCTCGAGCGGATAATCGACGCGCATCGCGGCCAGATCCTTGAGCACGTTGTACGGACCGCCCCCATTGGAGGACGTCTCGCTGCGGATGAACGTCAGCATGTCCTGTTCCGGCCAAGCGTCGATGAGCTTGACATGGTCGATGATGAAATTGCCGCCAGCGAGGATTCCTGTTCGAGTCATGATCGGCTACTCTGTCCGCGCTCCGGCAAGGGTCAAACGAGCGCTGCGCCTCCGCGTCACAAGCTGCGTGGGTTTCGATGGTTTGCGGTGTTTGTTACCTCCCAGAGCCGTCAATGAAAGAGGCCCAATCATTTGCAGCAGAACGCAGACGGAAGAATGATCCCCTCTGTTCGTCAGCCATCCCTGCTGAATGAGCCATGAAGATCAGCTGCTGGCATCAGCGTCTGGCGCGGCGGCGACGCGTGACTGCCTTGCGAGCGCGTGCCGCAAGCACGGTCCTGCGACCCAGAACCAGCAGCGCTATCAGCACCATGGCGCGCACCATCCACCAGCGCTGTCCTCTAGGAGACTGGGCCCGGTCCTCCTCCGCCTTCTGTACGAACGGATCGTCCGCATACCCTGTGGCATAGAGAAAGTCCGGCTCTCGGGCGCTAAAGGGCATTTCGGTGACCTGGCCCTCCTGCTCAAAGATGCCGCGGATCGTCTGCATCGGCCCGGTTTGCTCAAAAATGCCGAACTCGATCCAGAAGCTCTCCACCAGCCGGTCTTTGATCTCATGAATGAAGATCACATCCACATTCCGTGCCGCATAATCCGGCTCAGTCATCGGCGCGGTCTTCGACGCATTTGGCCACAGCCAGGCAAACCGGGCCTCTGCCCCCAGCGCGGCGATCTGCTGGTTGATTTGAATCAACACATGCTTGTTCAGGTAATCCACGATGCCCGTTTCCGCCGCTGTCAGTTCCGCCAGGCTGATTTTCGTGTCTCCATCGCTGTCGATCTTCATGAATCGCGTCAGCGTGAACAGATTGAAGGTCAGGCGTATTTCCAGCCGGTGCGGCTCGATCTTCACCCGCAGGCTGCTTTCATCCGCCAGATGAGCCTGGGCAGATTGAGTCAGGCTGAAGGACAGCAGGGCAAACACCACGATCGGGCGCATCATCGCAGCCACCCCAATAATTTGGGCGGCGGCGTTAATCGTTAGGAGCTGCATCGGCACGCAGATTCATAGTTTCTGACAGCATGAAAGCAAAGA
>JAJTDU010000212.1 GCA_021298725.1 Verrucomicrobiaceae bacterium | reverse complement strand
ATGTGGTATGCGGCGGAAGCGCAATCAAACGGCGCGGCGCATCTCATCACGCTGATCACGGCGGCGATGGGCGCCTTGTCCTGGTTGCATGCGCGGGCAAATCTGCGCGGAGTGAGCCTACGCCTCGTCGGGGGGCGACCCACGGCACAGAACGAGTCCAAGTGCATCCCGGTGGAGCTGCGGGCCACGGGCGCGGTTTCGCCGTGTGGGCTAGAGGTGCTGGTCATCGGCGCGGAGACCTCGGTGTTTGTTGAGCGTGTGCCCTCAGGCCAAGCAGTGCTCGTGAATCTACCGCCGCCAGCGCGGCATGCGGGCGGCGCGTTGCGGATCATGGTGCGCAGCGTGTATCCGCTGGGCTTGTTCACCGCGGAAGGGGTGATGCAGACCTCCTGGGTGCGGCGTGTGCATCCCAAACCGGGAGGCGATCTGCCGCTGCCCGCGCCAGATCACTCGCAGCAAGGCGATGCGGCGGTGGTTTCGACCGCGAGAGCGCAAAGTAGTGGTGGTGATGACTTTGCCGGGCTGCGGGAGTGGCATGCGGGCGACTCACCGCGGCACATCGACTGGCGCGCGGCGGCGCGTGGTGGTCCGCTCATGGTCAAAACGTGGAGTTCAAGCGTGGCAGGTGTCGTGGTGCTCGATTGGAAGGCGCTCACGCTCGACGAGGCCGCCCGCGCCTCACAAATCGCCCGCTGGATGGAGATCTGCGAGAGCGAAGCGCGTCCGTATGAACTGCGGCTGCCTGAAACAACGATTCGCGCCGGTCTTGGCCCTGCGCATCTGCGGCGCTGTCTGGACGCGCTCGCCACGCAGACGAACACGGATGCTGTAGCGGCAGTTTCGGGGGATTTGCAGTCAGGGAAGGGGACGAGTGAGATCAGCTTCGAGCAATCCATCTATCTGCCTGCGCGTCCGCTACTGCTGCTGAGTCTGGCGCTGCTTTTGGCGATCTGGCCGATGCATGGCTACATCGCCACGGCAGGACTGGCGGTGTGTGCCTTGTGTTTGATCTGGCGCGGCGTGCTGCGCATGGGCGTGCCGCATGTGATCGTGCGCGCGGCTGTCATCGTCGCGGGCATCGCGGCCGTGTGGTTTGAGTATGGAGAGATGCGTGGCATGGAGCCGGGCATCGCGCTACTGCTGGTGCTGGCAGGCACGAAGGTCCTGGAAAGTCGCACGCCGCGTGAATTTCAGGTGCTGGGGCTGATTGGCTGGTTCCTCGCGTTTTGCGTCATCTTGCTCGAAAATCATCTGTCTCGCTCGGCTTGGGTGCTGGGGGTGTTTTTGCTCATCACCGGCTGCATGGTGCGCTTCCGCCGCAGCGCACCCGGAGCACGCGAACCGGCGCGGGTGACGGCCACACTCTTCGCTCAAGCCGTGCCGCTGGCGCTGATGCTGTTTTTTGTGTTCCCACGCGGCTTGCTCGATCTCAGCGCCGCGCTGGGCCGCAGCCGGTTTGGTGAGACGGGCATCGACAACACGCTCGATCCCGGCGGCATCGCCAGTTTGGCCCTGAGGACGGATGTGGCCTTCCGCGTGCGCTTTCCTGATGGCCAGCCGCCGCCGAACCTGCACCGCTACTGGCGCTGCATCACCCTGTGGCAGTGTGAAGGCCTGCGCTGGACGCGTGGCGAGCGCCTCGGCTACCGGCCCATGTTTCCCGCGAAACAAAGCCCCAATGATGTGCGCCAGATCATCGACCTGGAGCCGCATGGCCGGACGTGGGTGCCCGCGTTGGATCTGCCGCTCAGCGCCATCGCCCGCGGCATGCGTTTGTATCCTGAGTTTGATGAAACGCTCACCTCGCCCATGCCGGTGCGCAGTTCGGAGCGCATCGAGGTCAAATCTCGCGTCGAACAACCGCCGCTGCGTGATTTGCCGGATCACCATCGTGAGGCAGCGCTGCAACTGCCCGGGAACATCTCCCCACAGCTCAAACAGATCACGGATGCGTGGGAGGCGGCCGCGCAAAACGATGAGCAGATCGTGCAGCTCGCCTTGAAGCACCTGAGCACTCAGGGCTTCACTTACACGCTGGAACCGGGCGAGTACTCGGGTCCGGGCGGGCTGGAGGAGTTCTTCCTGAGCCGCCGCACCGGCTTCTGCGAGCATTTCAGCGCTAGCTTTGCCACACTCATGCGCATGGCGGGCATCCCCTCGCGTCTGGTGGTGGGTTATCTCGGCGGTGAGTTTTCGGATCACAACGGCGGCTACCTCATCGTGAAACAAAGTGACGTGCATGCCTGGACCGAAGTCTGGCTGGAGCGCGTGGGCTGGTATCGCATCGACCCCACCGCCGCGCTGGCACCTGACCGTGTGAACATTGATCTGCGCTCCTGGCTGGCGGGAGGCGCCGAGGCCGCCGAGCGCCAGCGCCGTAGCCTGTGGGGACGCGTCACGCAGCGCATGCGACTTCTGTGGGACAGCCTCAGCTATGCCTGGCAAGACCGCGTCATCGACTACAACCAGGAAACGCAGCGCGGTCTGCTGGAGCGCCTGGGGCTGGTGCAGAGTCGGCTTTCACTGCTCGTCGCCAGCATTGCTGCCGTGTTTCTCGTTGCCGCATCCGTTGCCTGGTGGTTGCGACGGCCCGCACGACATGCGGACCCGTGGATGCGCGTCTGGCAGCGTGTGTGTCAAAAGCTCGCCAAAGCCGGTGTGCGGCCTCGCCTCGTGCATGAAGGTCCGTTGGCGTATGCCGAGCGCGTTTCCGCTCTCAGGCCGGATTTGGCCTCACAAATCAAACACCTGGCCGAGTTGTATGCCTCAGGCCGATATGGAACCCAGTCCCAGCGTTTGGATGAATTCAAAAAGCTGCTTTCAGGCTTTAAGCCTCGCAGAAGTTGAATGGTGCGCGATGCAGGGTTCGAACCTGCGACCCCTGCCGTGTGAAGGCAATGCTCTACCACTGAGCTAACTCAGCCGGAACTGTTGCAGGTACTTCAGTGGGGTGAGGCCCATGTGGCGGTGGAAGTGGTGGGTGAACGCGCTTTGGTCGCAGAAGCCGAGATCACGGGCCACTTCGGTGATCTGTGCGCCTTCTTTTTGCAGCGCCTCGCAGGTGGCCTGGATGCGCAGTTTCATGATGAAGGCCTGCGGGCTGGCTCCAAAGGTCTCGACGAACTTGCGGTGCAGTTGCCGTGGCGAGAGATGCACGATCTGCGCGAGTTCGGTGATGGAGACGCCAGTGCGGAAGTGCTCGCGGATGTAGGCAAGGGCGCGGTCGATTTGCAGGTAGGGCTGCAGCACCTGTTTCTTGCCCTCAAAACTCTGCACCGTGCCCATGATGCCGATGACGCGACCTTGATTATCGATGAGCGGCAGCTTGTTCGTGACGAACCAGTCCGGTATGCCCTGGTCGGTGAAGAACAGTTCGACGATGTTGAGCTTCGGTCTGCCATTGCCGAGCACCTCCTCGTCATCGCGACGAAAATTCTCGGCGAGACGGGCGGGGAACAGATCAAAATCGTTTTTGCCGACGATGCCGGACTCGTCCGCGATGCCAAAGCGGTCCATGAAGCGCTGGCTGGCGCACATGAAGCGGAACTGCGCATCCTTGGCGAAAAAAGCAAGGTCCGGCAGGTGATCGAATAGCCGGTAGAACGGACTGTCCGCACTGACACGGCGAATGAAACGCTCGCGCAGTGCGGTTGGGTTCTCAGGGCGTGATGATGGACTGCTCACGCCGTTGTTTTAGCATGGTCTGTCAAAAACGCAGCCGTATTCCTGCAAAGGCACCGGTGCGCATGGATGGAAAGCCCAGCACTTCCTGATAGCGTTCTCCAAGTAGGTTTTCGATCCGGGCAAAGAATTCGCAGTTCTTGCAAAGCTCATAGTTGGCGGTCAATCGCAGACGCAAATAGTCCTCCACGTCACGCTGTGCAGCTCCGAAGCCGTCTTCGCGATCGATGATGTAAAGCGCCCCGAGGCCTAGGCGCAGCTTGGCCACTGGCTTCACCCAAACATCACCGGAGAGGGTATGCCGAGGCCTGCGGACCAAGCGTGTGCCAGCGGTGAGATCGTCAGCGTCTAGATAAGTGTATTGCGCATTGAAGCCGAAGCTGTCGCAGGGATTCCATTGAAACGCGGCTTCTAAACCTTGCGTGCGCGCCTGATTGATCTGTTGCAGCACGAATAGATTCGGGTCGAACACGATGAGATGGCGAATGCTGTTGCGAAAGTACGTCAGGCTGACGGATGCTTGGTTGTTCGCAAATGGCTGCGCAATGCCGACTTCGACTCCTTTGCTCTGTTCTGGTTTGATGAAGGTTGGGTCACCAAAGAGCGCAGCTTCGCGGTTTTGCGGGCTCGCTGGGCCGAAGGCGGTGCCGTAATTGGCATGCAGCACGGTCTGCGTCCACGGCATGCGCCAACTTGTTCCGGCGCGCCACGTGGTTGCATCGGTAAAGTCAGAATACGTGTCGTGACGAATGCCGCCGATCAAATTCCAACCGGGCAAAATCTCCGCCTGTGATTGCAGGAACACTGCCCAATTGGTCTCATGCTGATCGACATCGTAGGCGCTTACTGGTGCGTTGTCACTGCTGCGGGAGTAGCCGATGTCCTGTAGCCAGGTGCCAGCAGTGATGGTCCATTTGTCGGTCGCTTTAAACACACTCTGGTATTCCAAGAAGTGGTTGCGTGACGTGCTCCTCCCATTGATGCCGAAGCCTAAGGGGTCGATATTGGTGGCTACTTGGCGGAAGTTACCCAATTGATAGGTCAGTGTCTGCGACCAGCGATCCGTGGTCTGCCACGCTAAGCGTGGGGAAAGGCTCCAGAACTCGCTCAGCATGTGGCCGTCAGGATCATTCGTGGTGGCATTGTTTGGCACGCCGACATCTGCGTTGTAATAACGCAGATCGAGGTCAAAGCGCAGGGTGTCGGCCAATTGAACACCGAATTTACCTGCAGCGTTGTTCAACTGCATCTGGCTGTTGAGTCGATAGCCTTGCGTGTCGGTGCGGCTCAGATCCAAGCTCCAGTCATAGATTCCCACCGCGCCGCGTGTGCCAAGGCTTTCGCGCGAAGTGCCAAAGCTGCCGCCTTCCCACATCAAGGTGGTTTCAGGCTTGGATAAGCCATGACCACTGCGCGTGATGATGTTGATCACCCCACCGAGGGTCTTGCCGCCATACAAGCTAGCTGCTGGGCCGCGCAACACTTCGATGCGTTCCACGTTGTCGAGTGCCATGGTTTCGATGTTATAGAGACCTGCGAGGTTCGCGGGCATCGGACGACCATCGATGACGACGAGCGTCTGATCGCTGTTCGTGCCGCGCAGGAAGATGCCATTGACCGAGCCGGGGGTGCCGCGATCTGCGATGACGAGTCCTGGAACCTGCCGCAGGGCTTCAGGCAGCAGTTTGAGTTGCTGCTCGTCGATTTTTTTGCGGTCGATGACCGTGACGCTGCTGGCGGTGCGCCAGGTTTCCGTTTTCGTCTTGGTTGCGGTGATGACGACTTCCGGTAGTGGGCCGGATTTCTGGGGCGTTTGGGCGCTCAGTGAGAGCGTGTTTCCGAGGAGTAAGGACGCGAGCACGAAGCTGCGGCCACAGGGAGTGTGGAGGGACATGTCGTTGGGGTGTTCATTGGTTCGATGAAATCATCCGCGCACCGCCACATGGCGGGTCGGATGATGTGTTCGCAGCGAGATGTTCGGACTCCGGGTTTTTCGCGGTTGTTTGCCGCATCCTCGCCTCCGCCTTCACCAAGGATTGCTCCCGATTGGCTGTGTTCCATGCCTGAGGGCATGAATGGAGGTCTGTAACCCGATACCGCAGCGCCACTGTGGCCGGTTCTCACGGCCTTCCCTGCATCTGCGAACGGAAAGAAAACGGGAGGCAACGCAAAGGATGCTTCCCGCCATGATCGGCCTTAAACGCTGCGTGGAACGGTAGCAAATGCAAACTGCGCTTGCGCCAAGGGCCGCCACCGCCAATGCAATGCGCCATGAAACGCATTCAAGACGCACGGCTCTACGGCATCGTTGACCTCGGTTATGTGACACCGGAAAAGGTGGAGCACATGACCGCGCAGCTTTGCGCCGGAGGCGTCGATGTGCTGCAACTACGAGCTAAAAAACTCACGGCATCGGAGATCGAACGTCTCGCGCGGCTCATGCTACCCATCACGCGTGATCATGGCGTGCCGCTGGTGATCAATGATCACCTCGAAGTGGCCGCTGCGGTCGGCAGCGAGGGCGTTCACGTTGGTCAGGACGATGATGCGGTCGCCAAGGCGCGCGCGGTGGTTGCTTCGGCATGTTTTGTCGGCAAATCGACTCACAGCCTGGCTCAAGCCGTCGCGGCGCAGGCGGAAGGCGCGGATTACATTGGTTTCGGGCCGCTGTACGCAACGGGAACGAAACCTGACTATGTGCCGATTGGCTTGCACGAAATCGCCGAGGTGCATCGTCTCGTGACGCTGCCGATTTTCTGCATTGGCGGCGTGAACGCGTCACGGTTGGATGAAATCACCGCCGCAGGGGCCCAACGCGTCGTGGTGGTGTCCGCCTTTCTCCTCGCCACCAATGTGAGCGGCGAGGTGCGGGCGCTGAAGCAGCGAATGATGTGAGAGTGGCCTGTGCGGACTACTTTATTTCTTCACCTGAGGAATGATTCCGGCGGACACGGCACGTTTGGCACCAAGGTATTCTTTGGCGAGTGCCTGGATTTCCTCTTTCTTAATGCCGGTGAAGTCGCTGACAAAGGTTCTGGCCCAGTTGAGGCGCTCGGGATGCTCCTGGGAGCAGCGCAGGACGTTCATGGACCAGTAGCGGTTGTCACGGCGCATCTGCTCAAGCTGGGCGATCATCGGTTTCATGGCACGTTCAAATTCATCGTCAGTGATGGGGCCGGCGGCTAGCTTGTCGGCGATTTCGATGACCAGCTTGGTCAGAGAGCCTGCGAGTTCGGGCTTGCACTCGATCATCGTGGTCATGTAGCCGTAGCCGGTGAAGGTGTCGTTGGCGACGTGGTAGCAGGCGGGGCTGTAGGTGTCGCCCAATTCCTCGCGCACCTTGATGCGCAGACGGTCGTCGAGGATGGAGCCGAGCAGCGTGAGGCGGCGGGTGCGCTGGATGTTGCTCATGTCATCGGTGGGCCAGTAAATCGTGGCGATGGCCTTCGGGATCTCGGTTTCAAACGGGAAGTCCTTGCTGGCCTCGGGCTTCGGGAAGGCGACTGCGCGTTCTTTTTCATACGCTGGCTTTTTCTCCGCGCGTTTGGGCAGCGCACCGAGCGTTTTGGCCACGGCGTCGAGCGCTGCTTCGGCGTTGATGTCTCCTAGCACGCTCACTTCGAGGTATTCCTGCTGCAAGGCAGGTGTGAGCCATTGTTTCACCTCAGTGAGCGCACGTTGCTTGAGTTCTTCCATCTTTGGGAAGCCCCAGCGCGGATCCCCGGAGTGCATGAAGGTGACGACTTCATTGTTCATGACGCCTTCGGCGGTGTGCTTGAGTTGCGTGTAGAGCGGCTCGAGGTTTTTCTCAAACTGGCGTGCTGCCTCGTCGCGATAACCTGGAGCGGTCAAATAAGCGGTGAGCAGTTGAAGCTGCGCTTCAAGATCGGCGGGGGTGGTCCTGCCGGACAGGAGGAAGGCTTCGTCACCGACGGAGAAATCACTGCCGACGGTGCGGCTGGCAAAGATGCGGCGGATGTCATCGACCCCGTGTTTTTCGAGGCCGCCGAGCTGGAAGGTGCTTTGCGTGAAGGGCAGCAGACCGGGTTTGCCTGCGGGAACACTGAGTTTGCCGCCGCCAAAACTGACCAGAACGCGCAGGGTGCCTTTTTCGAACTCGGTGCGCTTGTGGTTGAAGCGCACATTGTTTTCAAACACGGC
>JAJTDU010000211.1 GCA_021298725.1 Verrucomicrobiaceae bacterium | reverse complement strand
TGTTCGTCTAACGCCGCCGTCTGCACTTTGAGTCCATCCGAGGCCTCGTTCGCTTTGATGTCCCCAGCGGCGAGGACGTAGGCCTCTTTCACGACACGCTCGGCATCCAGTTCATCCGCCTGGGGCCATTCGTGACCGCAGCTCATGGATTCAAAGCGGTCGGAGTGGTCCAAAAAATAGCGTTCATCTCGCACATCGGGCAGGCAGGCTGGCTTTACAGGAAACCACCAGACAGGCCGCCACAGCAGAACTGAAGCGCTCACTTGTGTTTGCTCATGCCACGGCTTAAAGGCCCCAACCATTGCCCCAACCGCCATGTTCACACGTTTCCTCGCTCCTCTCGTTTTCGTCGCCACTGCCGCCATCGCGGCTGACCTGCCCAAGATTCCATCCAAGCCGATCTCGGTGAAGAAAGAGCTGCTGTTTTCCGATGATTTCGAAGGCGGCGAACCCGCCAAGGTCTGGCACAAGGTCGTTCCGACCTTCGCTGTCGAAAACGGCACGCTGAAAGGCACTCAAACCCGCGACAAGGACGTTCCTTCCGCCGACGGCAAGTCGGTGGTCAAAGCACACGCGGCGGTGCATGGCCTGGAAATCCCCACCCAAGACAGCGTTGTCGAGTGCAAGATCCGTTTTGAAGGCGCGACGATGATTGATGTCGAGTTCGACGACCGCAAATACACCGGCGCGCACTACGGCCATCTCTGCCGCGCCCAAGTGCGCCTCAACGGCGTGACCATCATCGACGAACGCGATGGCAACATGCGCAACGACATCCGCGAGATGCGCAACGATCCCGCCAAGAAGGCCGAGGTCGCCGCGTTGCTGAAGGGGCGTCAAGTGACTTACCCGGCCAAGCTCGAAACCGGCAAATGGTATATGCTCGTGGTGGAAACCGTCGGCGATGAGATGCGCGTCACGATTGATGGCAAGCCCGCCGCGTTTTTGAAATCCTCCGGCATCGCGCACGCCACCAAATCGAAGATCGAGCTCGGCGTCGCCGGCAAAGACGGCTTCTTTGACGACCTGAAGGTCTGGAATGCTGCGGCGAAGTAAGCAGGCGGCGGACGGCATGGATCGGCTGTGCGTCATAGAATCACTCCTCTCATGTCCCTCCTCGAACGCCTCTTCGCCATCCCGACTGTCCGCAAAGCCATCTGGCGGCTCTGGTATCCCTTCCTCACACGCCGCCTGCGTGGCGAGGAGGAGCTGTTTCTCAACTACGCCTTTGAAACCGACCCGCCAGTCGGTTTGAAGCTCGATCCAGCGGACGAGCCAAACCGCGCCTGCATCCAGCTTTATCATCACGTCGCCACGCAGATCGATTTGCGAGACAAAAACGTGCTGGAAGTAAGCTGCGGCCACGGAGGCGGAGCGTCATGGCTCACGCGCACGTTGCAGCCTGCCAGCTACACCGGCCTCGACCTCAATCCCACCGGCATCGCCTTCTGCCAGCAGCGCCATCGGGTGCCAGGCCTCAGTTTCAAACAAGGTGATGCGCAGAAACTCCCCTTCCCCGATGCATCGCTCGATGCGGTGATCAATGTCGAGGCCTCGCACTGCTTCCCTGACTTCCCTGGCTTCCTGGCCGAGGTGGCGCGGGTGCTGAAGCCCGGCGGTCACCTTCTCTATGCCGATTTCCGTTTTCGCGATCAGTTCGCCGAATGGGACGCCACCATTGCCCAAGCGCCGCTGCAAAGGGTGCAAACCCGCGACATCCGCGCTGAAGTGCTGCGCGGCATGGAAACCAACGCCCTGCGCAGCGAGGCGCTCATCTGCCAGCGCCTGCCCGGCTTCCTGCACTCGCTCGGACGCGACTTCGCCGGGCTGCCAGGATCACGTGTGTATGACGCACTGAAATCACACGAGCTGTCCTACCGCTCCTGGTGCTTTCGCAAGGCTTGATCATGGCCCGACGGCCAGCCAGTTGAACTCAGCGGCATAAACGCGGGTGTTGGCCCAGGTGGTGATGATGGCCTGAAAGCCGGATTCGGTGATCAGCCCGGTTTTGAGCGTCAGACGAGCGCTATCGCGCTGGTCGATGTCGAAACCCGTGAGTCCAAGCTGCACGACCGGCACGGCGAAAAAGGGCGAGTCAAAGAAGATCTCCACCGTGAAGCTGCGAACCTCGGCCTCATCCGGCGAGATTTGATCAAGACTCCAGCCCTCCGTGAGGACACTCAGGGCGACATTGGAGGAGAGAACTTTCCAGGGAACAGAAGACGAATACATGAGGGCATTGCAGAGAAGCAGCATCCGGGCCGATGTCAGGCATTCTCCGCCTCATTTGCCACTTTCGCCCTCGACCGCGAGCGGGATGAAATCCCGCACGTCCCACACCGCCGACTGCCCTCGGCGCTGCTTCGCCGGGCATAAACGGTAACAACCCAGCGCAACAACTTCCCAGATGAATCAAATCTCATGGCAAAGCCTCACGGCGGGCGCTAATAGACCCGATGAAATTGGAACAAGGCCAGATTTGGAAAAAGGGCGATCAGTACCTGCGCATCGTCGAATGGGCGCGGCTCTCCATCGAGTACAAGCGCATGAAGGACCCGCTCACCAAGGAAGGCACACTGCACAAGGTCACGAAAAAGGAATTCTGCCGCCTGCTGAAGGACGCGGAGCTGGTGGTGCTGGAAAAGCCAGCGGTGGAAACGCCTGAAGACGACGGCATGTAAGATGGCATCGCCTTGTCGAGAAATAGACTCGTCTTCGGCGTGTTGCTCTCAACACCGTCGAGGCGTTCCAGAAAGCCAAGCGCGACAAGCGCGTGACTTTCCTCAGATCATGCCTAGCCGTGCCGGATGGAACCTCTGCCAAGCCTGAGCGAAATCGAAGCCGCCAAGGCGCTCATTCGTCCGCACATCCGTGAAACGCCGACTTATCGCTGGCCGCTGCTTGAAGCGGGTCTCGGCTGTGAGCTGTGGCTGAAGCACGAGAACCACACACCCGTGGGCGCTTTCAAGATTCGTGGCGGACTCGTCTATATGGACGAATTGAAACGCCAGCAGCCAGACGTGGGCGGTGTGATCGCCGCCACCACCGGCAATCACGGCCAGTCCATCGCCTTCGCGGCCAAGTTGAATGGCCTGCGGGCTGTGATCGTGGTGCCGCATGGCAACAACCCGGAAAAGAACAACGCCATGCGCTCGTTGGGCGCCGAACTCGTCGAGCATGGTCGTGAATTTCAGGAAGCCCTCGAATACTCACGCGAACTGGCCGCCAAAGAAGGCCTGCATGCCGTGCCGTCGTTTCATCCCTGGCTCGTGCGCGGCGTGGCGACATATGGCTTGGAAATGTTCCGCTCCGTGGCGGCTTTGGACGCGGTTTTCGTGCCCATCGGCCTCGGTTCAGGCTTCTGCGGCATCGCAGCGGCTAGAGAAGCGCTGGGATTGAAGACGAAGATCATCGGCGTCGTGTCCGAGCATGCGCCCGCGTATGCGCTGTCGTTTCAGCAGCGGCAGTTTGTTGAGCAATCGAGCACAACGCGTGTGGCGGAAGGCGTGGCCTGCAAAACGCCGAATAAGGAGGCGCTGGAGTATGCGTTCCGTTACGCAGACGACATCCTGACCGTGAACGATGATGAAACCATCGCCGCCATGCGCGACCTCATGCAGGCGACGCATAACCTTGCCGAAGGCGCTGGCGCATTGGCCTATGCGGCTCTCAAGAAGCATCAGGCACAATTTGAGGGCCAACGCATCGCCTGCGTGCTCACCGGCGGCAATGCGAGCATGGCGATGATCGCACGCGCATTGGCGTGATGAAGCATGCGAGAAATGCCACGTGCGGCACGTCTTGCTGAATCAGCATGGCCGAATCCACTTCTCCTCAACGTCTCGTCTCCCAAGAAGCCGTCAGCAAGACAGCCGTGCACAACGAGCGCTGAAGGATGGGATTACTCCGCGAGCAGTTTCGCCACCGTCTCTTCGAGGCCGCCACGCGCATTGGTGCTGACGACCATGCCCTTCTTATTGAGCAGCCACATGGCCGGGATCGAATTGATGCCATACTTGGTGGAGATCTCGTTCTGCCAGCCCTTGCCATCGAAGTACTGCGGCCATTCCATGCCTTTATCCTTCACGAAGGCCTGCAACTCCGTTTTGTCGGAATCGAGCGAGATGCCGACGATCTCAAAGCCTTTCGGATGCAGTTCCTTGTAGGCCTTGATCACGTTTGGCAACTCGGCCACGCATGGCCCGCACCAGGTGGCCCAGAAGTCGATGAGCACGACCTTGCCCTGAAGTTTTGCCAGATCGACCTCACGACCGTCCACAGCAGTGAATTTCATCTCCAGCGGCTTGGTCTTAATCTCGGCAGCGGCCTTGAGGCTCATCACCTTGCCTTCAACCATGCGGTTCATCTTCTCAGCCGGGAAGTCCTTCAAATGCTTCTCCGCCTTGGCGATCCAGGCGGCGGTGTCGCCTCCGGGGCCTTCCGCAGCCTCGGCGGCTTCCATCACATTGATCAGGCTGGCCTGTGATTTGGTCTCGGGCTTGGCGTCCTCGGCCTTGAGGATGTCGTCGAGGCTGATGGCGGCCTTGGCAGGCGCTGGCACACCGGCCATCTCACGCGCACGTCCCACCATCGCTTCAAACAAGGCCGCGTCATAACGAGCAGCATTCGTCGGGGCCGCTTTCATGGCCGCTGCGTAGGCCGCGTCGAAACTGACGAGGCCGGTTTTGAGCAGCTCAATGGCCTGCTCACGCGACTGCGGCTTCTCCTTCGGATTTTTGATGCCCTCAATCGCGGCATTGACCTTCTGCCATTCGGCGTCGCCGTCAGCAGCAAGAAGGGAGGAGGAAACGGCCAAGACAAGTGTCGTGACCCCGATGCGGAGAAGGCGGTGCGCGTTCATGAGCCAGCCTAAACGGGGCAAACCGCCGCCGACAATCGTTTACGCGAAGATTTCTGTCACGGCCTTGCCTTTCCCGTCCTCGGTGACGTAAAACGGCCGGCCTTCGATCTCGAACTCGGTTTTTGGGCTGATGCCCATCGCGGTCATGATCGTGGCGTGCAGGTCCATGACGCTGACGGGGTTCTTGGTGGCGATGAGCGGGCGCTCGTCGGCGGTTTCGCCGTAGAGGAAGCCTTTCTTCACACCACCGCCGAAGGTCATGACGCTGGTGCCGCCGGTGAAATGGCGGTGCAGGCCGTAGTGCTTCATCTCGCTGAGCGTATCGACCTTGAAGGTCGTCTGGTCGCTCGCGGTAGAGCCGGGCTTGCCTTCCATGAGCGCATCGCGGCTGAACTCGCTGGCGATGACGATGAGGGTGCGATCGAGCAGGCCCTTCGCCTCCAGATCGAGCACGAGTTGAGCGATGGGTGCGTCGATTTCCTTGTGCATGGCCGCCAAGGTGGTGTGGCCGTCCTTGTGCGTGTCCCACTGGAAGAAGGGCACGTACTCGGTGGTGACCTCGACGAATCGTGTGCCCGCCTCGACCAAACGCCGTGCGAGCAGACAGCCACGACCAAATCGGCCGGTGTCATACTTCGCGTAACTCTCCTTCGGCTCCAGCGTGATGTCGAAGGCCTCGCGCTCCTTTGCGCTGAGCAGGCGATAGGCGTTGTCCATGCTGCGGAGCATGGATTCCTGCTGGTAATCGCTCATGAACTCGCGCTGCGGGCTTTGATCGACGAGTTGGCGGAACAGGCGGTCGCGATTGGCAAAACGATTCGCGTCCATGCCCTTCGGCGGCTTGACAGACTGCGCGGCTTCCTCGGGGAATGGGAGGTTCATCGGTCCGAACTCGCTACCGAAGAATCCAGCGGTGGTGAAGGCTTTCAGCTCCTCGCTTTCGCCCACGCCTTCGAGCCGCTGTCCGATGTTGATGAACGCGGGCATCACCTTGTTGCGCGGGCCGAGCACCTTCGCCATCCACGAGCCGATGTGCGGGCAGGCGACGGTCTGCGGCGGCACATAGCCGGTGTGCCAATGATACTGATGCCGCGAGTGCAAAATGCTGCCGAGGTCCGGCTGCACCGCGCTGCGGATCAGCGTGCCGCGATCCATCACCTGCGCGATGTTTTCGAGGCCCTGGCAGATTTTGATGCCATCCACGCTCGTGTTGATCGCCGGGAAGGTGCTGAGCATCCGCTTCACTTCGAGACCCTTCTCGAACGGCAGGTAGCCCTTCGGATCAAACGTGTCCGGTGCCGCCATGCCACCCGCCATCCAGAGCAGGATGCACGCGTCTGCTTTCGCGGGCGGATGCGTGACTTTATCGCCGGTTTTGGCCCAGATCGCCTTTGGTGCGCCGGTCATCCACGCTGCGGTGGAGGCGGCGGCGAGCTTCTTGAGGAAATCGCGGCGGACGAGGTGCTCTGGGAGGCAGGGATCGAGATCGTGCATGCCCTTCAAACGCAACAGCGGGCAAGATTCACTCACGCATCAGCGCCAGGGCTTCGATGCTGGGGTATCGTCCTGCCATGGAGATTACCTGGCGTTTGACCAAGCGTTTTGGTGAATTGAGGCCCATGATCCGGCAGGTTACCTCGCCGGTGTCGGTGAGCGGCATGATCCGGTGGCCGTTCAAGCGGAAATGATCAGTCCACCTGTCCTTTCGAGGATTGAAAAATGGCATCAAGACACCAGAACGGCGTGTGAGCGAGCCGAGATCAGGGCCTTTGGCGAGGTTGCAGTCGGAACAGGCAAGCGCCAAATTTGAATACGCCGTGCGGCCACCGTGTTTTCTGCTGATGAGATGGTCGATTTGGAAGGCCAGCCAGTCATCCCGCTCATGGAGGAGGCAATATTCGCAAAGGCCGGAGGCACGCTCCCACACCCGCTGCCGCAGGGCTGCTGGCACATGAGCGCTCATGCAGGCATGGCAGCCAGACGGGCTTTGGCTTTCACGATGGACATGACGTGGTTCAACATCATGTAATGATCGAGTTCATCTTGTTGAGACTTGCTGATCTCACCGTCTTTGTGCTTCTGCACGAGCATCTCCACCTTCCGCGAAGTGGCCTTGGATGCCCGCAATGACGTCAGCTTCTTCGGGTCAATGACCTTGGCGATGGCGGCAGCAGCTTCTTCGTATAGTTTCATACTACTGTACTTAACGAACCTGGGCGGACATTTCAAGGCAAGCCTCAATCTAGCCGTTCACCGGCCTCACAACCCCCAAGATTCCGCCATTGACTGCCGTGTTGCCGTCGCCATCTGCATACGCCGTGTTTCTGACCACCCACCATCTGCTGTTTGTGCTGCTGCCGCTCGCGCTGGCGGCGCGCATGGCGCTAAAGCCACGACCGGCCACGCTGGACGTGGCGCAGGGCGTGATGCGCTTCTGCCTGGGCTTTGGCAAATGGGTGCTGCTGGTGGATCCGCTGTGGCATCTCTCCAGCATGGTGATGCATGGTAGCACGGACAGCCTGAGCACAGGCGTGGCATGGATGGGATTCCTGGCGCGGCTGCTGAGCTTGCACTTCGCTTTCACGAGCGCAGGAGATTTGATCGCAGGGTTCGGCGGCATGCTGGGCTTCAAGGTCGCTGATCAAGCACAGTCGATACTCGATCTGCGTCGGTTCACGCATGGCAAACTTTCCCGGCTGCTTCCTTGGTTGCTTCTCTTCACCGTCCTGAGCCTGTCGGTGGACGCAGCCTCTTTAG
>JAJTDU010000031.1 GCA_021298725.1 Verrucomicrobiaceae bacterium | reverse complement strand
CTCTGCCCCAGGGGAGGGATCATCATCGAGGTCGTTGAAGTCATGGTCGTTGAGGAGATCGACATTGGCCGCCAGATCGGGATGCGCGACCTCTAGGCCGTCATCCACGATGCCGATGCGTATGCCACTGCCTTTGTAGCTGTCCCAGGTCGTGACCACGTTTACGTCGATGCCTGCCGTGCCGCCGTTCTGGCCAGTATTGCGCAAATGCCACTGGTAGCCGGCATTCGCAGCGTTGTGGGCGAAGAGCGGATCATCCGGCACGAAGCGGCGAAAGAGCCGCCGCGCCAACATCGGCTCCGCCGAACGCACGCCGGGCAGTGTTTTGAGTTTTTCAGCTCCAGCGAGGGCTGCGTCAGGATTGCCGGCAAACTCGACCACCGCGTATTTGCCACGCGCGGAAGTTTTCACCACGCCCGCGACCCCGCCTAACACTGCGGCGGCTTTGCCAGGCTGCAACTCCACCAACACACGTTGGGTCAACCAGCGCCGCGTGCCCTCATTCTGCGGCGCGCCTTTTTCATACAGCACCCACTCGCCCTTCGTGCCCGCCTCCATCAGCGAACGCTCGAAGCGTTTCCCCGCAATCGCGATCTGGCCGTGCAGCAAGGCGCTACTGGCAAGAAGGCTGAAAAAGACAAGAAAACGCATCCGCATGGAGACAATCGGGCGCGGATGATGCTCACAATACAGCCACCTCGCCACAGAAAACCTTCCGCAGCATTTCGCGCCATGAATTGCGAGGACAGCGAAGAAAGATCACCGAGCACGGCGTTGAGGCTTCCGGCAAGCCACAGAGGAGCCCTGCTTCCTCGCCGTGGGCCTGCACAAGCCGCCCATGGCCAGGAACGTGCCGCAGAAATGGCATGACCGATTCCCGCTCTCCGACATCAAGCGGCAGCCTTACCAAAAGCTGGCGTCAGGCGATCAGCGGCCCAATCGCAGGCTCGGCAAGCATTTTGAGCACCTCTTCGACGAGGTTCACGGCAGGCACAGAAGTCTGCGATCGAGCGACGAGATTTTTCACAATGACCTCGGGATACTCGGCACCGAAGACGAGGGCGAAGCGGGCTTTGCGGTCTTCGGCAGCTTGGAATTGCTTGCCGACTTTTTGCGAGCCGAATGGGTAGTCAATGCGGATGCCAGCGGCGCGGAGCTGCTGGATGGCGGCGAGGGCGTGGGGGCGCTGGGCTTCATCGGCGATGACGACGAAGGCGTCGATGCTGCTGGCTGCGAGGAGGGCACTGGTGAGCTTCATTTGCGCACCGGGCGTGCGCTTGAGCAGGATGCCGAGCACGACATCGCCCATGGCGAAGCCTGCGGCGGGCATATCGACGTTTCCATCGCTGATGAGGGCACACAGTTTGTCGTAGGTGCCGCCGCCGGCGAGGGCACGAAGGCCGTGTTTCAGATCGAAGACCTCAAACACGACGCCGGTGTAGTAGGCGAGGCCACGCACGATGGTGGCGTCGATGCGGACGTGCTGCCAAAGGCCACGGGCAGTGAGGTTGGCCTTCAATTCGGCGAAGGCGGGGTGGTTCTCATCCGTGGAGGCCATGAAGGCACGCACCTCGGCGGTGGTGAGGCCGATCTCGCCGAGTTTCTTCTCGGTCTCGTCGGGCTTTGCACGCTCGATCTTGTCGATGATGCCGAGGAAGGCGGTGGCGTGTTCGGCGGCGATGTTTTTCTCAACGAGGAAGCCGTTCCAGATCTCGCGGTTGCTGAGGCGGATGATGAAGTCGTCGGCGCTCACGCCAAACTCGCGCATGGTGTCGATGGCCAGCGAGATGAGCTCTGCGGCGGTGGCGGGGCCGCTGTCGCCGAGGATGTCGGCATTGAACTGGATGAACTCGCGCCCGCGGCCCTCCTGCGGCTCCTCGTAGCGGAAACATGGGCCGATTTGGAACCACTTGATGGGGTTCTTGAAGGCACGCTGACGTGCGGTGGCCATGCGGGCGAGCGACGGCGTCACCTCCGGGCGCAGCGTGATCTCGCGGTCGGCCTTGTCGCGGAAGCAGAAGAGCTGCGCGGTGATCTCGTTGCCGCTTTTTTTGCGAAACAGGTCGGTACTCTCGACGACAGGCGCTTCATACTCGACGAAGCCATAGCGACGTGCGACGACGCGCCAGGTGTCGGTGATGTAATTGCGCAGCGCACATTCTTCAGGGAAGAAGTCGCGGAAGCCTTTGACGGTGCGGAAAGTGGACATGGGGCGCGATTCATCCGTGCGCAGGCCTCCAAATCAAGCGAAGAGCCCAGAAAATCCCTGCGCAGAGTTGCGGCTCTCCGCTCTCTGCCCTTAGCTCATCGCTCCATGCTGTCCGATCTGTTTGTGCGTGATTTCCGCTGCTTCGCCGAGGCGAAGGTGGAACTGCATCCGGATGTGACCCTGCTGGTGGGGCGGAATGCGCAGGGGAAGACCTCGCTGATCGAAGCAGCGTGTGTGCTGATGCGGCTGCAATCGCCGCGGACGACGAACCGCGCTGAGTTGGTGCGCTTTGGAGCTGCGACATGCTTGGTGGAGGCCGCATGGCATGGCAAGCGGCTGCGACACGCGCAATCACTCACCACGCGTCGTCTCGCGCTGGATGGCACGACCTGTGGCAAGACGGCGGATTATCTGGCTGCATCTGGCGTGGTGGTATGGATGGATCATCGGGACATGAACCTGCTTCGCGGCGGCGCGGAGCAGCGACGGCGTTTTTTGGATTTTGCCGCGAGCCAGATGTTTCCCGATTACCTGCATGCGCTGCGTGGCTATGAACGCGCACTGCGCGGACGCAATTATGTGTTAAAGCGTGATGCGGTGATCTCCTGGAAGCAGGCGGACGCGTTTGGGCGGGTGATGGACGGTTTTGCGGCCGTTTTGTGGCAACGCCGCGCCGAACTCTGCGCGGCGCTGCAACCCGAGGTGACCGCAGCACATGCTAAGTTGAGTGATGGAGCTGAAAAGGCGCGGATTGATTTTCAACGCACGAGTGATGAGGCAACGGGCTTGTTTGAGGCGCTCCTTATGATGCGTGATGAAGAAGCACGGCTGCGCTCGACCGCTTTTGGCCCACATCGTGATGACATCGCCATACGTTTAAATGATCTCGACGCGACGACGTTCGCATCAGAAGGCCAGCAGCGTTCGCTGGCACTTTCCATGAAACTGGCCCAGTCCCATGTGCTGGAAAAAGCCAGAGGCGAGGCTCCGCTGCTGCTCATTGACGATGTTTTTGGCGAACTGGACACGCATCGAAGGCGCGCCTTGCTGGCCAGCCTGCCGCCAGGAACGCAGAAAATCATCACGACAACGCATCTCGACTGGGCGGACGCGGACATGCTGAGCGGGGCCATTTATCGAGTCGATCAAGGGACGCTGATTCGCGGTTTGGAGTAAAAAAGCCCGCTCCCAGCCCAAAAGCGTCCGAAAACTTCAAATTTAAGGTCTTAGAAAGTTCTCTTGACGCTTTTTAAGGTGGTTTTAGTTTTATATGGGTTAGAATTTGCTGCGCCGCGTTGCTTTTCGTGATTCTCAAAAAAGCTAGGATTCTCCGCGTTGCATTTGGCTTTTCCCCCTGTTCGATTTTTTTAACATTTCCCCTTCTCACACTCAATGTTCGGCAAACTTTTTGGATTCGTCGCCCAAGACATCGGTATCGATCTCGGAACGGCAAACACCCTCGTTTATGTCAAAGATCACGGCATCGTCCTCAGAGAACCCTCGGTGGTGGCGGTTAAAACCGGCACCAACGAAGTGGTGGCTGTGGGGGATGATGCCAAACGCATGCTCGGACGAACTCCGGGCGGAATCACCGCCATTCGTCCACTCAAAGATGGCGTGATCGCCGACTTCCGCGTCACCGAAGCGATGCTGCGCCACTTTATCCGCAAGGTGCAGGGCGGACGCCGCCAGATGCGCGGCCCGCGGGTGGTGATCGCAGTGCCATCTGGCATCACCGAAGTAGAAAAACGCGCGGTGAAGGAAAGCGCCGAGCAGGCGGGAGCGCGTGAAGTTTATCTGATTGAGGAACCGATGGCTGCCGCGATCGGAGTAGGCCTGCCAGTGCAGGAAGCTGCAGGCAACATGATCGTGGACATTGGTGGTGGCACGACGGAGGTGGCGATCATCTCGCTCTCGGGCATTGTTTACAGCCGCAGCGTGCGGGTAGCAGGCGATGAACTCGACGAAGCGATCATCAATTACATGAAGCGTGCCTACAATCTCATGATTGGCGAGCGCACAGCAGAAGAAATCAAGCTGCGCATTGGTTCGGCTTTCCCGCTGGGCAAGGAGACGACGATGGAAGTCAAGGGTCGCGACATGGTAGCTGGTCTGCCAAAGACGATCACGATCACGAGTCAGGAAGTGCGCGAGGCGATGCTGGAGCCACTGAATGCGATCATCGACGCAGTGCGCACCACTTTGGAACGCTGCCCGCCTGAGCTTTCTGCCGACTTGGTGGACCGCGGGATCATGCTGGCCGGTGGCGGTGCATTGCTGCGAGGGCTGGACAAGCTGCTGCAGGAAGAAACTGCGCTGCCAGTACACGTGGCGGAAGATCCGCTTAGCGCCGTGGGTGAAGGAGCCGGACGCGTGCTCAACGAGCTCGAGTTCCTTCGCAAGGTGAGCACCACTGAAGTTTGATTACCCGCTCTGGGATAACAACACGCTGATGAAGATGTGATGGTAAAGCGTGTGACGGCCCGGAGGAAAGGATCAGCATGAAAAAGTTCAACATCCTCGCGCTGCTTGTCTTTGTGGCAGGTCTTGTCGGCGTGTTCTCCTTCGATACTGCGATCACGCGGCAGATTCAGTCTCGGGTGCTTAGCCTGCTGTCTCCGTTCATTCACTCCAGCGCGGCGATGCAAAACGCTGCGGAGTCCTTGGCCGAGCCGCAGGTCAACGCCGCCGAGGTGATGCGTGAAAGGGACGAGCTGCGCGTGCAGGTGGAGCGCGGGCGCATCGTGCAGCAGAAGTATAATCAGATCATCGAAGAGAACGCCAAGTTGCGGCAGATCGTCGGGTTCCAGCAGGCGGCTCCGTTCAAAATGACTGCCGCGAAGGTGATCCGCCGCAGATCAAGCGCGTTTTGGAACAGCCTCATCATCGATAAGGGTTCGCTGGACGGTATTGGCACGGACAGTCCGGTGATCACCTCCGTGGGCCTGGTGGGAAAAACGTCCATTCTGGCACCACGCATGACCGAAGTGATCCTGCTGACTGACGAGATGTGCCGCGTCTCCGCCAAGGTGGAAGGAACACTTGAGCAGGGCATCCTAGCAGGTGAGCGTGCCGCACTGGAGGTGCGCCCTGAACTGCATCTGCGCTTTCTGAGCCGCAATGCGAACATCAATGCCGGCGCATCCATTTACTCTTCCGGCGAGGGGGGCATTTTTCCTCCTGATCTACTGCTGGGGCGCGTGAAGCGATTTGAAAACCGGGAAATTTCTGGAGAGGCCATCGTCGAGCCAGCCGTTGACTTCTCTTCCTTGGATCACGTCTTTGTGATCGAGATGCAGGCAGTCGTGCCCGCGCCGGAACCCACGGCCACCACCAAGCCCTGATCCTCATGCTGTTTCACCCGATCTCCATCATCCTCCTGCTGCTGACCTTCATGGTGCAGGAGTTCATTCCTGGGTTGGAGATCGCCCAGTACGCCACGCTGTTCCTGCCGGCCGTGTTTTTCTTCTGCGCGTCGGTGGCCGCACCTTTTTCGATGATGTTGATGCTCGCATTTATCACCGGATTTTTGTGGGATGCGCGGCACCTTCAAGGTGTGACGGAAAGCATGGCGGGAGTCGAGGATTGGTTCGGCACGGGAGAAGACTCTGAGCTGGGCGCGGGCAGCCATTCACTGCCCTTCGGTCTATCGATTGTGCTCTTTGGCATGCTGGGCTCGCTGATGCAGGGCATCCGCCCATTGTTCAAGCGCGGCCGCTTGGAACTCCCGGTTCTGATGGTGGGTGTGGCCACGTTTCTCTGGCTGCTGACGCAGTTTTTTATCATCACCTTCCTGCGGGGGGCGCTGCACTTTCCATCTGGCCTGTGGTCGAAGATGATCACTGACACGCTGCTGGCGATGCTGGCCTCCCCGCTGATTTTCCTGCTGCTTTACTCGCTGGCCCGTGTGTCGAGCTACGAGATCAAATACGATGGCCTGAGGTACCGATTCGATGGTCGTTAAATATCATTTCCGGCTCTATCTTCTGACCCTCGTCATTCTGGCCGGGTTTGGGCTTCTCGTGTTCCGGTTATGGTCACTACAGATCGACCGCCGAGAGGAGTTTGTGAAGATGATCCCGGGAGCGAAAAAGGAACGCGCACGCATTCCCGGCCCGCGTGGTGAGATCAAGGACCGCAACGGTGTGGTCCTGGCCTCGAATAAAGCCAGCTTCGAAGTTCGTGTGAATCTGGCCGAGGTCGTCACTGAGTACAAACGGGAGGCTAAGAAAACTAAAAAGGCGCTGCCCGAGGTCACGTTTGAGGTCGTCGAGCGGGGCATCCGCCGGAAGAAGCCGGAACTCGACATCTACGCGATCTTTGAGGAGACCATCGCTGTGCGCATGCGCGAGATGGGTGTGGACAAAGGCTACGCCACCGACTCCCTGCGAGTGCATTACCGTAGCTTTGGCGGCGCGGTGCCGTGGGTTTACCGCGATGACCTGACCTTCACGGAATTCAGCCGCATCGCGGAGCACAATCTCGGCCTGCCAGGTGTCACGGTGGCCGAGCGCGCCTCGCGTGTGTACCCGCTCAAGGCGCTGGCCTGCCACATCATCGGCTATGTGCGGTTGCCAGATGACCAGCGCGCCTCCACCGAGGAGCGCAAAGGCTGGGATTATTATGTGCCGGATGACTTCGGCGGTGCTGGCGTGGAAAAAAGCTTCGACAACCACCTGCGCGGCAAGCCCGGCGCGCGTGTCATGCAGCGTGACCAGCGCGGCAGGCCGGTCGGTGAGGTGTCTGAGGAATACGAGGAGCCACGCAAGGGCAATGATGTTTACCTCACGCTCGATGCGCGCATGCAGATCATCGCTGACAAAGCTCTGCGTGATGGCGGGGTCGGTCGCGGCGCGGTGGTGGTCATCGACCCGGCTACCGGAGAAGTGCTGGCGATGTCCTCTGTGCCTTCCTACGATCAAAATCAGTTTATCCCCAGCATCCAGGAGTCCGACTGGGTGGCGCTAAACGAAAGCAAAACCGTGCCGCTGCTCAACCGCGCGGTGCAGGGTTTCGCGCCGGGTTCGACTTACAAGATTCCCATCTCCTTCGCCGGCTGCCTGGCTGGCATTCAAAAGAACCGCTTCAACTGCAGCGGCAGCGTGACTTATGGAAACACCTCCATGGAATGCTGGATTCAGCGTCAAAACGGTGGTTCCCACGGCGCCATCGGCCTCAGTGACGCGATCATGAAGTCCTGCAACTGCTTCTTCTACCGCTACGGCAACGCCGCAGGCATCGCCAACATCACCAAGGTCGGCAAAATTCTTGGCGTCGGCGAGCGCACCGGCATCGAGTTAGAAGATGAAAAGGCCGGCATCCTGCCCAATCCCGACTGGCTGCGTGCGAACCGCCCCACCGAACGTTGGAGTGATGGTTACACGGCAAACACCTCCATCGGCCAGGGCATGGTGCTCGCCTCGCCGCTGCAAATGGCCTCCGTCACCGCCACCGTCGCCAATGGCGGCAAGGCATGGAACCCACATCTGCTCAAGCGCGTCATGGATGATGGCAAAGTCGTGATCGACAACCCGCCGAGCCTGCGCGGTGATTTGTCCGCCAACGTCACGGCTGAGGAGATCGAACTGATCCGCAAAGGGATGTGGAAGGTCGTCAATGATCCCGGTGGCACGGGCAAAAGCGCGCGCATCACTGGCGTCGAAGTCGCTGGCAAGACCGGCACCGCGCAGAACTGGCGGCGCAACGAGCGTGGCGTGAAGGTGGATGACAACCACACTTGGTTCATCAGCTTCGCTCCTTATCAGAATCCCAAGTTTGCCGTCTGCGTTCTAGTTCAAAATGGGAAATCCGGCGGCGGTTGCGCCGCACCGGTCGCGCGACGTGTGCTGGAACAATGTCTCGCCTTGGACAACGGCTATGAGGTTCCCATCGTCGCGATGGAACCCGCCACCGGTCATTTTAATCATGTTTCACAAATCCAATACGCCGACGCCGGGGTCCCTCTGGTTCCCGTCACGGATGAGGACGGCGACGTAGGCGCGGGTGCGCCTGCCGCCGAAGCAGTGGATGAGCCGGTGTCACGCCCCAGCGCGACGCCGAACATCCGCCGCAAAGCCGATTCAGCAGGATCGGCTGGAAGCAGCTCCGGACAGAATGTGCCTCAGGCCGTGCCAGTGCGCAGGGTCGGTATCTTCAACCGGGGAGGCTCCCAAGAAACCAAACCATCCGAACCCGCCTCCAACGGCGGACTATTCCGCAGGTTCTTCAATCGCTGAAGACCTCATTATTTTAGGGAGACAACACATCATGGCATTGACCTTCGTACAAAGAATCAAAGAACTGCTCACCGGCAAACGCGACATCAAGAGCGGCGTGCGCCTCGTCATCAACTGCGAGAAGCTGGAGAACCGCGTCGCCCTTCTCGACAAGGGAATTGTCGAGGAATACAACATCGAACGCGTCGGCACCCAGAGCCTCATCGGCAGCGTCTTCAAAGGCCGCATCCGCAACATCGAGCAAGGCCTCAAGGCCATGTTCATCGACATCGGTTTCGATAAAAACGCCTTCCTGCACTTCTGGGACGCCATCCCCGCCGCACTCGACGCTGGTTTGGAGGAGATCAACCGCGGCGGCAGCAAGAAGAAGAAGCGCATCGAAGCCAAGGACATCCCCACGCTCTACCCCGTCGGCTCCGAGATCATGGTGCAGGTCACCAAAGGCCCCGTCGGCAACAAAGGCCCGCGTGTCACCACCAACATCTCCCTCGCCGGTCGATTGCTCGTTCTGATGCCGCTCAACGACACTTGCGGCATCTCCCGCAAGATCGAAGACCCGAAAGAGCGCTCACGTCTGCGCAAGATCATCGAAAAAATCAGTCTGCCTGAGGGGATGGGCATCATCTTGCGCACCGAGGCCTCCGGCAAACGCGCACGCCACATCGTCCGCGATTTAAACATCCTCCTCGACGAGTGGGACCAGATCGTCGCTAAGCGCGACGGTCAAAACGCCCCCGTCTGCTGCTTCCAGGAACCCGATCTCGTCGAGCGCACCGTGCGAGATTTCCTCACCGAGGACATCGACGAGGTCGCCTGCGACGACCAGCCCACCGTCGAGCGCATGCAACGCATGGCCGCTCACATTTCCGGTCGTGCCAAGCGTCGCATCAACTTCTACCAGGGCCAGAACGCCATCTTTGAGCACTACGGCATTCAGAAGCAGATCGACAATGCCTTCTACCGCCAAGTGTGGATGCCCTGCGGCGGCTACATCGTCATCGACCAGACAGAGGCGCTCGTCTCCATCGACGTTAACACCGGCCGCAACAAGGGACACAAGGACGTCGATAAGCTCCTGCTCGAAACCAACCTCGAAGCCGCCGCCGAAGTCGCCCGCCAGCTCCGCCTGCGCAACATGGGCGGCCTCATCGTCGTCGATTTCATCGACATGAAGCACCGCCGCGACCAGCAGGCCGTGTACAAGCTCATGCTCGACCATTTGAAGCGTGACAAGGCCAAGACCCAGGTGCTGCCCATCTCCCAGTTCGGCCTCATGGAGATGACCCGCCAGCGCCTCAACGAAAGCCTCGGCACCACGCTCTACGAACCCTGCCCGTACTGCAAAGGCAACGGCCAGGTCAAAACACCGCTCACCATGAGCGTCGAGCTCCAGCGTCGTCTCATCGCCGTGCTGGGCCGCTCCAAAGAGGATCAAAAGAGCATCATTGTCGTCGTCCATCCCGAAGTCCTCGCCCGCCTCAAAACCGAGGATGGCGAGCTCCTCGTTGATCTCGAACGCAAATATCAAGCGCGCCTGACCTTCCGCAGCGACCCTGCCTACCATCGCGAGCAGATCACCCTCGCGAATGCGACCACGGGCGAAGAAATCCGGTGAAGCGGCCCTAGCTCAACGCTGGCCGATTAAAGCTCAGCTCATCCAATTCGATGCACTCCCAGCCCCCAGGCTGCTGGGGGTATAGTACGGTTCTGCCCCAACGGCTTGTGAAATAAGGATCAAGCCCCAGGCCACGAAACTGCCTGCAAACTCGACATGGCGCGAATCAGGGCCACTATGCACGCCCCAAATTCCGCATGCTCTCCGTTTCCAATGTCAGCAAAACCTACGCCGGCCGCACTTTGTTCAGCCAGGTGTCGTTTCACATCAACCGAGGCGAAAAAATCGGCCTGATCGGCCCGAATGGCGCCGGTAAATCGACGTTGTTCTCTCTCTTGCTTCAGGATACCACGCCGGATGATGGCCAGGTGGTGATGGAGCGCGGCATCAGCTTCGGCTTCCTGCCGCAGGAAAGTGCGCCGATTGATGACGTGACCGTGCTCGAACTCGCCACCGGGCATGTGGACGAGCATAGCCGCTGGGAGGTCGAGCCGAAGGCCAAACGCATCCTCAGCGGTCTCGCGTTTCGTGAATCTGACTTCGAGCGCAACGCTCGTACACTCAGCGGCGGCTGGGTCATGCGCGCACACTTGGCGCGGCTGCTCGTGCAGGAGCCAGATCTGCTGCTGCTCGACGAACCGACGAATCATCTCGACCTCGAATCGCTCATCTGGTTTCAAAATTACCTCCAGGGCTATCCGGGCGCGATCCTCATGATCTCACATGACCGTGAGTTCCTGAACGCACTGACCGACAGCATTCTCGAGATCGCCCACAGCAAGATCACCCGCTACGTCGGCAACTACGACAACTACCTGCGGGAGAAAGCCGCGCGTGCCGAGCAGCTTCAGGGCGCTTACGACAACCAGCAGCGCGAACTCGCGAAGATGCAGGCTTGGGTGGATAAGTTCAAAGCGAAGGCCAACTTCGCCTCCCGCGCACAAGACAAAGCGAAGATGATCGACCGCATTGAAAAGGTCGAGGCACCTGTCGCCGATGCCAAAACGGTCAAATTCCGCTTCCCGCAGCCGCCGCGCAGTGGCCAGCGCGTCATCCGCGTGAAGGACGTTGATTTCGCCTATGGCACGCAGCCCGTTTACAGCGGCCTCAATCTCGAAATGGAGCGCGGTGAGCGCACCGTGCTCGTCGGGCCAAACGGCGCAGGCAAATCCACGCTGCTCAAACTTCTCGCCGGAGCGCTCAAACCGCAGGCAGGCATGTGTGAGCTCGGTCACAACGTCAAACTCGGCTACTTCGCCCAGTATCGCGGTGACGTGCTGAACATGCGCCACACCGTGCTGCAATCCGCCATGGATCTGCCGAGCCGTCCTGGCGAAAACATGTGCCGCACCCTGCTTGGCTCGTTCTTGTTTCACGGCGACGATGTCTTCAAGCCCGTCGGCGTGCTCAGCGGCGGTGAAAAGAGTCGCCTCGTACTCGTGCGCCTGCTGCTCGATCCGCCCAATTTCCTGCTCATGGACGAGCCGACGACGCATCTCGACATGGGCAGCATCGACGCCCTCATCGGCGCGTTGGAGCAATACGAAGGCACGCTCGTTTTCATCAGCCATGACGTTCACTTCATCCGTCAGATGGCCAAGCAGGTCCTGCACGTCAGCGCCGGCGTCATCACGCCTTACGCCGGGGATTATCAATATTACCTCGACAAAACCAAGTCCGGCTCCGCCCGCGAAGCCCTGACCGCCACGCTGCACAACGCCCAGCCGACTGCCTACGCGGCGCCTACCGTCCGTGAGCCGCCTAAGAGCAAACAGCAGCGCCGTGCCGAGGCTGATGCCCGCAATGCCTACAGCAAGGCCAAGAAGGAACTCGACCTGCGCATTTTCAAGATCGAGCAGGAACTCGCCACGCTCGACAAGCGCAAGCACGAGATCGTCAATCTCCTCCAGGAAGAAGCGACGTATGCCGACGCCGCCCAGTTTCGCATCCTCAGCGCTGAACTGGAAGCCGTGGAGACCAAGATCCCCAAATTCACCAGCGAGTGGGAAAAGGCAGCGGAGGAGATGGAGAAACTGGTGCCTGTCCCGGCTTGAGAGCGTCAAACTTCAGTTTCTGACATTTAGGGCGGCCAAAAGTCAATTTGACGGCTTATTTCGACTTTCCATTTGCTGAAAAGTCATTTTGGCCGACCAATTTGAACTTTGAGCATGCCAACTCGGACCACAGGCCAGGAAGTTACCGTCGCCACAGCGGGGGAATCTTTTCGTGCCTTCGTTCCGGCCCCCCTTCCCCCGGAACCCGATTTGGTCTGGGATCATGAATTGCGGCACCTTGCGGAGCAGGCGGCCATGGCGGTTGGCAGGCTGGACGGCATTTCCGCGTTGCTGCCGCACCCTGACATTTTTCTCTATGCCTATGTGCGGAAAGAGGCCGTCGTGTCATCTCAGATCGAAGGCACCCAGTCCTCTTTGTCTGACCTGCTCATGTACGAACTGGAAGCCGCTCCAGGCGTCCCAGTCGATGACGTGCAGGAGGTTTCCAACTACGTCGCCGCATTGGATCACGGTCTGAAACGCCTGCGCGAAGGCTTCCCGCTGTCTTTGCGGCTCATCAAAGAAATCCACGCCATCCTGATGTCCGGCGTGCGCGGAGGGACAAAGGAACCCGGTGAATTCCGCCGCAGCCAGAACTGGATCGGTGGCAGCCGACCCGGCACCGCACGCTTTGTGCCGCCCCCGCCCGATGAACTCATGAACTGCCTCGGTGCGCTGGAGAAATTCATGCACGACGACCCAGTAACCACCCCTGCCCTGATCAAGGCGGCGCTCGTCCATGTCCAGTTCGAGACGATCCACCCGTTTCTGGATGGCAATGGCCGCCTGGGCCGCCTGCTGATCACCTTTCTGCTCTGTGCCGAGGGCGTGCTAAACGAGCCGCTGCTCTATCTCAGCCTCTACTTCAAAGAGCACCGCTCCGAATACTATGATCACCTTCAAAGCGTGCGCCGCAGCGGCGACTGGGAGGGATGGATGCGCTTCTTCCTCCATGGTGTGAAGCAAACAGCGGAACAGGCCGTCGCCTCCGCTCGTCGCTTGCGGACATTGTTTGCTACTGACCTCGAGAGAATCACGGGCCTGGGACGTGCTTCCGGAAACATCATTCGCATTCATCAGCAGCTTCAGCTTCAGCCCGTGACCAGCGTCAACGCCATTGCCACCAAGCTCGACATGGCCGTCAACACCGCTCGCAGCGCCCTAACGCAGATGCAGACCCTCGGTATCGTCCGGGAGATCACCGGCGGCAAGTATGGCCGCCTCTATGCCTACGACGCTTATCTCTCGATCCTCAGCGAGGGCACGGAGCCCCTGCGGTGAACGCGATCAAGCCACCGTGCAGATCTGGACGCCCTGTTTGAGCGAAGCGAGCTTGTCCGCACGCTTCGGAATGAACTCCTGGCCGAGGTAACCAGTGTAACCAGTTTCCTGGATGGCTTTGATGATGGCGGGATAATTCAACTCCTGCGTCTCGTCGATCTCGGCACGACCCGGAACTCCGCCGGTGTGATAATGCGCGAAGAACTCATGATCGCGGCGGATGGTGGCGATGACATCGCCTTCCATGATCTGCATGTGGTAGATGTCGTAGAGCAGCTTGAAGTGCGGTGAGCCGAGCTTCTTGCACAGCGCGACGCCCCAGGCGCTGTGATCGCACATGTAGTCGGGGTGGTTCACCTTGCTGTTGAGCAACTCCATCACGAGCGTGACGCCGAGCTTTTCGCACAGCGGCAGCAGGCGCTGGAGGCCCTTGGTGCAGTTTTCGAGGCCCTGCTCGTCACTCATGCCCTCGCGATTGCCGCTGAAGCAGATGACTTGTTTGAAACCGGCTTCGGCAGATTCCTTCAACAGTGGCTCGTAGGCCTGCACGAGCAGATCGTGATGCTCGATGCGGTTCCAACCCTTCGGGATCGGCCCGATCTTCACGCCGCCAGGGCCTTCGATGGTGGGAAAGCTCACCATGGCGCAGTGCAGGCCGTGTTTCTTCACCGTGGCGAAGTCCTTTGGATCGAGCAGTTCGACCGATTCCAGACCGATCTCCTTTGCAGCGAGGCAGAAGTCCTCCAGCGGGATGTCCTTGTAGCACCACTTGCACGCCGAGTGCCGCACCTTGCCGCCGGCGGCCTTGTCAGCGGCTTCGATCTGCGATTGCAACATCGCCGCAATGGCGCTGACGCTGGCGAGAGTTCCGAACTGACGGCGGGAGAGATTGGAAGGAGACATGCGCAGAGCCTAAACGGATGGCATGTGGGATTCCAAGCAGAGAATCGTGGGTGACGCGAATCGACGGGCAGGAGGGCCCATCGTACTTTTCAGAGTCGCACCGGCACGCCGTGCTGACCCAGATACTTCTTCACATCGCCGACGGTGAACTCACCGAAGTGGAAGATGCTGGCGGCGAGGACGGCGTCGGCTTTGCCGTCGCGGAGGACATCGACCATGTGGTCGAGATTGCCAGCACCACCGCTGGCGATGACAGGAATGGTGACGGCTTCGCTGACGGCACGCGTCAAAGCGATGTCGTAACCGGCTTTCGTGCCGTCGGAGTCCATGCTGGTGAG
>JAJTDU010000210.1 GCA_021298725.1 Verrucomicrobiaceae bacterium | reverse complement strand
GGATCACGCGGCGTGAGGCGGATGACGGCGGAATCCACCCTCGGCTTCGGATCAAACACCTCCGGCGGCACCACCCGCAGCAGCTCCACATTCCAATCCTTTTGCACCAGCAGGCTCAGCGCCCCGTAGGCGTCGTCCTCGCAAGTGGCCGCGAGACGGTCGCAGACCTCCTTTTGCAGCATGAACACCGCGCAGCCCACCGGTGTCGGCGGCGTCAGCCAGTGCTTCAAGATCTCACTGCCCACAGAGTAAGGCAGATTGCCCACCAACCGCAGCGGCCCATGCCGAAACCACGGCCGCAGGTCGATGCGCGTGGCGTCGTTGTGGATGACCTCCACATCCTCGCGCTCTTCAAACTCGCGGATGAGCTCCGGTGCGAGCTGAGAGTCTTTTTCGATCAAGATGAGCTTCTTCGGCCTGCCCACGAGATGCTTCGTCAGCGCCCCCATCCCTGGACCGATCTCCACCACCACCTCCGCCCCATCCGGCTGCACCTGATCCCCGATCCACCGGGCCGTCTCCTCATCCTGGAGGAAATTCTGCCCCATGCTCTTGCGGGGCGTGAAGTGTGGTCGTGGGGGTGGTGATGCGGAGCGGCGTTGGTCGCGGTATCTCATTGCCGCATCATCCACCAATCCAAGGCCACGGCAATTCTGAATGACGCCTCTGAGGCTCCATCACAAGAATACCACGATGCGGAACTTTCGGCGGTTCATCGTGGCAGGCGATTCCGTATGCTTTCCACATGACACGCCTCATTCTCGGCCTCCTCGCCCTTTGCCCATCTGTCTTCGCCCAATCTGATGGCATCAAGACGAAGACCACTTATGCCAAAGCATACGGAGAGACGAAAAACGCGGTGGCGGTCGATCCCGGCAAGGATCTGCCGCGCTACCCGGCGGTGGAACCAAAGGACGCGATCTCGACCTGGCAGGTCAAAAAAGGCTTCAAGCTGCAACTCGCCGCTCATGAACCGCAGGTGCGTGACCCGATCGCCATCTGCTTCGACGAGCGCGGCCGCATGTTTGTGTGCGAAATGCATGACTACAGCGAGATGCGCGACGTCACGCCGCACATGGGCCGGATTTCCATGCTCCAGGACAAAGACGGCGACGGCTACTACGAGACGAGCCAGATCTTTGCCGATGATCTGCCGTGGCCGACGGGACTGGTCTGGGCGAATGGCGGCCTGTATGTCGGTGCCACGCCAGACATCTGGCGCTTTGAGGACAAGGACGGCGATGGCAAGGCGGAGAAGCGCGAGAAGGTCTTCACGGGCTTCGGAACGGGTTTGAAAATGCTCAACGTTCAGGGTTTGATGAACAGCTTCATGTGGGGGCAGGACAACCGCATTCACGTCCTCGCCGGAGGTGGCAACCGCGGCGTGATCACCTGCCTGAAGCGCCCCGACTTGAAGGGAATCGAGCTTGGCGGGAAGGACTTCTGGTTTGATCCGCTCACGCATGAATTCGGTCTCGAAGGCGGCGGAGCACAATACGGCATGAGCTTTGACAACTACGGCCGCAAGTTCGGCTGCTCGAACAGCGACCACCTTCAATACTGGGTTTACGATGACCAATACGCGAACCGCAACCCCTACTACCAGATGCCGCCCGCCAAGCAGAGCATCGCGGTCGATGGCGGCGCAGCCGAAGTCTTCCGCATCAGTCCAGACGAACCTTGGCGCATCATCCGCACGCGCTGGCGCATCGCAGGTGTCGTTAAAGGAGCGGTCGAAGGAGGCGGACGCGTCAGCGGCTACTTCACCGGCGCGACGGGCACCACGATCTATCGCGGAGACGCCTACGGCACCGAATTCGTGAACAACAGCTTCACCGGCGACGCTGGCGGCCAACTTGTGCATCGCAAAATCATCAAACCGAGCGCCGACGGCATCTCATTGATTGGCGAACGCCCCGCCGACGAGCACGGCTTCGAATTTGCAGCCTCCAAGGACACCTGGGTGCGCGCCGTAAACTTCGCCAACGCCCCCGACGGCTGCCTGCACATTTGCGACATGTATCGCGAAGTGATTGAACACCCCTGGAGCATCCCCGACGAGATCAAGAAGCACATCGACCTCAACAACGGCAACGACCGCGGCCGCATTTACCGCATCGTGCCGGACGGGTGGCAAAGGGCAAAGGGCGAAGAGCGAAGGGGCAACATCGCCAATTCGACCACGGAGGAGCTGGTGAAACTCCTCAGCCATTCGAACGGCTGGCATCGCGACACCGCACAGCGCTTGTTGTATGAGCGTCAGGACAAAGCCGCCGTGCCGATGCTGACAAAGGTGCTCATTGGGGATAACTCCTTGGCGAAGCTGCATGCCATGAACGCTTTAGAATCGTTTGGTGCTTTACAGGCTGCTCTTGTGGTCACGGCTGCAAAGGACGCGAATGCACAAGTTCGTGAGGCAGCGCTACGTCGCGCCTCCAAGCTTGATGAGCCAACGCTGGCCGCGCTGGCAGCCGATGCTTCGCCTCGAGTGCGCTTCCAAACAGCATTGGCTGCGCCGAAGAGCGCTTCGCGCGATGCCTGGCTCGCCAAAATGGCTCGTGAGGGCGCGAGCGGGAAATGGATGAGCGCTGCCGTGCTTGGCGCTTCAGGCACAGGCTTGTTTGAGCAGCTACGTGATGATTTGAGCAAGCTGGAGCCTTCGTTTGCTGAGTCGCTCATCACGCTCGTTGCGGCAGAAGCCAAAGATGCGACCAATTTGATCGCCGTGGTGACAACTGAGCCCGTCAGACCAGCCTGGGTCAAAGCCCTTGGCGATGGTTTGCGCCGCGGAGGTTCAACTCTCATCAAGGCGGATAAAGAGGGCAAACTGAATGCTGTCTTCGCCAAAGCCGTCGCCACGATCACCGATAGTTTTGGCCCTAATGACGCACGCGCAGAAGCGGTCGAGTTGCTTGGATTCTCGTCATCCAAAGAAGCAACGGACGCCTTGGCTTCATGCCTTGCACAAGGTCAGGTAGAAGTCGTGCAATCGGCTGCAATCCGCGTGCTAGCCCAAAACAGCTCCACAGCCACCACGACGGCTTTGATCGTAAATTGGCCTCATTACGGCTCAAAAGCCAAGACTGTGGCTTTGGAGGCGCTTTTGAGTCGCGAGGATCGGGCGGTGGCCTTGTTGGAGGCGAAGGTGGTGAAGCCTGAGGAGTTTTTGGCGTCGCAGGTGCAGGAATTGATCAAGCACAAGTCGGCGAAGGTGGCAGCAGCAGCGAAAGCAGCGCTGGCCTCGGTCATTCCGCCTTCACGCGAAGAAGTCACCGCAAAGTTCAAACCCGCCATCGCGGCCAAAGGCGACGCGCAAAAGGGCCAGGTTCAATACATGACACGTTGCGTGGCCTGTCATAAGGCCGGAGCGCTTGGACTGGCAGTGGGGCCGGATTTGATCACGGTGAAGACGAAGGGCAGCGAGGCGCTGCTGACGGCAATTTTGGAGCCGCACAAGGAGGTGGCGTCGCAATTCATTGCCTACACGGTGAACACGAAGGACGGGCAGACGCTGGCGGGCATCATCACGAACGACACGGCCTCCAGCATGACGATTCGGATGATGGGCGGCATCGAAAAGACGCTGCTACGCGCCGAGATCAAAGGCAGCAGCTCCAGCGGGCAGAGTTTGATGCCGGAAGGCCTCGAAACGGGCATGACGGTCGAGGACATGGCCGATTTGATCAGCTACATCGAAAGCCTGTGATCCAGGACACAAACTGAACCGCTTTTTCTTTGCAGCCGCCGCGCTCCGCGCTCCTTTGCCCCATCCATGAAAACCACCCCTGTTACTTTCGAAGACCTGCAATCCTCCGTCATCGCCGTGCCGCCTCTGTGCCGGAACAAGAATCTGTCCCTGGCAAAATCTCAGAACAGCCGCCTGATCAAGCACATGTACAAAGGCGGCATCCGCACGCTGCTTTACGGAGGCAATGCCAATCTCTACAACATCGCCCCCAGCGAATACCACTCGCTGCTGAAGATGCTCGTGGAGATCTCCCCAGAGGACATGTGGATCGTTCCCTCCGTCGGGCCGATGTATGGCACTGCGATGGATCAGGCGAAGATCCTCCGCGAGTTCGCCTTCCCCACCGCGATGCTGCTGCCCACGTTGTTCCCATCAAAGCCCGTCGGCGTGGCCACCGCCATCCGTCACTTCGTGGAGAAGTCTGGCATGAAGGCCGTGCTCTACATCAAAGACGGTGCCTACATCACCCCTGAGCTAGCTGCCGAACTGGTCAATGACGGCCTCATTTCCTGGATCAAATACGCCATCGTCGAGCCAGATCCGAAGAAAGACCCTTACCTCAAGAAGCTCATCAAGCTGGTGGACCCCAAGCTCATCGTCAGCGGCATCGGCGAGCAGCCTTCCATCATCCACCTGCGCGACTTCGGCGTCACCGGTTTCACCGCAGGCTGTGTCTGCATCGCCCCCTCCCGCTCCACCGCTTTGCTGAATGCCATTCTGAAAAAAGACTGGGCCACAGCCGAAGCCATCCGCGAGGAATTCGTCGCCCTCGAAGACCTGCGCAACGCCCACAGCCCGATCCTCGTGCTGCATCATGCCGTCGAACTCGCCGGAATCGCCCAGACCGGCCCCGTGCTGCCTTTGCTCACCGCTCTGCCAGACAAACTGCTGCCAAAGATCGAAAAAGCCGCCAAGGCGCTGCTCGCGAAGAATGCATAATCTGGCCTCGTGCCATTCGTCATTCTGAATTCGACCTTCGTCATTTCCACGCATGCCATCCGCCCTCGCCATCTTCGCCCATCCTGACGACATCGAATTCGTCGCCGCTGGCACCATGCTGCTGCTTCAAGCACGCGGCTGGGATCTCCACTACATCAACCTCTGCACCGGCAACGGCGGCTCCGTGCAGATGGACGGGCCCACCACGACAAAAAAACGCCTCGAAGAAGGCAAGGAAGCCGCCCGCATCCTCGGTGCGACA
>JAJTDU010000030.1:24534-29454 GCA_021298725.1 Verrucomicrobiaceae bacterium | reverse complement strand
AAATAGGCTGCCGACTGTGACGAAACATGCCCGTGCGCGCAAACGGCTGATAAACGGGCCGCTGTCCGCGCCACACCGAGCGCCAGCCGACGCTGCCGATCTGCGTGTCGAGGCCCGCGTCGCTCATCGACTTCGCCAGCAGCAGCCAGGAGATGGCATACAGCGTCGTCAGCACGTTGTTGATCCAGCCTTCCGGCGCGGCCCAGACCACGTTCGAGGGTGACCAGAGCAAAAACACCGCCAGCAGTTGCAGCGAGGCGATTCCGGCGAAGACCGTGGTCGAAAGGTCGCGGCCGAGGTTCAGTGGCGCGAGTTTCGCCATGAAACGCCTGCCTTTGTCCGACAGCAGCAGCGAATGACCCACGGCGAACTGCGTCACCAGCAACACATCATCCATCACCGCTGCCCAGCCATGCAGATGCAGCAATCCAAACGACAAACCGCGATACAAGCTGACAAACATCACCACGATGGCAGCCAGGAACAACGCATGACTCAGCAAACCATAGCCCAACGCCACCCAGCGCTGCGCCAGGGTGTAGAGCGGCCTTGATGAAGCATTCATGGCATCAGTCCGTGACGCCAACAGGGAGGGACTGCATCGCCGGTGGCTTCGCCGAAGGCACTGTGCAGCCCAGACGCTCCAGCACAGCGGTTTCGACCGTGAGACCAGGGCCAAAGGCCATCGCGCAGGTCATGGCGGGTTCGCTTTCCGCCTCATCGAGCAGCTCCTTGAGCACAAACAGGATCGTGGCGCTGCTCATGTTGCCATAATCTCGCAGGATGGAACGAGAGGCATTGAGCGCCTCAGGTTTCAGTGCCAAGCTCTGCTGCACCTTGTCCAAAATGGCGCGTCCGCCGGGATGCACGGCCCATTCGTCGATCTTGTCGAAGGCGAGATTCTGCCGCTGCAACACGCCGCCAAGCAAGGCGCGAATATTGGCCCCGATGATGTCCGGCACATAGCTGGAGAGCACGATGTTGAAGCCTTCGTCGCCGATCTCCCAGGCCATCTCCTGTTCGCTGGATGCCACCAGCGCAGATTCAAAGCCGTGCAATCGATAAGCAGCGCTGCGCGGCTCTGGCACTCGTGCGCTCACGATGGCTGCCGCAGCGCCATCGGCAAAGAGCGAGTTCGCGAGAATGGAATCCGGCGCGTCATTCACCTGCATGTGCAGCGTGCAAAGCTCCAGGCAGACCACGAGCACCACCGCATTGGCATCCGCTTCACAAAACTGCGCCGCCATGCGCAGCGAGGGGAAGGCCGCGTAGCAGCCCATGAAGCCCAGCGTGTAACGCTGCACGTTCTCACGCAGGCCCAGCTCACGGATGATGTGAAAATCCGGCCCCGGATTGGAAAAGCCGGTGCAGGAGGTGAATACGACGTGCGTGACATCCTGCGCGGCGAATCCTGGCGCATCATTCAAAGCCTGCCGAGCCACGGCGACGGCCAGTTTGCGTGATTCACGTGCATAGCACGCGTTGCGCGCCCCAGTGCTCGGTGAGATCAGCGTGCCGTCCTCCGCCGTGCGGAACAGCATGGCCTCGGCATCTTTTTCAGGCGGTCCCGCGTGTAGGCCTGGCTGTAGGTGTAACCCGGTGTCCGGGTGGCGATGTGATGAATGTAAGCGGACATGTGGGGAAGGAATCAGTTTTGAGTGAGTTTAACCGAAGCATGGACCTGCACACCATCCCCTACGCGGATGAATAACAGCACCGCCGGGACGCTAATGCCGCTGGCTTTCATCGACACAGGAAAATCCAGGTCAAAGCTGGCCTTCCTGCCATTGAGCTTCCAGTTCGAGATCGTGCCGGTGACGTTTTGCGACTTGCCGAGCAGATTGAGCTCAATGGGTAGCTTGGTGGGCGTGCTTGCAGCGGTGATCTCGCTGAACTTCGCGTCAATCTTGCCAAGGATGAGCGGATGGCTGTCCACTTGCATCGCCTTGAGCATGTTCGCATCCCGTTTCGGCTCCGCAGTGTCCATGTTGGCGGCTTTGACTGCCACCTCGGCTTTCACACGCTGAGGCTGGCCGCCGGTCATGGTGACATCCGCCTTGAACGCCTCCGCCGCCACCTTGCCGCCCCAAGCATGCAGTGTGGAAGTGCCATCGAAGGTGATCTGGGCGGTCCCGCTCCAGGTTTCGGCGTGGAGCAGCGTGGCAGAGAGGAAAAGGATGAGAAACGGGCGGGGGTTCATGCGTGTGTGATTTGCAGTTCAGGTGAGTGGGACGCTTCCGCTGTCGTTTCGATACGCGTGTGAGCACGCAGGGGAGTGCCAACGAGCCACCGATACAGCACTGGAAGCAGAAAGAGTGTCAAAAACGTGCTGCTCACGATTCCGCCGATGACAACAGTGGCGAGCGGACGCTGGACTTCAGCGCCAGCGCCTTCGCTGATGGCCATGGGGATGAAGCCCAAGCTGGCGACCATGGCGGTCATCAAAACGGGGCGCAGGCGCTGCAAACTGCCTTCCGTCACGGCCTGTTCGCCATCGCGGCCTTCATTGCGGAGCTGGTTGAAGCAACTGATGAGCACCACCCCATTGAGCACGGCCACACCGCACAGCGCGATGAAGCCGATGGCGGCGCTGATGCTGAAGGGCAGGTCGCGCAGCCACAGAGCGAGCACACCGCCGGTGATGGCGAGCGGGATGCCGGTGTAGATGATGAGCGTCTGCGTGACGCTTTTGAAGGTGGCGTGGATGAGCACAAAGATGAGCACCAGGGCGAGCGGCACGACGATCATGAGCCGTGCACGGGCTTCTTGCAGATGCTCAAACTGGCCGCCGAAATCGACGCGGTAGCCTTCGGGCAGCTGGATGCTTGCTCTGATCTTTTCACGAGCGGCGTTGACGTAGGCTTCGGAATCGGTGCCACCGGCGAGATCGACATTGAGGCCGACGCGGCGGTGTCCGTCCTCACGGCCGATCGCATCGACCTGCGGCACCTCCACGAAGTCGGCGAGGCGGCCCAAGGTGATGAGTCCGCCGTCCTGCGTGCGCACCGGCAAGGCTTTCATGACCTCAGGGTTGTTGCGCAGGGACTCTGGCAGGCGCACGACGATGGCGTGGCGCCGATTGTTCTCCATGAGCATGCCAGCGGTGTGTCCAGCCATCGCGGTGGTGATGGCGGCGTTCACTTCAGAGGCTTCGACGTTGTATTTGAGCATGGAGGCGCGGTCCACGCGGATCTCGAGCACCGGCACGCGGCCCTGGCTTTCAAACTCGGCGTTGTCGGTGCCTTCGATGCCTTCGAGGATGGTTTTGACCTCTCCGGCGATCTTTTCCATCGTGTCGTAGTCATCGCCAAAGATGCGCACGGCCAAGTCGGCGCGAGAGCCTTCGAGCATCTCGTTGAAGCGCATCTGGATCGGCTGCGCGAAGTCGTAATCCTGCTCTGGCACCTCCTTGGCGAGTTCTTCGCGCACCAGCTCGGCCAGACGGTCGCGGGTCACTGGTTTGCCATTTTCTTGGCGCCATTCGGCTTGCGGCTTGTAGAAGACGTAGAGGTCGTACTCGCCGGGAGACATGGGATCGGTCGCCACCTCGCTAGTGCCGACGCGGGCGAAGGTGCGGGTCACTTCGGGCACTTTTTCGATCAGATACTTCTGCGTCTTGATGCAACGGTTCAGCGAGGTCTTGAGGCTGGTGTTGGCGGGTTGATAGACCATCGCCGTCCACGAGCCTTCATTGAGCGTGGGCACAAATTCCTGCTTCAAACTCATGAACAGCAGCACCGTGCCGATGAGCAGCACCGCGACGCCACCGACGACGCCCCAGCGTGACTTCCAGGCGATGCTCAAAGACGGCGCATAGGCTGCTTTGGCCCAGCGCATGAGGAAGTTGTCCTTCTCGCTGATGTTGCCACGCAGCAGCAAGGAACAGAGCGCGGGCATCAAGGTCAGCGCGAGAATCAAAGCGCCGCCAAGTGCCAGCATGACGGTGATCGCCATCGGGTGGAACATTTTCCCTTCGATGCCGGTGAGCGCGAGGATGGGCAAATACACGAGCGTGATGATCAGCACGCCAAAGAACATCGGGCTGCCAACTTGCTCGCCAGCTTCACGCACGGCGGTCATGCGCTCCTTCGCGGTGAGTTTGCGCCCTAGCTCGTGCTGCTTCTCGCCAAGCACGCGGACGATGTTTTCGACCATCACGACAGCGCCGTCGATGATGAGGCCGAAGTCCACGGCACCGAGAGACATCAGATTTCCCGATACGCCACCGAAGGTCATGCCAATGAGCGCGAACAGGAACGAGAGCGGGATGGCGAGCGCCACGATGAGCGCCGCACGCCAGTTTCCGAGCAGAACGAGCAGCACGACGATGACGAGAATGGCTCCTTCAAAGAGATTGTGCTTCACCGTATCGATGGTGCGGTCCACGACCTCGCTGCGGGCATACTGAATGCGGATTTCGAGGCTGGCGGGCAGCTTCTTTTGCAGCTCGCCGAGCTTTTCTTCGACGCGCTTGCTGATGATGCGGCTGTTTTCGCCGACGAGCATCATCACGGTGCCGAGCACGGCTTCCTCACCGTTTTCGACGGCACAACCGGTGCGCACGTTGCTGCCGATGCCGACTTCGGCGAGATCCTTCACGCGCAGCGGCTCGATGCCTGCGGCGAATTTGACGGGCAGGTTGGCGATGTCCTCCGCGCTCGTGACTTTGCTCACGCCACGGATCAGCACGCGGTCATTGCCGCGCTCGATGACGCCGCCGCCGGCATTATCGACGTTTTGGCCGATGATTTCGGCCAGTTCGCCGAAGGTCATGCCTGCATTGATGAGCGACTCCGGTTTGGGCAGGATGACGAGTTGGCGTTCGTAGCCGCCGCTACTGTTCACCTCCGCCACGCCGGGCACCGTACGCAAAAACGGCTTCACGATGTAGTCGTGCGCCTCACGCAGGTCCATGAGCTG
>JAJTDU010000030.1:0-24514 GCA_021298725.1 Verrucomicrobiaceae bacterium | reverse complement strand
TTGCTGGCGCTGCGGGGCATCTTTTTTGTAGTCCAGCGTGTAATAAACGATCTCGCCGAGGCCGGTGCTGATGGGCGACATCTGCGGGCTGAGTCCGGCGGGCAGATCGACCTGAACGAGACGTTCACTCACGAGCTGGCGCGCACGAAACAGGTCAAAGCCGTCGCGAAACACGAGCGTGACCTGCGAGAGGCCGGACTTCGTCAGCGAGCGGAATTCCTCCACGCCCTGGATGCCTGCCAGCGCGAGTTCCAGCGGGTAGGTGACGAGTTTTTCCGTCTCCTCCGGCGCGAGGCCGGGCACAGCGGTGTTGATCTGCACCTGCGTGTTGGTGATGTCCGGCACCGCATCCACCGGCAGGTGCATGGCGGAGAAAACACCGGCCGCGAGCAGCAACAGCGAACCCATGATGACCAGGAAGCGGTTCTTGAGCGAGAAGTCGAGGATGGCGTTGATCATGGCTGGGAAGGTGTGTCTCTGTGATTGCGTGAAACAGCGCGGTTGTGTATGCTGGGGCTATGACCGTGCTTGATACCCCCGAGGAGAGGCAGACCGTGTTCCCGGTAAGCGTGGAGTTTTACCACGAAGCGGGCAGGCTCGGCATGATCGGGGAGGACGTGGAACTGCTGGACGGCGTGATTTTCAAAAAGATGCCCAAGTCCCCACTCCACGAATGGTTCATCGCATGTCTCCGCAGGCTCCTCGAAGCAGCCTGTGGCCCTGGGATGTTTGTTGAAAAAGAGCGCCCGATCACCTGCCGCAGCTCCGAACCGGAGCCTGATCTCGCCGTGTTTGCCGGAAACTGGACGGAATATCGTTTGAAGCATCCGACGACGGCGGAACTGGTAATCGAGATCGCCATCAACACACAGCAGCGTGATCGGAGCAAGGCGGGCCTCTACGCTGAAGCTGGAGTGAAGGAATACTGGCTGGTGGAGCCCGAGGCGGGCGTGATCAGCCTCTACACCGTACCCGGCAGTGCTGGCTATACCAAGTGTGGCAGCTTTGCGAGTCGTGACCTGGTCACAAGCACGGTCATCCCGGCTTTCAATGTGACGCTGGAGGATTTGATGAAGTGAGATCATGGCTCAGCGGTTGGTGATCCTGGGTGTGACGGACTCGCCGGTGAGTGCGGTGCCGGTGAGGTGCTCGATCTCCATGCGGTGCTTCCAGGCGTTGCGGCGGGACTCGATGAGCGAATCCATGGCGTCGAGATAACCGCGCTGCATTTCGACATAAGTCGCGGCAGGCACGGCACCGAGGCGGTAATGACGATCTGCCTCGGCGGCGGCATCGCTGAACTGTTTTTCGCTCTCAGGACGCCAGCGAGAGAGCGCATCGAGTTCCGAGAGGTAAGCCGAACGCGCCACGGCAAGATCACGCTCCAAGTCACGCAATGTGGCCAGCAACAGCGCTTCTGCTTGCTGGGTGCGGGCTTCCTCAGCGGCGATGTTGCCTTTGTTCTTGTTCCAAAGCGGCAGCGGAATGGAAACGACGAAACCGCCTTCGATTTGTGTGCCACCGGCGTGTTGTCCGGCCATGTAGGGGCCGAAAGTGATGTTCCCCCAACGGTCGGATTTGCTGAGATCGATCTTGAGGCCCTGCTTGGCGACGTTGAGCCGCTTTTGCTGGAGGTCGAAGTTCGATTGCGCGGCCTGCTGCTTGAGGGATTCCAGATGCGGCACGGTGGGGAAGGAGGTGAAGACGCCACTGAGCTGAATCGGCTGATCCGGGCCACGTCCACACAGCACGGCCAGCGTGGCGGTTACCTCGCGGACTAGCTTCGAGGCATCGGTCAACGTGCGGTCGCTGGTGAGCAGCGTGGCCTCTAGGATGCGGCGTTCGAGCAAGGCGCTGACGGAGCCGGTGTCACGCTGCACGAGCACTTCGATGAGCGATTCGAGACGCGCACGCACGGAGCGTGCGGCGTCTTCTTTGCGCTTCAGCAAGATCACATCACCCGCACGGGCACGAACTTCGTTGGCGAGCTGCGATTTGAACTGCTGCAAGCCCAGCTCGGCCAGCGTGATGTCACGATCCGCGATGGCTTTCCGCAAGGACATGCGGCCTGGAAAATCGAAGACCTGCAAGATGCTCGCACGCCACACGAGGCCCTCTTTCGCCTGCGCGAGGCTCATGCCGCCGAGTTCGGTGCTGAGCTCTGGATTGGCGACTTGACGAGCCGTTTGGCGACTACCGCTTGCGGCGGCGATCTCCGCTTCATAAAAGCGGACTTCGGGATTCTTTTGGAGTGCTTCAGCGACGAGGTCGCTGCTGGTGACCGCAGAGCCGGCCTGGGCGATGGCCGATAAAAAGGTGGTGAGCAGTGTCATGCCGAGAGGCCACCAGGGAATGCGCGTGGGGATTTTCATGGTGGCGCACTTCGCCACAGCCCCGCCTCAGGGTCACGTTATCGTTTGGTAATGCATGGCCAAATCAGGTGCCGCCGCCTCAATGCCGTGCAACATGCTCTCACGAACGCCATGCACCTCCTGCTTGTAGAAGATGACCCCGAACTCGCCCGCCAGACCACGATCTGGCTGAGTGAGGCGGGGCATTCATGCACTTGGCGGGAAAAGGGCGGCGCCGCGCTCATCGCGCTAGGCACGGAGGCTTTTGACGCGGTGATTCTCGACGTGGGCCTGCCGGACATGGATGGCTTCACCGTGGTGGAGCAGATGCGCGCGCGTGGCTTTGGCCTGCCAGTGCTGTTTCTCACCGCTCGCGATAATGTGACCGACCGCGTGCGTGGTTTGAAGGCCGGTGGCGACGATTATGTGACGAAGCCTTTTGCCGTGGAGGAGCTGATGGCGCGTCTGGAGGCGCTGCAACGCCGCAGCGGCATCACACCCGCGACTTCTGCCCGCACGCTCGGCAAATGGACGCTCGATCCGATCAAACGTCGTCTGCGGCATGAAAATGAATCGGTGGAGCTGCAGCCGCGCGAGTGGATGCTGCTGGAGGTGCTGCTGGCGAACGAAGGGCGCATCCTGACGAAGAAATTCCTGCTCGAAAAAGTCTGGGACATTCGGTTTGATCCTGGCACCAATGTCGTGGATGCCATGATCTGCCGCCTGCGCCGGAAGATCGACGCTCCAGGAGTGCCATCCCACCTGCAAACCGTCCGCGGCAAAGGTTATGTTCTCCAAGCTGTTTCCTGAGCGCCTGCCGTCCACTTGGCGGCTGGGTTTGCTGCTGGCCGTTCTCATGGCCTGCAGCACCGCGCTGTGCATCACGGTGGCAGGCTGGGCGATGAAGCAGAACCTCAGCAGCATCGCACGCGCCGTGGTGCTCGACGATTTGGGCGAGTACGCCGTGCTCTACAACCGCAACGGCTTGAAGGAGATCAAAGATGTCTTCGCCGCAGGTGGTCATGAGAACGATCAAGCCGTGCGCATCACGAGTTCGGATGGTCGCGTGCTGTTTGAGCAAATCCCGGCCGCTGTTGCGGGCTATCGCTGGCCAGACAATGCCGCCGCGAACTTGCAGCCTTCGCAAACGCTACTCATCACCGTCGAGCATGACCGGCGCGAGCAGCAGCTCCTCGCGGGCTGTCAGGTGCTCAAGGATGGCAATATCCTCTGGTTTGGACGCACCGACGCGGAGGACCGGGCTTATGTGGAGCATATTCGCGATGATCTCTGGCTCGCCGGGTTGGTCTCCACCGTCTTCATGCTGTTGCCACTGTGGTGGTTCGTCCGGCATGTGCTGCGGCCCGTGCAGGACATGATGAAAAGCACGCACAAGCTCGCCGAAGGCAGCACGGACGCGCGCCTCGTGGCCCCGGACGCCGTGCCTGAACTGCAAGCCTTCGCTTCCGCGTTCAATGCCGGCCTGGACCGCATCGACGCGCTCACCTCCGAGCTGCAAAGCGCCAACGACAACCTCGCGCACGAGCTGCGCACGCCGCTGGCCCGCATTCGCGGCAATTTGGAAATCCACCATGACCACAGCGAAAACGCCGTCGCGCGTGATGCCGCCGCACGCGGCATGGAGGAGATCGACCGCGCCGCTGACCTCGTGCAAACCATCCTCACCACACGGGCGGGCGAGCACAAGGCGCTGAAGCTTCACCTCGAAAGCATCGACCTGGGTGAGCTGCTGACCGATTTGCACGAGCTCTACAAGGCCGCTGCGGATGAACGGGGCCTGCAATTCACGCTTCAAGCGCCTGAATCGCGGTTCGTGCTCCTCGACCGCCAACGCATGAATCAAGCCGTCGCGAACCTGCTCGACAATGCCTTCGCTTACACGCCACACGGCGGCGCAGTCACGCTCGAACTGGCCACGACGGACGATCACACCCGCATCCTCGTGCGCGATACTGGTCCCGGTCTCAGCGCGACTGATTTGACGAAAGTCTGGCAGCGTTTCACCCGCGGGAGCGCCGCCAGTGCGAACACGCCCGGCATGGGTCTCGGCCTCAGTCTCGTACGTGCCATCGCCACCGCTCATGGGTGTCAAACCGGCTGCCGCAACCGCGACGAAGGCGGCGCTGAGTTCTGGATTGATCTTCCAGCAGGTGATCTGCTCAACGCACAACCACCGTCTTCCCACCCAGCGATCATGCAGTGATCCGGGTCGAAGCTACTTTTGAGTCACCCGCTTCAGCCACTCGCGTGCTTTGTCACGGGCTGGACTCGGCCGCAGGGTCCAGGCGTCGTTGTGATTGCGAAATCCAGTGCTCAGGAAGGTCAGATCGGCTTCGGGGAGTAGCGGGCGGAGGTAGGCTTCGGTTTCTTGCGCGTTTGATCCTTCGCCGCAGATGAACTGTGGGCGATTGCCGAGGCGTTTGAGTCGTGTGAGTGCCGATTCACGGTCGGAAGCGGGATAGGGCCATTTCTTGACGCCGTCATAGTGGCTGTAGGCAACGAAGGCGCACCACAGCTTCGCGGTTTCGTCGTCGTGGAGGCCGAGGTAGTTGCAGGCGATGGCTCCGCGTGAAAAGCCAGCGAGCACGATTTTGGTTTCATCGCCGCTGAAGTCGCGACAGACGTTTTGCACGCTCTCACGCAGGTTTTTGAGCGTGGGTTGAGGATCGTAGCTTGGTTTGTCACCCCACCAAGTGATGGCGATTTGATCGCCTTTGGCATTCAAATAAGGCACGCAGAGCCAGATGAAGCCTTTTCCGCCAGAGAGGCCATAGCCGAGGTTGCTGCCTTCCGGCAGGCCGGTGCTCACATCGCCATACTTGTTCTTGTAGCCGCCATTTCCGGCGAGTTCGACGATGACGGGCCACTTCGTGTCAGCCTTCCAATCGGAGGGCAAGTAGAGCACGCTGAGGCCGCAGCGGACGCGTTTGCCCGCGGTCGGCGGGCCTTCGTTCAACGCGGGCAGTTCAAGATCAGGCGGTAGGCTGTGAATATCCGGCAGCTCGGCAGCAGCGACCGTGGACAGCAGTAGAAGTGATAACAAGCATCTCATGGCAGGATCTCAGGTATCGGGGCCATTCCTGGCCCCAGATTCTATACGGGGCAGGAATACCCCGCTTACTCAAACACGATCTCGCCCATCACCGCCGTGTCTTCCATGCGGGCGCTCGTGAGCGACGATGACCAAATCGCGCGGTCCACCTGCTCGCGAGGCAGGGCGTGATTGCGGCCGAAGTTGGCTTTCCAGGTGATGCCTTTAGTGGGGGCTTCGACGTCGAGCGTTTGGAAGGGAATAGTGAGATGCAGGTGCCAGCGTTTGTTTTTCACATCCACGCGGGTTTCACTGCTCCACTCGCCATTCCAGGTGGGATCGTCCCTACCATGGCGGGGATCCATGACGTCGCTGACGAGGCCGTTGAGTGCATCGTATTTCGTTGCGGCGTTTGGACCGGCGGCGAGGCGGTAGTAGAGCGGTTTAGATGGCTGCGGGGCGAGGTAGATGTCGATGGATTCCTGACCGGAGAGCACGCGGTCGCGGTTGTAGGCGGTGAATTTCGTTTCATCGCCGAGCGTGGCTTCGGCGCGGAGGTGGAGGGCTTTTTCGTCTTAGAGAAGGCGGATCGTCGTCGGGCGCGGCAGCGTGCGCAGCGGCGGGAGGAGCGTGAGTGCGTGACCGGCGGCGGTTTGCCACTCGGGGCTGTCGAGCGTGAGTTTGGCGGTCGTTTTGGCGATGGTGAGCTTCTTGAGGCCGGGCGGCGGAGCATTGCGCATGGCTTTCGTGTCCCAGTTGAAGCAGGTGTTCGCATACGGCTCCTGGTAACCGTCGTGGGCGAGTTGCAGGTGCTTCGCGTCGTGGCCGGGAAAGGGGAAGAGGACGTGGTTCCACTCCTTTTGATGTCCTTTGGCGTAAAGCGTGGCGATGAAGTCGTTTCGCGCGGCGATGGCATCGAGCAGGCGATGCAGCGAACCGGTGTCGGGCAGCATTTGATAGGCCTGATGCAAGTGCACGACCTTCGCGAAGTGCTTCAGGTAATCAAACTCGGCGCGGACGAGTGCGAGGCGTGTTTTGATCTTCGGCGTGCGGGCGAGCTGCTCGGACTGCGCGAGGTGGCCCTCCATCGCGGCGAGAACGCGCGGCGTGTAGAGGAAGGCGATGAGCTGAAACGGGTCCTGCACCGTTTTGCGTCCGCGAGCATCGGTGGGCAGCGGTTTGTAGGTCCACACATCTGTGCGCGTGCCGATGTGGTCGGAGTAGAGCGCGATGGCGTGATACAGTTCGTCGTAAAAGGCCCGCATGTAGAAGGCGATGCTCTTGTCCGGGAACGCGCCCTCGCAGAACTCGGGGATGAGGTCCTTCGCATGGTTGTTCGCCGGATCATCAAACATGCGGCCCATGGTGTAATACACCGGCCCTTCGAGGCCGAAGAGCTGGCCAGGGCCGTCGCGATACAGCGACTGGATGCGCGCGGCGGCGAGCCTTTGCACCTGCAGCTCGATGTAGCCCGGCGTGCGCATCGGCGTGTAGCGCGTGCCGAGATTCGGGCACCAATTATAAACGTAGCCGGTGAAACCGCGCGGCACCTCGATGCCACGCCACGGGGCGATGTCTTCCTCGTTCGTGCCGGTGAGCATGATGCAGGTGTTCGCGGGAAATTGGTTAAACGTCTTCGGCGGCTGCGCGGTGAGGATGTAGCTCATCATCGTGATCTGCCCGCCGGGATGCGATTTCTCCACCCGCTGCGCCACTTCGCGGTTGAAGATCCAGATCTTCTCCGACCAGTCCTTGCCCGTGCCGTAGAGCGCGTCGCACTTCTCGCACTGGCACTCGCGGAAGCCATCCGGCTGGCCGAGATCCACGCTGTCGTAGCCTTTGTCGAAGAAGCCCGCGAGGTCGCGGTAGATGCGCTCCTGCACCTCGGGGTTCGACAGGCAATACTGCCCGTTGCCCTCCGGCTTCAAACGCGAGCCGCTGATCAGCGCGAAGTATTCCGGATGCTCCGCAAACAACTCCGCCGGCACCGCCCGCTCCCAGGTGTGACCGCCGAACTGCTCATCCACGCGCGGGAAGCGATTGTGCGCGAGATCATAAAACGAGCCGCCCGCCGGATGCGCCGAGTTCACGCGCAGCAGCGGCGTCTTCGTCACGTTCAGCGTGTCCGGCACCGTGATCGTCTTCATCGGCAGGAACTCGATGGCTGGCGATGCCATGAGGTCGATCTTCGCCGCGCCGCTCACCGGCGTGTAGCCCGGCAGGTCAGGATATAGGAAGCGCACGCCGAGAAACTCCCGCGCAAAGTCCACCGCCGCCTTCGCCGTGCCCACACGATCCCAGTTCGGCCTCCGCGCATTCTCCACCTTCGCCTTCGAGGCCTGGTCATTCCCCGCGAGGATCACAGCCCGCCCCACCGCCCGCTGCACATAGCTCCAATCCCGCAGCTTCGACACCTCCACGCCGTTCTTCTGCGCCAAAACCGTGTTCCCGAGCATCAACGCCGGTTTGTAGACATCCCGCTCCTTTTCACGCACAACAGCGATCTCCGCCTTGTTCGCTAAAAACGCCATCTGGAGCAGCCGCGCCGTCTGCTGAAGACTCGCGTCGATGGTTGCACTCGGCACCGCATCCGGCAAAACGATCTGGTAGTCCGATTTGCCCGCATCGAGCAAGGTCATGTCTGCGGCGGTCGCGGCGGAGAAAGTGAGGAAGAGCGCGAGGAGGGGGTTCATGTTGGACATGAAACGTGGGGAGCGGGGTGGTCTTCTCCGCAGCGCAGCGTATGGCTCAAATCAGGCTCTACTTCGAATCGCAGCTGCCTCTAAAACACAGATTATCCTTGTTCGTCCAATTGCTTGAGTGATTTGCCATCCTTGGTCTTCCAAGCTGTGAGTCCGTTCGCGCTTCCACCGTGAATGACCACTGCTGCTGCGGACGGGCTTGTAAACTCGACAGCCTTCGTGAAGACGAAAAGACCGGTTTTCTCGACCAGCGTGCCATTCGCAATGAGTTGTTTGCGGTGAGCCAGGACGTTGGGATACTTTTCCGTCGATGGCCGGTCTTCCAAACTGGCAGTCGAACCTTGGAAGACTACAAAGCCATTTGCTGTCCGCTGTCCTCGCGCCTCGGCCTCCTTCATTCGGCAGTAGAGGACACCGCCGGGTTGGGGCTTTGCAGCAGGTTGGGCAATAGGCGTAATGATGTCACACCCAAGAACCGGAAGGAGCTGGCGGATGCGGGAGAAGAATACCTCCATATCCTCACGGTCTGATTCGGGGAGCTTTGATCCACCTGCCTGATTTTGTTCGAGCGTGAATCTGTTAACCGCAGCAGCTTCGACTAGAAGACGTTGCTCAAGATATCGGACATGAGCTTTGGTCAGATTCTCGTCCTTGCCCATAAAGACAATCGCCGAAACCCAAAACTCTTTGGTTTTGTGCTGTTTGAGCCGATCACGGATCACCTCAGCTTCACCAACATATGCTCTGGGTGCGTTGGTGAGTGGGTCAGTGCCGATCAGGATATAGACTCCTGCTTTGTCCAATTCCTCGCGGGCGAGTAGGTCATCCAGTTCGGTTCGTGGCGCTGCAACTGCCTTTCCCGTCCAATTGGAGATTTCGGCAGTTCGGAGGCTCTTTGCATCCCCACGAGGCAGGAAGAGTTTGATTGTTGCGGAGGTCATGGATGGAAATGTGTGCCTGTTGCTTTGAGACAGATCTAAACCTGTAGAGCATTTGATTCACTCACATGTTTTGTGGTTTTGCTGCAAGCGCATGGTCTCGTGATTTGTTGATCAAAACCGATGGCTCCCAATCATCCTCCCCTTGGCGTTCCAGCCACTCGACTAGCCTCTGCGGCCCTTTCGCGGACGGGGATGAGGAACACCGCCAGAGATGAAGAAGGCGCGAGAGTTCTGATTTCAGCGCTCTTGCGCCTTCTTGAAGTCTCGCGTTGCGCTTTCCCTCAACACATGGACTGCGGCAGCCTGCTGCCGCTTTCGGGAGGCCAGCCTGCTGGCCGTTGAACCTTCCAAGATGATGTCTCGCTAAGGCGCTTTCGCGTATGCGGCAGCGGAGGGTGTTCTCTGTTCATCAGGAGACTTCGGCGGCAGCAGGGCTGCCTCGAACAAGCGGCAGCAGGCTGCCGCAGTCCATGTCATTGAGCTTGAACGTGAGCTTGGCAGGCGGCTTGGCAGGCGGTAAATCTACCGCATGTCGATCCAGCAACTCCTCATCTCCGAAGTCTCCCAGCAGCCGGAACCGCTGCTGCGCGAGGTGTTGCATTACCTGCATTTTCTCAAGTCGAAGGCGAAGCACGAGTCGCAAGCGGCCCCGACGACACGCCCAGGGTTTGGCTCGGTGCCCGGCATCAAGCTGGCCGATGATTTTGACGCGCCGCTCGAAGCCTTTGCCGATTATCGCCCATGAAGGTGCTGCTAGATGCTCATGCGCTGCTGTGGTTTCTGGCCGGCAGCAGCCTCGTGAGTCCTGCGACGCTGTGGGAGATCGGCATCAAGGACTCGCTGGGCAAACTCTCCCCTTCGACCAGCTCTTTCCCGACCGTCTGGATGCCTCCAACATCCTGATCCTGCCCATCCTCGTCCCCCATCTCCACGAGCACCGACGGCTGCCTTTTCATCACAACGATCCCTTTGACCGGCTGGTGATCGCCCAAGCCTTGGTGGAGGATTTGACCTTGGTCTCCTGTGACGCTGAGTTCGCGGCGTATGGCATGAAGCTGCTTTGGTGAATGGGTTGCTGGAGCGTCACTTTTTCGGGTCCAGCGTCCCCAGCCACTCCACGAGCACCTTCGGCCACTGGGCACCGGGGAAGTTGTGTTGAACCAGCGTGGGGATGAGATTGCCGACGCCGTGGCCGCCTTCTTCGTGGAGATCAAGGCGGGCGGCGGCGGTGAGGCAGAGGAGCCGCGCTACGGCTTTCATGGTTTCAAAAGCTCTTCAAAGTGGTCGAGGATGAGACTACTTCAGCGGCACGCTCCAGAGGTGGCCTCCGGAGGTGATGAAAAGTGTTTTGCCGTCTTTGCCGCCAAAGGCGCAGTTGCAGCACTCGTCGGGCGCGGTCGGGATGAAGTCGATGAGCCTGCCGGAGGACGAAAGGATGTAGCAGCCGGCCTTGAAGTGGTTCGTTTCGTATTCCGTGGCCTTGTTCGTGCCTGCGGCGACGTAGATGCGGCCTGCGGTGTCCATTTTCATGCCATCGGGGCCACGACCGTCCTTCCAGTCGAAGATGACTTTTCGTGTGCCGGGCTTCACATCGCCGTTTTTATCGAGGGTGTAGCGCAGCAGCTTCCGTGAGCCGCCGTGGGTGTTGTTATTGTTGTCGGCGAGGTAGAGAAAACGGTCGTCTGGAGAGATGAGGATGCCGTTGGGGCGTTCGGCACCGTTGCATTCGATGCGGGTCACATTTGGAATGTCGTAGGCGAAGGCACACAATCCGCCTGGGAGTTGGGCCTCGCGATTGATGCGATAGACGCCCTCGATCTTTAGCTCCATCCCCTCCCGCGATCCATACCTCGGATCGGTGAAGTAAATCCGGCCTTTGGAGTCCTTGCAGAGGTCGTTGGGCGTGTTGAAGCGTTTTCCTTCGAAGCGGTCTGCCAACACCGTGATGCTGCCATCTTTTTCCGTGCGGGTGACGCGACGCAATCCCGACTCGCAGGCGACGAGACGGCCTTCGCGGTCGAAGAGCAGGCCGTTGGAGGCGTTATGACGGAAGACGCTCGTTTTGCCCTCTGGGCCCAGGCGGTTGATGTGCTTGCCGTCGGTGAAGTAGAGCGCTCCATCTTTCCAGGCCGGACCTTCACCCGCACCGATGGGTCCGTGATCTTTGGGGGCCGCGCCGGGCACAATCGGCGAGCGCAGGGACGAGCAGGAGGCCAGAGCAAGAATGGCGGCGAAGCTGGAGAGTGATCGGAAGGTCATGGAAGCGCATGAATACGACGTGGGATGGAAAATTTCAGCGACACATCGCACGCGCGGCGTTTTCTTGCCGCACATGCGCCTGAAACTCCTGCTTTTGATCTCCTGGTTGTTGGCCGTCACGCTGCATGCTCAAACGAGCGTGCCACCGCCAGCGCGTGAGCTGCGTGGGTCGTGGATCGCGACGGTGCGGAACATCAACTGGCCTTCGGAGCCGGGACTGCCGGTGACGAAGCAGAAGCAGCAGTTGCTCACGCTGATCGAATCCGCAGCGAACGTGGGGCTGAACGCGCTGATCTTCCAAGTCCGCCCGGCGGGCGATGCGATGTATGCCTCGGAAATTGAGCCGTGGTCGCCGTTTTTGACCGGAGAGATGGGCAAATCGCCCGGCTGGGACCCGCTGGAGTTTGCGGTGGCGGAGGCGCACAAGCGCGGGATGGAGCTGCATGCATGGTTTAATCCTTACCGGGCGCTGGCGGGTGAAAAGCATGCGCCGAGCGCCACACACATGCGCCGAGCGCACCCGGAGTGGACGATGAAATACAGCATCGACTGGTGGATGGACCCCGGCGTGCCGGAAGTGCGGCAGCAAGCCGTGGCGGTGATGCTGGACGTGACGCGGCGCTACGACGTGGATGGCATTCACATCGACGATTACTTTTATCCGTATCCGATCACCGACTCAGCGAAAAAGAAGATCGAGTTTCCCGACAGCGACACTTATGCGCGCTACAAGGTCTCTGGCGGCACGCTGGAGCTCACGGCATGGCGCAGGCAAAACGTGGACCAGACCGTGCAGGCCACCTACGAGGGCATCAAGGCCATCAAGCGGCATGTGAAGTTCGGCATCAGCCCGTTTGGCCTGTGGCGGCCGAATCATCCCGAAGGTACGGGCGGCGGACTCGATCCATATGAGGATCTGGGCGCGGACTCGAAGAAGTGGCTGCAGCAGGGCTGGGTCGATTACTTCACGCCGCAGCTCTACTGGACGATTGATCGGCCCAAGCTCGGCTTCATCACCTACTATGACTGGTGGCTGGAGCAAAACACGCAGGGCCGCCACATTTGGCCGGGCATGTACACCTCCAAAATCGGCGATGACCGCAATGCGGGGGAGATTCTGCGTCAGATGAGTGTTTTGCGTGAACGCGGCCTGAAAATGACACCGGGGCACTTCCACTGGAACTTCGATTCGCTGCACCAGGATCTCGGCAAGATCGGCACCTACGCGAAGGAGCGGGCCTACATCACGCATGCGATTCCGCCCGCTTCTCCGTGGCTCAGTCAATCGACGCTGCCAGCGCCCGTGGTGGGCAAAATCACGCCGGGGGGCAAGTTGACCGTGGCCTGGCAGCACAGCGACATCCGCTGGATGTCGCAAACCCGCTGGTGGGTGATGCAAGCTCAGATCAACGGCAAATGGATCACATGGGAGACTTACTTCAAAGACCAGCTCAGCGCCGAATGGCCGGACAACGCCACCGCCGTGGCGATTCGCGCCGCTGGGCTCGGCTGGGAGGTGGGCGAGGCGGGTGTGGTGGTGAAGTGAGCGGTCGGAGCCAAAGACGCAGACCGGCCCCGGCAACCCCAGCCCACGCGATTTCTCCCGCGCTCCGGCAGTAGCGCGAAATGTGGGCGGCGCCCCTGCGTGCAATTCATTTGGTGGCATGCTCAATGGCTTTTCATTGAACTATGTCATGCATTTAGAATGCATAAATGATCCAAATAAGATGCTTTATGCATTCTTTAAAGATGCTTTATTCATCCGGATGAATCGTATCGACACTGCACTTCTTGATCAGGCGCTCCATCTCGTCTCGATGCGGCTGGAAGAGCGTGGGGCGGAGGCTGAGACACTCGTGGTGTGCGGCGGATCGGCCTTGCTGGCGCTCGGGCTGGTCAGCCGGACGACGAAGGACGTGGATGCGCTCGCAGGCGTGGACGCGGTGAGCGGTCTGGTCGATCCGAGACCGCTGTCGCCCGCGCTTTATCAGGTAGTGGACGAGGTGGGCGAGGAATTGGACCTGCCTCGAGGCTGGCTGAATGCCGGACCGGCCGATCAAGTGCTCATGGGACTGCCGGAGGGGTTTTTGTCGCAGCTGATCCGTCATGAGTATGGAGCGAGGCTCACGATTTTTTATCCTGACCGCTTTGATCTGATTCACCTGAAGCTGTTTGCCTGCATTGATCAGGGAGAGGGCCGTCACAGCCGTGACCTGAAGGCACTGGCACCCACGCAGGCGGAGATGCCCAGCGCGGCACGCTGGGTCTGCACGCAGGATGGCAGCGAGGTGTTCCCCGCCCTCGTCCGAGAAGCCGTCACTCAACTGGGATACCCGCATGTCACCGAGCAATTTTAACGAAGACCTTCGTGCTGGCCTCCTCGACTGGTTGTGGCGTGGTTGGAGCAGCCTGGGGGTGGCTGGAACTGGCAGCGCAAGCGCGCGCGCCGATCATGTGGTTGATGTGGAGACGCTGCTGCTGGCTACCACGGTTTGGGGTCGGCGAGAGCCGCGTCTGTTTGACGAGGCGCTGGACTGGCTGTGCCTGCATGGCTCCCTGGTTCACATGCAACGTCTGAAAAACTTGCACAAACAAAGTGGCCTCGGCGATGCAGCGGTGCTCGGCGCGATGGCGGACGTGGCACAGCGGCAATCATCGCAGGTGAAATGGAAGGCTCTGGCGGCTCCGACGGGCTCAAAGCGAACCCTGGAACCGCTGTTCATCGGTGGAGCCAGTCTGACAGCGGTAAGCGATCCGGTGTTCGCCGCGCACGGCTTCCAGCGTGGCAGGCTGGAACTGCGCCAGATGAGCCGTGCGCCGTCGCCGGGCATCGCGGCGAACCTTTGGCTCAAACTGCGGTGTCTGTTTGGCACCTCCACACGTGCGGAGATCATGCTGCACCTTCTCACCACCGGACCGATGACCGCGGCGCGGCTGGCGCGGCTTTCCGGCTTCACCCAGCGTTCTGTGTTGCTCCCGCTGCGGGAAATGGCGCTCTCAGGGCATGTGATCGAGCCGCCATTACCGCAGCGAGAGCGCGTGCTTCCTGGAAAAACGCCCGCCAAACGCCACCGCGGTCCTTCGCTGGCCTATTCCATCCGTGCGGATGAGTGGAGCTTCCTGCGCACCTGGAAGAACCCCGTCGGTTTCCCGAAGTATGTGCCCGTCACCGCCTTACTGGCCGCCTGCCAGAGCCTTGATGGCGTGCTGGCCGCCGCGGATGACGTGAAAGGCTATCCATCTGCGACGCTGGCCATACGCTGCCGCGAGGCCATGAAAAAACATGCCACGCAACTGCACCAGCAAGGCTGGTCGGACGAAATGGGACTGCACCAGCGCCTTACCGGCCAGCAGTGGCTCGAACACATCGCGCAGAAGCTGCCATTGCTGATTCGATCCCTCTAACAGCCTGACCACGCCGCGGTAGGTGAAGCGGAGGCTGCCCTCCACCACCGCTTCACGGTCGGCGTAAAGGCGGCGGGCGAAGTTGAGGGGCGAGAGCGGCGTTTCCATGATCGGGCGACGATCATCAAGAAACACCGTCCGGCTTGGCGATAAGAAAACGACATTCACCATTTCCGAAGGCGACTTTGGCAGCGGGCGGCCGTATAGGAGCCAATCATGATCTCTCCAGACCTGCAAACGCTCGCCACCCGCATTCGCCAATCCCTGGGGTGCAGCAAAGACTTGGCGGAGGATTACGCCAAGGGCATCAGCAACCCACCAGAGATCATCCACGGCAAAATCGTTGTGCGTGACCCCGAGGGGCGCATCATGGCCCGGGTGCCGGACAGCGTGCTGGGCTGATCAGGCGGGCCGGGACTCGATGCGGGCCACCATTCTGCGGACGTGCGGAGCCTTGTTGGCGCGGGGCTTGAGGATGGCGAGGCTCTTGGCGAACGATCCCCATTTGATGACGCGGATGGTCACATGGCGGGTGCCCCAGAGATTCATGGCGCGGTGCGAAGGCTTGTAGAGGTCGATGGTCTTCGTACCGACGATGGCGGAGCCGTAGTCGTCCACGATGTAAAGCGAGGAATCGCCCTGGATCTGAAACACGGTGCCCACCGGGTAAATGGACCAGTCAGCAGCAGCGCTGCGGACCTGGCCGTGCTTGAGCAGGGTGCCGACCGCTGTGCGGGGGCCATACTCGATGTGATCACTCTCGGTGTGGGTGTAAGCGGTGGTTCTGACACCCGCGATCACCTGGCCAGGAGTACCGGCTGGCGTTGTGGCTGAGGATTTAACTTCTTCGGCAAAAGCCGTGGCGCACAACACAAGGAGGCACAGGAGAATGGGTTGGTTCAATCGCTGGTTGGGTTGTTGGGGCGCGCTCTGCCGGATGGGGGGCCCGGTAGAGGGGTCCGCGATGGTGCCGAGTTAGCCGGACCTGTCAACGCGGGTTTTCCCGACCCAAGCCGACCAAAAACCTCGATTTTTCGGCCTCCAGAGCCGAATTGAGCGCCATAAAGTCACTTTAAGCGGAGAAATACCCCGTAAGCCTGCGCCCTGACGGCCGTGGTCTTGGTCTGGCCGCCGAATGACGCAGGTGCGACACAGAAACCTGAAAAAATCTGTCTACCGAAGAGCTGCACAGAGGAAAATCTCCAGAAATGACTGCGCACGGAGTCCGCGGAAGACACGGAATTCAGAAGATTGGGATCTGGGATGGCTCGTTTTACCGCCGTGGGGCAGAGAGGCAAAGCAGCCGAGTTATGTATGACAACCGCTGCCTCTTTGCTCCACCGCTCCTTGGCCGCCAATCTGGGACCATTTTCCTGAAATTTCGTGTTCCGTAGGCCACGCTGCCTTTTCCAGGCTTTACTGGATCGGCGAGAAGTCCGTGGCTTTCATATAGATGCTCTTCACCCCCTCGGCCTGCGGCTGGATGGTCAGTGGGCCGTTCTTTTCGCTCTCCGCTTTGGCTTTGATCCAGTCAGGATCTGCCCGGAAGGCGGTGAAGGAGGCGAGGCCGGCTTCCTTGCTGGCGTGGGAGAGGATGTAGATCAGTTTTGTGCCTGCGCCTTTGTCCGCATCCGTCGGCACCCAGTAGGCGAGGTGGCTCATGCCGTGCTTGCTGAAGAGCTTCATCGTGTGGTTGCTGAAACGGGCGTGCAGGTCGTTCAGCTTGCCTTCGGGTGTGGTGTAGGTGCGCAGTTCAAACACGCGCGGCTTGTCGCCTTTGGCGATGGTCAGCGGCGGCGAGTACTCCGTCGGTGACATGAAGATGGACTCGATCTTGGCGACGATTTTGCCGTTCGCCTCGCTTGCCTTCGCGGCGGCCTTCCACTCGGGGTCCGCGCCGAAGGCCTTGAAGCTTGCCTTGGCCGCCTCGCGGCTCTTGTGTTCGAGCACGTAGATCAGCGTGGTCTTGGAACCATTCTCCTCATCCACCGGCACCCAGTAACCGACGTTGCCGATGCCGTGCTTTTCAAACAGCTTGCAGGTGTGATCGCGGAAGCGTGCCTGCAAGGCGTCGAGCTTGCCTTCGTGGCAGGTGTAGATGCGCAGTTCATAGACGCGCGAGTCATCGGCGGCGTGGATCATTGTGGAAAAAAGACCGGTGAGGGCTAGGGCGAGAAAGGTGAGGCGCTTCATGAGGCGGGAACAAACGCTGCGCGACTCGCGGCTTATCACGAAGCCGCGGCCAAAATCCCCGCTGCTTTGTGCAGGGTCTCCTCATGCTCGTGTTCCGGCACGGAATCGGCGACGATGCCAGAGCCGACGTGGAAGGTGATTTCATCGCCCTTTTGCACCGCGGTGCGGATGGCGATGTTCCATTGGCTGCGACCGTCGAAGCCGAACCAGCCGATGGCACCGGTGTAGAGGCTGCGGGGATGGGGTTCGAGCTCGGCGATGATCTCGGTGGCGCGTTTTTTCGGTGCGCCAGTGATGCTGCCACCGGGGAAGCAGGCGCGGAAGGCATCGACGTGATCGACATGCGGCCGGAGCGTGCCAGTGACGGTGGAGACGAGGTGGAAGACCTGCGCGAAGCTTTCCACCCGCCACAGCTCGGGCACGGCGACGCTGCCGAACTCACAGACTTGGCCGAGGTCGTTGCGTTCGAGATCCGTGATCATGAGCAGCTCGGCGCGTTCTTTGGCGGAGCCGGTGAGTTCACGCACGGCGGCGCTGTCGCGGGCGGGATCGCCGACAAACCGAGGGCGAGTGCCTTTGATGGGACGGGTGGCGATGCGGGAGCCGCGCATGTTTAAAAACAACTCGGGCGAGGCGGAGAGGACGGTGGTGCCGGCCAGGCGCATGAAGGCGGCATGCGGTGCGGGCGAAACGGTGCGCAGTTTCAAATAGAGCGCCAAGGCGTCGGCGTCCGGCGGCCAGGCGGCTTTCCAGGGGTAGGAGAGGTTGACCTGGTAGATGTCTCCGGCGGTGATGTAGTCCTGCGCGCGCTGGACGCTGCGGATGAAGTCTTCGCGGGGGACTTGGGGCTCGAAGTGGAGTTGGGGAGCGGCGGCGACTTGGTGAGAGGTGAGAGGTAAGAAGTGAGAGGTGAAATGGCCGAATTCGTACCAGCGGGAGGTGTCGTGATCGTAAACGAGGCCGTGGGGGTAGATGCCGAAGGTGAAATGGCCGTCGTAGCCAACCCAGCCGTACAAACCACCCGCAGAGGCGCGGGGTGTGCGCAGGGCGGCGCGGACTTTTTCCCAGTCGTGGTCGATGTGGCCCTGCAAGACCTCCACAGGATCGGCGGTGAGCACGGAGATGGCTCCCGGAGTGGGCAGAGAGGAATCCATCCAGACAAAATCTTCGCGCTGGCACAATTGCGCCGCGATTTCGACCGGGGAGAAAGAAAAATCACACAGGTGGTGATGCGGTGACGTTTCCAAGGCATGAACGAACAGCGGAAGGGCGGAACCTTCCGGCATTTTGAACGAAGAACCGTGAAGCATTGACACTAGGAAGCCTGAATCGTACCATAAGCGCCTTTTCCAGCAACTTGTGACTCCCCCTTCCACCATTCTCGCCCCTGACCGCGAACGTGCCTCTGCAGCGGCGTGGGGCACGCTCTGCCTGCTGGCTGTGGTGCAGATTGGTCTCGCGGTAAGGCTGCTGACGACCCAACGTTCTGCGGAAACATTATCCGCGACGGCTCAACAGCCTGTTTTGCCGTCTGCGCTGCCCCAAGCGGGCGTGGTGCCGGAAATTGGCCAGATCGCCATGCCTGCGCCAGTTTTGGCACCGCCGCTGCCGGGCACCCTGGCTGCACCCCCTGCTCCGGCGGCTGCCGCGCCGGTTTGGAGCGCTCCGCCGCCGATTGGCTCTTTCCAACAGACGAATCCGGCTCCGGCTCCTGCTTTGATTCCTCAACCGGCACCGATGCCGGCACCGGTCACCTCCAGTCAGCCGCCATCCACCCCAGCGCCAGCACCTGCTTTCAAACCCGACCCGGCCACGCAGTTGCTGAAGGACGTGAATTACGTCGTCACCACCGCGAAGGAGATCCGTGGCATGAGCGACATGCAGGGTGCGCTGGAAATGCTCAAGCGGGCCGACGAACTGACCCCAGATCATCCGGCGATCATCGCGGAGATCGCGCAAACCTACGAGCAGATGGGCGTGGCCACGAAGGCGACGGATTCCTGGCGGCGCATCCAGCTTCTGGGAGAGACGAACGCGGGCAGTTTTTATCAACTGGCCTCCCGACGCCTCGGCGCCGGGCCTGCGGCCATGTCCGCACCTCTGGCTATGCCAGGTGCCAATGGCTTGGAAGGCGAGAAGAACCTGCGCCTCGGAGCCTGCCAAGTGGCGCGTGATTTTTCCGTGAACAACGGGGAACGCTACACGGTGCGGGTGCCGATCTCCCGTGCTGGCAGCCAGCCGGTGGATGGCAAAGCGGTCAATCTTGAGGTGTTCTTTTTTGACCGGGTGAACGGAGCACAAGTGGCGCAAAGCATCGCGCCGGAGCCGGTCGAAACATGGCAATCCGCCCCGGTGGACTGGAGTGGCAGCGGCGAGGAGACGCTGGATGTCGTGTATCACCTGCCCGCACTCTCCGCCGCCGAAATTCAGCAGCATGGCCGCAGATCGTATTACGGCTACATGCTGCGTCTCTACTATAACAACAAACTCCAGGATGTGGCCGCCGAGCCCCGCGATCTCCTGGAGTTCGGCTCCGCACCGGGTTCCGCGCCCGCCGGTGTGAACCCGCTCCTGCCACCGATGGGGAGGTGATCGCCACAAGCACGCATGACTCTTTTGTTTGTTGATTCCAACGCCGCCCTGAGCGGCCAACGCATCGTTTGGCTGAGGGAAAATCTTCCCGGGTTCACCATTGTCGATTTTCCCGAGGCCAAGGAGGCTGCGGCATGGATCGCAAAGACGGACACGCTCGACATCCTCGTCACCGAGGCCATTTTCCCCTCCCAGGAGACGGGCTTCAAGCTGCGGGATGCGGCGCGAGCCCGCTTTCCACACACGCGTGTACTGTTCACCACGCGCTATGACTTGAGCGGCTTCGAGGCGCAAACCGCTGACGCGCTGGTGCTGAAGGACGCCCCTTACAAGCCAGAGAAGCTGCTGGAACGCATCCGCTCCTTACTCGCACAGCCGATGGAGCCGAATGAGGCACCGCCGGTGATGGTGACGGGCACGGTGCTGGGAAATTACCAAGTGCTGGAGCGGCTCTACATTGAAAAGGAGTCTGAAACCTACCGCGCCCTGCAAGTGGCAGTGCAGCGGCCGGTGGCGCTGGTGCTGCTGAAGCCGGAGTATCTGAAGAAGTCAGATGTCGTGGAGAAATTCAAGGAGCGCGAACGTGTGAAGGCCTCGCTCATGCATCCGCGCATCGCGCCTTTGTACGAAGCGGGAGAGGTAAACGGCTGGCAGTTTTACACGCGTGAACTGCCGCGTGGCCGCAGCCTGACGGAGATCGAGATGACGGACGAGACGCTCAGCGAACGCCGCCTCACCGAGGTTCTCTTCGGCGTTGCCGAGGCGATGCAATACGCGACCGAACGCGGCTACCACCATCGCAGCTTGGCACCGCGTGACATTTACATCGACACCGAGCACCAGGCCAGCATCGTGAACATCTTCCGTCCGGCGGTTGCGGAGAAACGCGAGGCCCGGGCCGATGTGCGAGCCTTTCTGGAACTGCTGCGTCCCGTCACCGCCGAGGGCAAGGCGCGTGGGCTGCTGCAATCACTCTCCGAGGCGAACCATGACTGGACCCGCCTGCTGGCCTCACTCGACGATTTGCGCGATGACATGCGTGAGCGCAGCATCGTGCGCAAGATCGAGGCGGAAAGCCTGCCCGCAGGCGTGCGTGGTCGCAAACCGTGGTGGGTCTGGGCGGCGGTGGTCGTGATCCTGCTCGTCATCGCCGCGCTTGGTGCCTTGATGAACGGTGGAAACTTCGCATCAGGCTCTGGGGGCGCGGTGCTGCCGCTCGAGATGGTGCGCATCCCTGCGGGTGAGTTTGAGTTCCAGAAAAACGAAAAAGTGCGGCTGCCAGAGTTCTGGATCAGCAAGCACGAGGTTACCATCGGCCAATACGCAGCGTTTCTGGCCGCTTTGAAGACCGCCAAGCCCGGCGCTTTTGACCATCCGCTTCAGCCCAAGACCAAGGCCACTCATGAACCGCCGCAGTGGCCATCTTCCTACGCGGCAGCGAAGTCCGGGGCCACCTTCAACCATGAGGGCGTCACCCTAAACACCCCGGTCACACAGGTGGACTGGTGGGACGCCTATGCCTTTGCCAAATGGAAAGGCCAGCGCCTGCCTACCGAGCAGGAGTGGGAAAAAGCGGCCCGTGGAGAGAAAGGCCTTCGCTACCCCTGGGGCCAGCAGCCGCTCAACAACGCCGCGAATCTCGGCGACGACTACAACGCCAAGCCCAAGAGCCGTGGCGGCAAGATCGACGGCTACAACCTCTGGGCACCCATCACGCGCATCACCAAGGATGTCAGCCGCTACGGCGTGTGCGACATGGCTGGCAATGTCAGTGAATGGACCAGTGGTGAAACCCAGGATGGCATCTGGCCAGCGCATCCTGATTTCATCGACATCAAGGTGCCCGTCGTGCGCGGCGGTCACTTCGGTTTGAAAAGCAGCGACCAACTGCTCACCGACCGCCTCTTTCCAGAATCCGCAAACGAGGCTACACTCGCCCGCGGCTTCCGCACTGCCTCCAGTTCCGCGCCTCCCACCAAACCGAAATCCTGACCGCCATGAACCGCTACTTGCTGCTCTTGATCCTCTGCCTGTGCGCCTCCAGCGCTCGGGCGCAGTACGTCACCAACTTGGCCTTGTCGAAAGATCAGTACCTCACCGGCGAGCCAGTGGTCGCCACCGTTACCATCATCAATCGCTCTGGTGCCGACGTCATCCTCGGCGGCCATGGTGCGCGTGACTGGCTGCACTTTGAGATCACTCAATCAACGGGCCGTGTGCTCTCGCCCATCACCATCGGCTCAGAGCAGCCGATCAAGCTACAGGCCGGCGGCACCACCTCACATAAAGTTGAACTCTCCGGCGGCTATGCCACTTCCGATCTCGGCACCTTTCACTTGGTCGCCAATGTGCTGCACCCCATCAGTGGTCAGTTTTACGCCTCCAACCGCGAGCGCATGACCACCACGGACGCGAAGCCGAACATGTTCGACCAGCCCTACGGCGTGCCCGAGGGCTATCAGAACGCGGGCCGCGCACGCCGCTACCAAGTCATCCTGTTTCGTGAACTGGACATTTTGCAGCTCTACTGCCGCATCGCAGATGAGCGCAGCGGTGCCTACCTCGCCACCTTCCTGCTCGGCCCCGTCAACATGGCGGTGCAGCCGCAGATCAGCATCGACACCAAAAACAAACTGCACATCTTCTTCCTCGCCAAGCCGCAGATTTGCTGCCACGCCATCATCAATCCTGACGGCAAGCTGTACAAACGCAGCTACTACCGCGACACGCAGGGCAACCGCCCCACGCTCGTCATGACGCGTGATGGAGCACAAGTCGTCGGCGGTGAGTACTTCGACCCCGCCGCACCGCCTGCACTGTCCAAGGCTCTGCGCAAGGCCTCCGAACGTCCGCCTGGACTGTGAACTCGACATCCAGACCTCACCATGAGTTTGCTCACCCACCCACAGTTTCTGTGGATCGTCTCAGTCATCGCCTCGGTGTTTCAAGTGTCGCTGATCGTGGGTGCCTTCATCAACCAAGGCGCTCCTGCTGAAACGAGCTTCAAAGGCTGGGGTAGGAAAGCCAGCCTGCGCGTGATCATCTCGTTCTGCACCGGATTTGGCTGGGGTGGTGTGATGGCTCTGCGCAAAGGCCTGCCGCCCACGGCAACGCTCGCCATCGCTTTCACTTCCGCCGTGACGTTCACACTGCTCATGTTCGTGATGCTGCGCTTCCTCTTCGAAAAAACGAAGAACTGAGAACCGCAAACCACCCACAGCCCCTTACTTCGTCGGCTTCGGCAGCGCCTGCACGAGCAAGCTGTAAAACTCGTTCTCCTCCGGCGTCTCGCCATCGCCTTTGAGGATGTTTTTCACCACCCCCAGCACTTCCTTCTGAGACGTCTTCGTGGTGAAGACCTGCGCCTTCTCGTTGATGTAATCAAACATCGCGTCATCGCTATCCGCCGCCTCGCGGGCACGAGCAAACGACTCCTCGATAAAAAGACTCTTCGGATAGTCCGAATCCCAGCCCTCCGCGATAAATGCCGACTCCACCAGCCGCTCTTCCGTCAGCGAAACATGCGCATCCGCATAGATCGAGAGGGTGAGGAGATCGAACAAGGCTTCGCGGTTTTTCTGAGTCATGAGGCTATCTTGGCAAGAACCCTTCCCGCGATCAAGCCTCACTTCCGCTGACACCCATCTTGACCGGAATCTTGACTCCTTGACCTCCTTGACGACCTCTTGACCATCCCACCCCATGTCCGACGCCGCCACCACTCCCATGATGAAGCAATACCTCGCCATCCGGCGGGAGCTTCCGGAGGATGTGCTGCTGTTTTTCCGCCTCGGCGACTTCTACGAGCTGTTCTTCGAGGATGCGAAGGTCGCCTCACCGATCCTCAATGTGGCGCTGACGAAACGCAACGCGGTGCCCATGTGCGGCGTGCCGCATCATTCGTCGCAGGGTTACATCGCGAAGCTCATCAAGGCCGGCAAACGCGTCGCCATCGCCGAGCAGACGACTGATCCGGTGCCGGGCAAGATCGTCGAACGGGCCGTCTCGCAGATCCTCAGCGCCGGCACCATCAGCGACCTGAATCTGCTCGACTCGAACCGCCCGAACTACCTCGCCGCCGTGTTCCGCGAAGGCAAAAAATTCGGCCTCGCCTACGTCGATCACACCACCGGCGAGTTTGAAGTCGCCGAGTTCAAAGACACCACCGAGCTCGCCGACGAACTCGAGCGCCTCCAGGCCAGCGAACTGCTCTTCAGCGACACCCAGCGCGAGGTCATCGACGCGCTCGGCAATCCCAGCAGCGCCCAGCCCATCGAAAGCTACCTCTTCCTGCTCGATCAGGCCCAGCACAGCCTCACGCAGCATTTCAAAGTGCAATCGCTCGATGGCTTCGGCTGCACCGGCATGAACGCCGCCATCTGCGCCGCCGGTGGCATCCTGCAATACCTTCAGTTTCAGCTCCGCCGCAGTGTGGAGCACATCCAGCGCCTCCGCGTCGGCCAAACCAACGACGTCGTGCTGATCGACGCCGCCAGCCAGAGCCACCTCGAACTCGTCAGCGCCCGTGGCGGCAACGCGCACACGCTTTTGAGCGCCCTCGACCGCACCTGCACTCCCATGGGTGCCCGCAAGCTCCGCCACTGGGTCCTCCATCCCCTCCGCGATCTCGCCGCCCTCACGCAGCGCCAGGACATGCTCGCCGCCTTCCTCGACGAGCCCATGCTCCTCAGCCAGGTGCGCACGCTGCTCAAAGAAGTCCGCGATCTCGAACGCACCAGCTCCCGCCTCAGCCAAGGCAGCGGCAACGGCCGTGATTTGCAGGCGCTCGCCGTTTCGCTGGAGGTCGTGCCTTCACTCAAAACCCTGCTCAGCAGTTTTGATTCTCCCACAGATTCAAGGAGGCCCGCAGATGACTCTGAATCCCAATCTGTGGGCCTCCCTGAATCTGCGGGAAATCTTCTGGGCCATCTCACCCAGCGCCTCCACGACCTCACCCCCATCTGCCAGGAAATCCAACGCGCCATCTGCGACGAGCCGCCCATGCAGATCAAGGAAGGC
>JAJTDU010000209.1 GCA_021298725.1 Verrucomicrobiaceae bacterium | reverse complement strand
TAATGCGCACTGCCGCATTCCTCAAAATACTTCAAAATGCCGCCCTCAAGCTGCCACACATGCTCAAAGCCCTCGCGCTCCATGAACGGTGCCGCTTTCTCACAGCGGATGCCGCCGGTGCAGAAGGACACGATCTCGGCTTGCTTCATCTCCGCAGGCAATCGGGCCACTGCGGCGGGGAAATCCCGGAATGAATCAATGCCCGCCACCACCGCGCCTTTGAAGGTGCCGAGCTTCACCTCGTAATCATTCCGCGTGTCGTAGAGCACGACCTGCCTGCCCTCGTCCAGCCATTGCTTCAACACCTTCGGCTCCAGCCGTGGCGAAGTGTATTTCGCCGGTTCGATGCCTTCCACGCCAAACGCGATGATCTCCTTCTTGATGCGCACCAGCATGCGCCGGAACGGCTGCTCCCCGCTCTCACTGTACTTCGGCTTGAGACCTTCCAGGCCTGGAATGCCATGCAGCACATCCACCAGCGCATCCACATCCTCTCTCACGCCGGCGATGAACATGTTGATGCCCTCGGTGCTCAGCAAGATCGTTCCTTTCAGTCCCCGGCTCTTGCACAAGTCCAGCAGCCGCTGGCGCAGCTCTTTCAAACCGGACAGTGCGGCGAATTGATAGCAGGAGATGTTGGTGATCGTGGCGGTGGCGGACATGGACGGTGGAAAAAGCATGGAAACCTTGTTTGTGCGACTGCAAAGCGTTCCTCTGCACAGGATTGAGTCAGACGTGAAACGTCAGATGTCAGAGGTGGTGGCTGCGCAGGCGACCATTCTCACTTCGGGAGTCTTTCAAGCGAGCCTCGCTGTTGCCACCACTGCTGGAGCTGCCTCCAGATGCGGGTCCAGAGCTTCACGGAAGTCCACCCGATGGCCGCGCAGGTGCCTGCGCGGCCAAGATCAAAACGGCTGTCAGAATTCGAGTCACGGATGCGTGATGGCCTCGTCCAGATTTAACACCGCACGGCTAACCGCCGCCCATAGCGCTTCGCCTTCGAGTTTTTGGTCGCGCTGCTTTTGGAGGAAGGTTTTGAGCATGGCGAGTTCATCGGCAGCGGCGGGGCGGGTGAGGCAGCGGCGGAAGAGGTTTTGGAGGCGGGTGTTGTCGTCTTGAGATGCGGAAATCACGGCTTTGGCCAGCGCCTGCGCGGCTTCCATGAACATCTGGTCGTTCAGCAGCGTGAGGGCTTGCAGCGGACTGTTGGAGACATCGCGTTTGGCGAGGCAGGCTTCGCCCGTGGGCGCGTCAAAGGTGGTGGACATGGCGAAGGGCGCGGTGCGCTTGATGAAGGTGTAGAGGCTGCGGCGGTAGCGGTCCTCTCCCTCGCTCGTCTTCCACTCAAATTTGCCGTAGGTGCCTTCGGACGTGATGCTGGCGGGCTGCGGCGGATAGACACCGGGGCCGCCCATTTTCGGCGACAAAACGCCTGCGGCCTTCAAAGCGGAGTCGCGGATGATCTCGGCATCGAGGCGGAAGCGCGGAGCATGGGCGTAGAGCGAGTTTTCCAACTCGCTCTTGTCCGAATGAGCCGAAAAACTCGTTTTACGGCTGGACTGCTTGTAGGTGGCGCTCGTGACGATGAGCTTGTGCAGCTTCTTCAGGCTCCAGCCTTGCTTCACAAACTCGATCGCGAGCCAGTCGAGCAGCTCGGGGTGCGAGGGCGGCTCGCTCTGATAACCGAAATCCTCCAGCGACTGCACGAGTCCGCGACCAAAGAAGGCATGCCATTGGCGGTTGACGGCCACGCGAGCGGTGAGCGGGTTTTCGGGCGCGAAGAGCCATTTCGCGAAGGTGAGGCGGTTCGCGGGCGCATCCTTGGGCAAGGCAGGCAGGAAGGCAGGCACGGCGGGCGGCACGGTTTCTTTGGGCGAGAGATATTCGCCGCGATGGTAGCGATTCGTGGCGCGGGGATTCGTGGTGGGTCGCTCGCTCATGACGAGCGTGGGCTGGCCGCGTGGCGGATTTTTGCGCAGGGCGGCGAGTTGTGCGGCGGCTTGTTTCATCTCGGGCGCGGTTTCGAGGAAGCGCCGCAGGAGAACCTCGCGCTTCGACGAATCGTTTGAGGCGAGAGCTTCCTCGACTTCAAAAGGATGGCCGGTGGCAGTGGCGTGATCACTGGTGGTCACGGAGATTCGGAAATGGCCGAGCGGGCAGGCGAAGTGTTTTTCGAAGAGCATCTTCAAATCGAAGCCATTCGTGAAATCGACCGGCTGCTCGAATTGAAACACAGCGGCGTGCCGCACGCCGAGGCCGCCGAGCACCTGCCAGCCGCTGGACATCTCGGCATCGAGCGCGGCGCTGGCATTGTTGGTTTTGCGGGCCTTGGCCTTTGCTTTGGGCTTGGTGGCTGCATCGCTGATGCGGTCTTCCTCTTCGTCATTCGTGGCCTCAGCGTGGGCGATTTTGACGCGCTGGCCGTTTTGGAAGGTTTGCAACTCGCTGAGGAAGAAGCCGCCGAGCGGGCCTTCGTAGTTCGTGAGGCCGGGGCCGTCGTTCGGCAGGCTCGGATGGCTGGCGACTTCAATGCGCAACGCTGTCACGCCTTTGATGGGCGCTTTGAGGTTCAAATCATAGACATCGCTCTTCGAGATGTCACCGCTGCCGAGGATGAAGCCGTCGGGCTGCTGCTCTAAGTGCGGCAGGGTGGTCTTCATGGCGGTGGGGCGCACGATTTGCCATTTCGAGGCGCGTTTGGATTCGCCTTCGATCCAACCGGCCATGCGGCTCTGCATGGCGGATTCGCCGCCGGGGAATTTTTTGGGCCAATCGGCCTCCAATTGCGCGATCTTTGCCGCGTGCGCCTTTTGCTGCGCCTCGATGTCCGGCGTGGGGATGTGGTAGGTCGGCTCGTCGGCGTTGTTCAGTAGCGCCATGACGCTGTAGTAGTCGGTGTGGAGGATGGGATCGTATTTGTGCGTGTGGCACTGGCAGCAGTTCAGCGTGAGGCCCATCCAGGCGGTGCCGGTGACGCCGACGCGGTCCACCATGGCGTAAAAGCGGTATTCATTCGGGTCGATGCCGCCTTCTTCATTGAGCATCGTGTTGCGGTGGAATCCGGTGGCGATGAAATCCTCGGCGCTAGCGTTGGGAAGCATGTCCCCGGCGATTTGTTTGATGCTGAACTGATCGAAGGGCATGTCGTCGTTCAGCGCCTTCACGACCCAATCGCGATACGGCCAAATTTGGCGCGGTCGGTCTTTTTCGAAGCCGTTCGTGTCAGCGTAGCGCGCAAGATCGAGCCAGCGGCGTGCCCAACGTTCGCCGTAGTGTTTGGAGGCCAGAAGTGTGTCCACGAGTTTGTCGTAAGCATCGGGCGCTTTGTCTTTCACATAGGCGTCGGCTTCGGCGGGAGTGGGGGGGAGGCCGGTGAGGTCGAGATAGACACGACGCACAAGCGTGTAGGCATCCGCTTCGGGAGAAGGCTTGAGCCCTTCTTTGTCGAGACGCTCCCGGATGAAGTGATCAATGCTGGCTTTTGCATCGGTGGCTTTGGGCGGCGAATAGGCCCAATGCGCCTCGTATTTCGCTCCTTCGGCGATCCAGGCTTTCAGTGTCGCCTTGTCTTTCTCAGACATGACCTTTTTCGTGTGCGGCGGGGGCATGACCTCGTCTTCATCCGTCGAAAAGATGCGCTGGATGACTTCGCTGGCGTCCGGTTTCCCGGGAACGATGGCGATCTCGCCGGATTTGCCTTTGCCGTGGGCGGATTCGCTCAAATCGAGGCGCAGCTTGCCTTTGCGGCCGTGGTCGTCCATGCCGTGGCAGGTGAAACACTGCTGCGCGAGCACAGGGCGCACGTCGCGATTGAAATCGACGGCGTGGGCGGAGGCCATGAGCAGAAGGAAGAGGGCGAAGGAAGGCTTCATCATCTTCACTAACGGCGTAATCTCAGGCTTTTCACGTCAAGATCAGCCAATCACAAGATGTTCACCGGCACCGCGCCGCCGAGGACGTTGCAGTAGTTCCCCCACACGAGCATTTCCTTGCCCGCCACCTCGAAGCAGTGCTCGCCATAGGAATCACACTCGCCCAGGAGCTGAGTGCGTGTGGTTGGTTTAAAAAGTCGATGGTGCGGCGAGTCCATCGTAAGCCGGGTGTGTTTGGCGGAGAAAGCCCCGCCAACATGAGTGTCATCTTTGCCGCAAGCTGATCGCTCAGGCCGCGTTTCCTGGCACTCCATGAAGCTTTTCGCCGCCGCACTCGGACTCCTTTCGTCATTCGTCATTCCGCATGGGTCATTGGCTGCCGAGCGGCCCAACGTCGTCTTCATCCTCGCGGATGATCTCGGTTACTCCGATCTCGGGTGCTACGGCGGCGAGATCGAGACGCCGAATCTTGACTCCCTGGCGCAGAACGGACTGCGCTTCACGCAGTTCTACAACACCGCCCGCTGTTGGCCCACTCGCGGTGCTTTGATGACAGGATTTTATGCGCAGCAGATCCATCGCGATGTTTTGCCGAATGTCGGCGGCGGTGGTCAGGGCGTGCGGCAGCAGTGGGCTCGTTTGCTGCCGGATTTCCTCAAGCCAGCAGGCTATCGCAGCTACCACAGCGGGAAATGGCACATCGACGGCAAGGTGCTCGACGGCGGCTTCGACCGATCACTCGACACTCGCAACCAAGGCAACTTTTTCACCGCCCAAGGCAATGCCATCGACGACGTGCCAGTTGAAGTGCCTGCGGATGAAAAAGGCTACTACACGACCATTGCTACCGCTGACCGAGGACATCGCGAAGTATCGCGACAAGTATCTCGCAGGGTGGGACAAGATGCGCGAGGCCCGCTTCGCCCGCCAAAAGGAGATGGGCATCACAAACACGACCTTGTCGGCCCTGGAGCGCGAAGTCGGCCCTCCGTATGCCTTTCCCGAGGCGATGGAGAAACTCGGCTCAGGTGAAGTGAATCGTCCTTCGCCATGGAGCGAGCTGACCGATGAGCAGCGCCGCTTCCAGGCCACGAAGATGGCCATTCATGCCGCGATGGTGGATCGCATGGACCGCGAGATCGGTCGCATCTTAACGCAGCTTAAACAGATGGGCGCGTTTGAGAATACGCTCATCTTCTTCGCCTCCGACAATGGTGCCAGCGCCGAGATCATGGTGCGCAATGGTGGCCACGATCCCGCCGCATCTCCCGGTAGCGCCGAGACTTACCTTTGCCTCGGCCCCGGCTTCTCCAGTGCCTGCAACACGCCGCATCGCCGCCACAAAACCTGGGTGCATGAAGGCGGCATCAGCACGCCGCTCATTGCCCACTGGCCAGCGGGCATCTCGGCCAAGAACGAGCTGCGCACCACGCCCGCCCATGTCATCGACATCGTGCCCACCGTGCTCGACATCGCCGGCATCGAGAAGCCGAAGGAATGGAAGGGGGTGCCGATTCCTGAAGCTCCCGGCAGAAGCCTTGCGCCTGCTTTTGCGAAAGACGAAACCATTGCCCGCGACAGCCTGTGGTGGCTGCATGAAGACAACAAAGCCATTCGCGTTGGTGATTGGAAACTCGTCGCCGCCAAGGGCGATGCCTGGGCGCTCTACGACCTCAAAACCGACCGCGCCGAGCAAAACGACCTCGCCGCGAAGATGCCCGACAAGGTGAAGGAACTCGAAGCCGCGTGGCAGAAGCAGACCGATGACTTTACCACGTTGGTGAAGAAAACGCTCGCCGATCAGCCGAAGGGAAAAGGTAAAGGCAAGAAGGCGAAAAAGTAGCTTGGGTGGGCCATCGAAGCCGAACGCTGCCCAACAGTGCCGATCCCGCGCTGCGGGCGAAAGTCGCGCCGAACCAGGACGGCCACCTCACGCTCGAAGAATACCGCAACGGCCTCGCGAAGAAGGACAACGCGGAGCCCGTTTCAAGAACTTCGATCAAAACCATGATGGCAAAGTGACTCGCGGGGAGTTAGCGGGACCCATCAGCCGCTAAAGACATGAAACCACGGATCACACTCCTTTCGTCATTCGTCATTGCCTCACTTCGTTCGCCCCTGCGGGGCAGCACACGCTTCGCAGTGCTGGCGGTCTCGCTGTGCTCGGCTCTGCATTCGTCATTGGCCGCCGAGCGGCCTAACATCCTCTTTCTCTTTGCTGACGATCAGCGCTACGACACGCTGGGCTGCTCCGGGCATCCCATCGTGCAGACGCCGACGATTGATCGTCTCGCGGCCGAGGGCGTGCGCTTCAGCAATGCGCATGTCACCACCGCTGTGTGTTGGGTGAGCCGCGCGGTCGTGCTGACCGGCCAGTGGGTGCGCACGCATGGGAAGCGTGATGCGATGCCGCAGGTGCTGCCGGAATCCTTGAGCACGATGTTTCCCGAAGTGCTGCGCCAGGCGGGCTATCGCACGGGGCACTATGGCAAATGGCATATGATCGCGCCGCCGGGCTTCAAGCCCGAGGAGCATTACGACGAATATGAGGCCGTCACGCGCAATCCCTACTTCAAGACGATGCCGGATGGCTCAAAGCGGCACGAGACGGACATCGTGTGCGACAAAGGCATCGAGTTCATCAAGTCACAACCCAAGGACAAGCCCTTCTGCCTCAATCTGTGGTTCAACGCCGCGCATGCCGAGGACAACGATCATCGCCCCGGCATCGGTTTGTATCCCTGGCCGCCATCCGTGGATGGCATGTATGAGGATCGCAGCATCCCGCCGCCTCGGCTTGGGGATGCGGCCATCTTTGACGCGCATCCGCAGTTCCTCAAAGACAGCATCAACCGCGAGCGCTTCTTCTGGGGCTACGACACGCCGGAGAAGTATGAGACGAACGTGCGCGCTTACTACCGCATGATCAGCGGCATCGACCAAGCGATCTCGCGGGTGCTTGCAGCGCTGAAGGAGGCCGGCCTCGCCGACAACACGATCATCGTCTATTCCGCCGACAACGGCTACTACCTCGGTGATCGCGGCTTTCAGGGCAAGTGGTCGCACTATGAGGAGTCGCTGCGCGTGCCAATGGTCGTCTATGATCCACGTTTGCCGAAAGCACAACGTGGCAAGGTCTGCGATGATCTCGTGCTGAATGCCGATCTCGCCCCGACCTTCCTCGATTGGGCCGGTGCAAAACGACCCGATGGCTACGAAGGCCGCAGCCTCGCCACTGTGATCGAAGGCAAAGGCAGTGACAAACCCTGGCGCACGCACTTCTTCTGCGAACATGTCGATCTCGCGCCCAAGCTCACCTGGGAGGGCATTCGCGGTCAGCGCTATGTCTATGCGCGCTACTTCGACCAACAGCCCGCCTACGAATTCCTGCACGATCTGCAAACCGACCGCGACCAGTTGAAGAACCTCGCCGCCGATCCCGCGCATGCCGAGACCTTGAAAAAGATGCGTGAACTCTGCGACGCGGAGATGAAAGCGCGTGGCGGTGCTTTGCTGCCGATGGATCAACGCGGCTCGAAGAAGCCTGCGAAAGGCAAGGCGAAGGCCAAGGTGGCGAAGTGACGCCTCGTACGCCTGCAATCGCCGAAGGATTCACCCCGCGTCGTCGTTAGCACGGGTTCATCCATCGTGCCTATGATCCGCCTCCTTTTCCTCGCTCTCTGCCCGTTGCTGTCTGCTTTCGCGGCCCCGCCGAATGTCGTCGTGTTCCTAGCCGATGACGCGGGCTGGGGCGATTACAGCCACTCCGGCAACCAGATGGTCGCCACGCCGAACATCGACTCCATCGCGAAGGGCGGCGTGTCGCTGGACCGCTTTTATGTGTGCCCGGTGTGTGCACCGACACGCGCGGAGTTTCTGACGGGGCGCTATCATCCGCGTGGCGGCGTGCGTGGCGTCTCCACCGGGCAGGAGCGGCTCGATCTCGGTGAAAAAACCCTCGCGGATGCGTTCAAGGCCGCCGGTTATGCCACGGGCGCGTTTGGAAAATGGCACAACGGCAGCCAGTGGCCGTATCACCCCATGGCTCGCGGCTTTGACGAGTACTTCGGCCACACCTCGGGGCATTGGGGCGAGTACTTCGACGCGCCGCTGGAGGAGAATGGCCAAATGATTCGCACGCAGGGTTATATCGTGGATGTCTGCACGGATCGCGCCCTCGGCTTCATCGACAAGAACAAAGACAAGCCCTTCGTCTGCTACGTTCCCTTCACCACACCGCACTCGCCCTGGGCCGCGCCCGAAGCGGATTGGCAGCGCTTCAAGGACAAGCCCATCACCCAAACCGCGACGCAGGCAGCACAAGAAGTGGCCGATGAAACGCGCTGCGCCCTCGCCATGCTCGAAAACCAGGATATGAACGTCGGCCGCGTCCTTTCGCGGCTGAAACAGCACGGCGTCGAGGACAACACCATCGTCGTCTATTTCTCCGACAACGGCCCAAGCAGCAACCGCTGGACCGGCGGCATGAAGGGCAAAAAAGGCACCACTGACGAGGGCGGCG
>JAJTDU010000208.1 GCA_021298725.1 Verrucomicrobiaceae bacterium | reverse complement strand
CTTTTTACGGCGAAGCCCGTGTGTGTCGTCAGCCGTCCTGAACCGGATGGAAGCGAGCACATCAGCGACGTGCGGTTTGTCAGCGTGGGAGAACTGCGTGGGATGATTGCTGCCAATGCGATCACCAACGCCCTGACGCTGGCTCTCTACGCGCGGATCGCGGCCCAAGGACTGCCGTAGTCCTCTGCATCCGCAACTCCCCTTCCCTTTTCATTCCCATGTGGTCCGGTATTCTTCAAAAAGTCTTCAAAGTCCGCGAAAAAGTCGCGCTGAACCTCAGCGGCGGCACGGATGAGGAAAAACCCTTCATCGAGCACCTGGAAGACCTGCGCACGATGATCGTGCGCATGGCGATCACGCTAGGGGTCTCCACCATCGGCACGTTTGTCTTCTACAAGGAGCTGTTCCGCGCCATCCAGCTGCCGTTGATCTTTGCTGGACTGGCGAAGGACGAAGCCAGCGCAAGCCTGCTGCTGCAAAACATCGACGTGGCCGGCCCGTTCATGATGGCGATCAATGTGTCGCTCATTACGGCGATCATCATCTCCTTCCCTCTGTTGCTCATTTTCTTGCTGCAATTCATCCTGCCCGGCTTGAAGGCAAACGAAAAAAAGCTGCTCTTCCCGGCCATCGGCATCGGCACTGGCCTGTTCCTTACCGGCGCGGCTTTCGCCTATGCAGTGGTGTTGCCGAAAGCACTGAGCTTCTTCGACGAGTTCGCCAAAACGGTTGGCTCTCGGCAGGACTGGACACTTTCCAACTACGTCACCTTTTCTACCCGCTTCATCCTGGTCTTCGGCATCTCCTTTGAGCTACCGGTGATCGTGATGGCGATGGTGAAGCTCGATTTCCTGAACTTCAAGATCATGAAATCCACATGGCGGCACGCGCTGGTCGGCATCATGCTGTTTGCGGCCATCATCACGCCCACGCCGGATATTTTGACACTCCTGCTCATGTCCGGGCCTCTCTATGTGCTCTACGGCATCTGTGTGTGGCTGGCCTACTTCATGGAGAAGAAGGACAAAGCTGCCTACCCAGAATACTACGCCCAGATCGAGAAGGACGAGAAGGAGCTGGAAGAGTCTGTGAACGACGACTGGGACAATGAGAACTACAATCCATGGTCCTCCGCCGACGATGACGACGATAAGGACAAGGACGACGACTACAAAACGCCTGCCGCCACGCCGTCTGCGCCGCCACCCGAGGTCGAAAAACCCGCTGAGGAGGAAGAAAACCTTGGCGAGGACCAAAGTTCCCGGATGCCTGAAGAAGACTCGCCGGAAATGCCGAGCCGCGAGATGACCCTCGAAGAACTGGCACGTGAGGACGAAAAACGTTCCGGTGACTCACCGAAGTGATCCTGGCAGTGAAGTTAAGAGGCTCGATTGGGGGGAGGCCACTGCGAAATCATGCGACCGCAGGATGCTGCATCCCATGGCACAGCATCCGCCTATTGTAACAGAGCATCTCAGCAAAAGCCCAACTCGGTCTCCGCCATCTTCGATGCTCCTTCCCCAGTCACTTCAACGCTTGCCTCCTCATTGGCCACTGCCTATGAGATGGTCGTGACCTCAGAACCAAAATTGAAAATTTTGATCGCCATGTCAGGTGGCGTGGACAGCAGTATGGCCGCAGCGCAGCTCGTCCGCGCAGGGCATGACGTGTCCGGTGTGTACATGAAAAACTGGATCAATGAGGAGAACATCATTGGCCACTGCCCGTGGGAGGAGGACATCGTGGATGCGGAGGCGGTCGCCAAGCAGCTTGGCATCCCGTTCCGTGTCGTCAATCTCATGACCGAATACCGCGAGAAGGTGGTGAAATACCTCCTCGAAGGCTATCAGGCCGGCATCACGCCGAATCCCGACGTGATGTGCAACCGCGAGATGAAATTCGGGGTGCTGTGGGACTGGGCGAGCGAACAAGGCTTCGAAGCGATTGCGACGGGGCATTACGCACGCAAGACGCTGCTAGATCCAGCATCCAGCATGCAGCAGCCAGCAGCGATCTATCGCGGAGCCGACCCGAACAAAGACCAAACGTATTTTCTCGCCATGATGCAGCCGCATCAGGTCCGCATCGCGCAGTTTCCCATCGGGCACCTGCTCAAGCCGGAACTGCGCGTTCTGGCGCGTGAGTTTGGCCTCAAAACGGCGGAGAAAAAAGACAGCCAGGGCATCTGCTTCATCGGGCAGGTGAAGATGGAGGACTTCCTGCGAACCTTTGTGCCTGACAAGCCCGGCCCCATCGTCAATCTGGAAGGCAAGGTGCTCGGCGAGCATCGGGGACTGCATCTTTACACCCTCGGCCAGCGCAAAGGACATGGCGTCGCCAGTCCGCTGCACAAGCAGGCCTACGTCGTCGTCGCGAAGCGTCAGCCGACGAACGAACTCGTCGTCGCCATTGAAAGCGCCGACACACCGCTGCTATGGGCGCGCAAAGCCGTGCTGCACTCGATTTCGAGCGCCGGAGAGCCTTTCAATGACCAACGCCTGCTCCAAGCCCAACCGCGCTATCGCTGCCCTGCTGGTGATGCGATCTTCCGTCCTCTGGGTGAAGACCGCGCCGAACTCGAATACACCGAGCCGCAGCGTGCGCTCACGCCGGGACAGATCTGCGCGTTGTATGATGGTGAACGCTTGCTCGGCGGCGCGGTGTTTGAATCCATCCAGCATACATGAGTGCCTCCATCCTCATCCTCGGCGGCGGTTGTTTCGATTTTACCGCCGTGTTCGATGCCCGCTGGCGAGGAAGGACGCTATCGCACCTTCCTGCGTGCAACGTTCGCCTCACTCGCCGAAGCCCCGCTGCATTCCTGCCGTGTCTGCCTCTATTGCGACACCTTCGACGGTGCCTTCTGGATTGACCACGATCCTGCTTACTCTGGTCTCATCGTTGCGGCCGGAGATTCCGGCCCTGCGTTCAAATTCACGCCTGTGATGGGCGAAATCATCGCTGGTGTCGTCGAACAAAAGCCAAATGCTTGGGCTACCCGTTATCGCTGGCGTGAAAAGACCAGCGCGCATTCAGTTGAAGCAAGGGCTTCGAGGAGCGCGGATTTTTAATCCGCAGCAGCCACTCAAACACGATCATCTCACTTTGAGGTCTGAAGCGTCGAAGCTTCCGGCGGAGTGCTGCGGATTCAAAATCCGCGCTCCACTAACCCCGGAACAACGCGCCCAGCTTCTTCCCCAGAATCACGCCTGCGCCGAGAATGGTCACCGCGAGGAAAATCATCGCCCACACACCGAGAGCGGATGCCAGGTTTGGGCCGCTACCAAGAGAGAGCACCAGTGAATAAATTGCCTTGGTGATTGGAAAGTGCGCAGCTTGTTGAGCGAGGATCATCGAGTCACTGACTTCGAGCATGGCGAAGGAAAAGGCCAGCAGGCCACCAGCGACGAGATTCGGAGCCACCAGCGGCAGCGTGATGCGCCAGAGGGCTTTCTCAGGGCGTGCGCCGAGGTTCTGCGCGGCTTCTTCGAGCGTGGGGCTGACCTGTTGAAAGCCAGCAGCGGCGGAACGCACGACGTAAGGCAGTCTTCGCACGGCATACGCGATCACGAGCAGCAGGATCGGATCTTCGCCGAGCATGAGCCAGTGGAAGGGCTGTCCTTCACGTGTCATGGCGAGGTATCCGAAGGCCATGACGATGCCTGGCACGGCGAGCGGCAGCATCGCCATCGCATCAAGGATTTGGCGGCCCCAGATGCGAGTGCGAACAGACACATAGGCCACACCGATGCCAAGCACGAGCGCCACGAGCATCGCCAGCGAGGAGTACTTCAAGCTGTTCGCGATGGATGAAAGCGTGAGTTCATGGCCGAGGGCATCGCCGTAGTGCGCCAGCGTGAGTGTATGCGGAATGACCGTGCCATACCAATCTTTGGAAAACGACAGCAGCACCACGCCGAGATGCGGCAGCACGGCAAGGAAGGTAACGCCAGCAAAAAACGCGGTGCAGGCCCAGCCGAGTCCCAGTGGCAGCGTGATCGTCTCACGGCCTGTCGTGGCGCGTCCGCCGCCGCTGGCGCTCGAACTGCCAAACAGCAGCTTGCTCGCGAGGTAGAACAGTGTGCTAAAAACGAGCATCACCGTCACCAGCGCATAGGGAAACGGGTTCCCGCTGAGATCATTGATGCTGCGAAAGATCTGCACGGCGGTGACGCGGTCGTAATCAAACAGCAGCGGCACCCCCATCTCCGTGAAGGACCACACAAACACGATCGTCCCGCCTGCGAACACGCCGGGCATGATGAGCGGCATCGTCACGCGCCAGAAACGGCTCCAAGCGTTGCAACCGAGATTCGCAGCAGCTTCCTCCAGTGCGGGATCGAGATTCGACAAGGCGGCGGCGGCATTGAGGTAGATGATCGGGTAGAGATGCAGCACCTCCATGAGGATGATGCCCAGCATGCGCTGCTGCCCCAGCCAGTCGGTCGGATGCATGGCATCCATGAGGCCGAAGTTGATAAGCAGGCTGTTCAAGGCCCCCGCCTGTCCCAGCATGGCCTTGATGCCGATGGCACCGACGAACGGCGGCAGAATCATTGGCATGAGCACGAGCGAATTAAGCAACGCACGGCCCGGAAACGCGAAACGCACATAACAAACCGCCAACGGCAGCGCGATGACGAGCGATCCGAGCGTCGTCCACACCGCGATGATGAACGAGTTCCACAAGCCTTCGCGATACAGCTCGTTGAGGAAGACTTCCGTGATGTATTCCAGCGTGAACTCGTGATTGGGCCCTCGAAACGCCGCCTCCAGTGCCGCCCAGATCGGATAGGCGAAGAAGCACGCGAAGAACGCGGTCATCACCAGGAAGATCAGGATGGAGAGAGGTTTGGACATGGGTGAGAAGATCAGGAGCCACGACGGGCGATGGTGCCGGCGCGGATGAATTGGGTGCGGAAGGCATCGCCGAGTTCGCGGGCAAGGCGGGTTTCCTGGGTTTTATCGCGTGCGG
>JAJTDU010000029.1:10800-25528 GCA_021298725.1 Verrucomicrobiaceae bacterium | reverse complement strand
GCAGAAGATGACGATGACGTTTTTCGCCTTGGCTGGGAAATGTGGCTGACGTGGTGCATAAGGCCGACCGGGGTCAATGATCGGGCCGTCGGCAGCGAGCAGGCCATCCAGCCCGAGCAAGTTCGTCAAGGCGATGGAGCCGAGTGCCGTGGCGCTGCTCGATAGGAAGCGACGACGGTCGAGAAGATGGCGTCCGGCGAGGGAGAGGTGTTCCGCGTTGGGCATCATGGGATGAAGAGAAACTCGTTCGAGTTGAACAGGGCACGGCAGAGCGGGGCGATGCCATGCTGGCGGACGATGGGCTGAGCTTCGGCGAGTTCCTCGCGTGTGGGTTCGCGGCTCAGGGCGAGTCGATAAGCGCGGGTGATTTGTTTGGTGCTGTCTTCTCCCATTTCCTTTTTCACGCGTGCCGCAAAGGCTTCGGCCTGAGCGAGGGTGAAACGGCTGTTGAAGAGGTTGAGGGCTTGGATCGGCGTGGTGCTGGCGCGGCGGATGGCGGTGCTTTGGCCGGCATCGGGGCAGTCGAAGGCACCGAAGACGGTCTCGGGTTCGCGGCGGACTTTGTGGGCATAGATCATGCGGCGCTGATTGTCGGGTGTGAAGGTCTCGATGGGATCAAAACCGCTGAGGCCACCACGTTGATCGAAGAGATTAAAGCCACGGCCATGCATCTTCACATTGAGCTGGCCACTGACGGCGAGCATCGAGTCGCGGATGGATTCGGCTTCGAGACGGCGGCTGGGGAAACGCCAGAGGTAGCGGGATTCGGCGTCTTTGTAGAACGAGTTTTCCAACTCGTTCCCCGAGGATTGAGAACGAGTTGGAAAACTCGTTCTACCATAGGTCGCACTGAGCACGATCAAGCGGTGCATGTGCTTCACGCTCCAGCCGCTGCGGATGAACTCGGCGGCGAGCCAGTCGAGCAACTCGGGATGGCTGGCCTTCATGCCCATGCGCCCAAAGTCGCTCGGTGTGGGCACGAGACCGGTGCCGAAGTGGCCCTGCCAGATGCGGTTCACCATGACTCGAGCAGTGAGTGGATTTTGTGGGCTGGCGATCCACTCAGCGAGACTTTGTCGTCGTTTTTGTTCGGGCGTCTCTTTCGTGAGCTTCCAATCACCGAGGGCACTGAGCACGGCGGGCACGACGGGTTCCTTCGGCTGCTCAGGATCGCCGCGATTCAGGAGATGAATGTCATCCGGCGTGCGGAACGTGCCGGCGAAGACTTTTTGTGCGTTCTCGGCGGCTTTAATCTTGGCCTCGATGTCGGTTTTTTCCTGCATCAGTGGTTTGGCGCGCTTGGTCTCTTCGGGGCTGAGGCCGCTGAGCGTTGGCTTCACGATCCTTTGACTCTTTGGGTCAAATTTTCGCCGGTCGCTGGCATCGGCGGCGGTGTGCCACTGGCCTGCGCTGTCGCCGATCTCGATTTGATAGTCGATGGCCAGGCGGTCGGTGAATTTGCCTTCGCGATCACGCCCCCAGACGACGCGCTCGATGGTCTGCTCCTGCTTGAACTCCAGCTCGACCCAGCCTTTGCCTTGCTCTTTCGCCATCCAACTGCGCCCGTTGCCGTAACGACCATCGTTGATGAAACGCAGCTCGTGCCGCTCGGCCACACCGATGTCGCCGCCGGACTTGCGCAGCGTGCCTGCGGTGGCGAGCGCGACGTTCTCGCCGCGGGTGTTGAAGACTTCGAGTTCGTCGATGCAGGGCTCTAGGTTGTTCGTGGCCTTGATCGTGAAGCGCACGCGTTTGGCGTTGGTAGGCGCAAAACGATCTGCGTTTTCTCGGGCGTTGATCATCGGGCGCTCGGCACCGGATTTCACCAAGGGCACGAAGCGGGCGAGTTCTTGGTCGATCTCGGCGAGACGCGGCTGGAGACGTTTGGCTTCTTCGCGTGCAGCTTCGGCTTCCGGTGTGCGCAGATCGCGGTCACCATACTCGACTCCGGCGACGAAGGCCTGCATGGCGTAGTAATCTTTGGCCGTGATGGGATCGAATTTGTGATCGTGGCAACGCGCACAGCCGACGCTGAGGCCGAGGAAGGTCTGGCCGATGTTCACGACGATCTCGTCGATGGAATCCTGCCGTGCGAGTCGCTTGGATGGATCGTCTTTACCGATCTGACCCGGTAGCAAAACGGAGGCGGTGACGAGAAAACCGGTAGCGGCGTCCTGGCCCAGCGCATCGCCGACGAGCTGCTCTTTGATGAAGCGATCATACGGCGTGTCGTTGTTGAAGGCCTTGATGACGTAGTCGCGGTAAGGCCAGGCGTTCGGGCGCTCCGTGTTCACTTCAAAGCCATGCGTGTCGGCGTAACGCACGACATCGAGCCAGTGCTGCGCCCAGCGTTCGCCGTAGCGTGGCGACGCCAGCAAGCGCTCGACGACAGCGTCGTGGTTTTTGCTTTTCAAAAACGCATCCATCTCTTCCGGCGTCGGCGGCAGTCCGGTGAGATCAAATGTGACGCGCCGCAACCAGGAGACGGGATCAGCCTCGGGAGACATGGTGAGGCCGTTTTCTTTGAGCTTGGATTCGATGAATGCGTCGATCGTGGCAGGAGCGGGGCCATCTTGGCCCCGTTGTGGGGACAGGATGTCCCCACTCCTTGGGAGCGGCTTGAAGCTCCAGTGATCGCGTTTGTCTGCGAGTTTGGCGAGATCGACCCCATCCGGCCACACGGCCCCTTCATTGATCCACGCGGTCAGTGTTTCGATCTCGCTGGAGGAGAGTTTGCCTTTAGGAGGCATGAGTTCGTCTTCGTCATCGGTGGTGATGAAGTGGATCAGCGGGCTGTCCTTGGCTTTTCCTGCGATGATGTCAGGCGCGTGGTTGTCGCCGCCTTTGAAGGCTTCGGATTTGATGTCGAGACGGAGGCCGGACTTCTGTTTTTTCTCGCTGTGGCACTCGTAGCAGTGCTTTTCAAAGATGGGCCTCACCTCGCGAACGAAGTCCACGGGCGCGGCGATGGCGCTGACGGTGATGAGGGCTGAAATCCAGAGGGGAAGCGGCATGAAGGTCTCAGGTAACGGACGGGGGGGGCGATTTTTTCGCTTCCCGATTGGTTAGCAAAGGCTTATTATCAGCCGATTACGTTTCCCGTTCGGCTTCCCGAGGTCTTCCTTCAGTTTCAAACCAGCGCATGCCGCCCCTTGTCCTCCAAGATCGAATGTACGACCGCCGGGGTGCGGTCGAGCCGCTGACGCAGTTTGACGACCTGCTGCGCGAACTCATCACCAATGGCGGTCCGATGCCGAATGATTATGCGCGGTTGAACCGCACGCTGCGGCAGCTTGGGGACGCGGTGCGGGCCAAGTTGATCGCTCGGGACGAGGCGCTGGCCTATGCGCAGGACATCACGCACCGGCATCTCGAGGGGACGATGCAGGCGCGGGCGCTGGGCAAAAAATTCGGCTACAGCGGCGACTTTGAGATCATTGAGGCGATTTACACGCTGCAAACGGCCCAGGAGCCGCATCTGCGCCGCTGGGATCTGTATTTCCACTCGCAGGCAGCACCGAACGCGGTGCGCAATCGCAAAGCCTACTTCCATCAACTGCTGAACTCGCACACGGCGGGCCGCTCCAAGGCCCGGCTGAATGTGCTGAACGTCGCCAGCGGTCCGGCGCGGGATGTTCGCGAGTGGGTGCTGGACAATCCTGAGCGCGAGGTGCTGTTTGACTGCGTGGACGCGGAGATTCACGCCATTGAGCATGCGAAGCGGCTCTGCGCGCCTTTTGCGCAGCGGGTGGAGTTTTTCCATCGCAACGTGCTGCGTTTCTTACCCGCGAAGGGCTACGAACTCGTCTGGTCGGCGGGTTTGTTTGATTACCTCACGGACCGCACCTTCGTGTATCTGCTGAAGGCGCTGATGGCTGTGACGAAACGGGGCGGGGAAGTGGTGGTGGGGAATTTTTCCGAATTTAATCCCAGCCGCGATTACATGGAACTGCTGGGCGACTGGGTGCTGCAGCACCGCACACGCGATCATCTGCGCGAACTGGCGCTCGAAGCGGGCGCGGCGGCGGATTCCATCGACGTGCAGTGGGAGCCAGAGGGCGTGAATTTGTTTTTGCACGTTCGGCGTTGAAGCGCACTCAGTTTTCCAAGCGGAGAGGTTTCATCGTTGTACAGCATCGCTTGAAACGCGAAGCTGGCAGGCTACAGCGCAGGGATGCTCCGTGTTTCCATTCTCCCGCTTGCTCTTTTCATGCTGCTTGGTGCCCCACGCGTGGATGCGGAAACGCCTGATCGCATCGTCTTGCTGGTGAGCGTGGATGGCCTGGCAAACTTCTACCTCGATGATCCCGTTGCGGAGATCCCGACGCTGCGCCGCTTGGTCGCCGAAGGGGCGCGTGCGCAGGGCATGATTGGCTCGATGCCCACAGTCACCTGGCCCAACCACACCACGCTGGTCACGGGCGTGCATCCCGGAAAGCATGGCGTGCTTGGCAACAGCGTGCTTGATCGTGCGAAGAATGAGATCCTACCGCTGGTGGTCGATCCCCTCTTCAACAAGGACGAGATCGTGAAGGTGCCGACGATCTACGACCTCGCGAAGCAGGCTGGCCTGAAGACGGCCGCGCTGATCTGGCCTGCGACTCGCGGGGCGCGGACGCTGGATTGGACCCTCCCAGATGTGGGCACGCTGGCGCTGGTGAAGCAGTTCGCCACACCCTCGCTGCTGGAGGAGTTCAGCGCGAAAGGCATCCCCTGGGGCATGCAGGAAGAGTGGTGGAATGCCGGGCGCATCGCCGAGCGTGACCGCATGTTTGCGCAGATGGGGAAGCATCTCCTGGGCGTTCATCGCCCGCATCTGCTGCTGATGCATTTTGTGGAGCTCGATCACGCGCAGCATCGGTTTGGTCCCCGCTCACCGCAGGCCTATGCCGCCTTGAAAAACCAGGACGCTTGCGTGGGCGAGCTCTGGCAGGAAATGAAGAGCGTTCACGGCGGCCGTGCGACGCTGGTGGTGGTGTCTGATCATGGCTTCATCTCCTACCGCCGGCGGATTCAGCCCAATGTGTTGCTGCGGCAACAAGGATTGCTCACCGCGTTCGGGCCGCGCATCACGGGCGGCAGTGTCCGTGCCGTGGCGCAGGGAGGAGCCTGCTTTATCTATGTGCTGCGGGAGGAGGGCCGTGCGGCGCAGGTGGTGAAGCTCGCCGAGCAGTTCCGCAAACTCGAAGGCGTGGGAGCCGTGATCACCCCTGGCGACTTCGCCGCCCATGGGCTGCCTGATCCTGAGAAGAACCCGCAGATGGCTGACCTCGTGCTCTCCGCGGCGAGCGGTTTCAATTTCGTGGACTCGCCCGTAGGCGATGTGGTCGTGACGCCGCTGGATGAGGTCACCAAAGGCTCGCACGGATCGGACGCCGCACATCCAGACATGCACGCGGCCTTCGTCGCCTGGGGCGCGGGCATCCAGGCGGGTGCCAGGTGCGGCACGGTCAGCAACACCTCCGTGGCACCCACGATGGCCGCCTTGCTCGGCTTGAAGGCTGAAAACATGGACGGTCCTGTCTTGCAGCCGCTCTTGGAGGGCAAGTAGTAGCCCAAGAACCCGTTCGCGCGGCTGGTGGGAGGTTTTAAGCGCTGAGTTTCAAGTTTCAGGTTCCAAGTTTCAGGCGCTCCGCCTTCCCGACTTGAAACTAGAAACCTGTAACTCCATCCTCGCCACCTCGCTTAGCTCGTTCGTTGTTCACGCTTTAGCGTGCTTCCCTGAACGCCAAGCCCATATCACGCTGAAGCGTGAACAACGTACTCAACCCTAACCTCCCCACCCTCATGTACCGCTGGCGGAAGCTCTCTCAGGAGGATCAGGCGTCGCTTCTTCAGGCACGGCAGGTCATGCAGCGGCCCTGGCACAGTCCTCCCCATTTCGTGGAAGGCCCGGCGCTGTTTCACCTCACGGCAGCCTGTTTTGAGCACGCCAGCATCGTTGGCCACCGTCTGGAGCGGATGCGTGCTTTCAGTGGGGCTTTGCTCGACACGCTGGCAGAGGCAGGCACGACCACCCACGCCTGGTGCCTGCTGCCGAATCACTATCATCTGCTGGTGAAGGTGCTGGATCTCAAACCCGTGCTGGCTGCCCTGGGCCGCCTGCATGGCCGCAGCTCCTTTGAATGGAATGGCGAGGACGCTGCACGCGGGCGCAAGGTGTGGAGCGCCCCGGCGGACCGCGCCATTCGCAATGACGCGCACTTTTGGGCCACGCTGAATTACATCCACCACAACCCGGTGCGGCATGGGTATGTGGACCAATGGCAGGACTGGGCCTTCAGCAGTGCGGTGGATTACCTGGCCGCCGTCGGTCGTGAGGAGGCGGTGCGGGTCTGGAAAGCTTACCCCATCCTCGACTACGGCGCTGGCTGGGATGATTGAGTGTGCGTTGTACACGCTCGTTGTTCACGCTTTAGCGTGCTTCCCCCGTTTGTTGTTCACGCTTTAGCGTGTTTCCCCGAACGTGCCCAGAACACGCTAAAGCGTGAACAACGTGCCCAGAACACGCTAAAGCGTGAACAACGTGCGCAGAACACGCTAAAGCGTGAACAACGAGCGGCTTTGACTGCCCCCAAACGCGGTTTGAATGCCGCCGTTCCGCGCCTCAGTTCTCCAGCCGCTTCGGCCGACCTCAGGGTTTCTGGTGGAAAAAGCGGACTTTCCGGTGCTGAATAGCGACGATGCGCGTAGGTTCAGCCCATGAAAACCCTGTTTCGCGTCACTCTGGGGCTGTTGGCGGCCGCCATCAGCATCGCCGCCTGTGCCACCTCCCGTGCGGGCTATGAAACCGCGCCCTACAAGGTCATCCGCACGGACGGCGCATTCGAGATCCGCGACTATCCTGAGCTAAAGCTCGCCACGACGGCACGGGACAAGGACAACTCAAGCTTCATGCGCCTGTTTCGCTACATCGACGGTGGCAACTTGGCGCAGGAGAAGATCGCCATGACGACACCGGTCTTCATGGTGGAGGGCAAAATGGCCTTTGTGGTGCCAGAGAAGCACAAGGCTGCCACGCCAGCCCCGACTTCTGCCGAGGTCATGGTGGACACGCTCAAGGCCCGGCGTGTGGCGGTGTACCGATACAGCGGTTCCCCTTCGCAGGATGCCGAAGCACAAGCCCTGGCAAAGCTGAAAGCCTGGCTGGAGCAGAATAAACTCACGGAGTCTGCGGCAGCCTTCAACGCCTACTACGACCCGCCGTGGACGCCAGCCGCCATGCGCCGCAACGAGGTGCTCGTGCCGGTGACAACGGGGCAGTGAAACTCAAGTGTCGCGCTTCATGAACGCACTTCCGCGCTAAGACACTCTTTGGGGTAGCTTGATGAGCCTTGCGTGTGTGCATCATCCGTTGAGATCGGATATGCCTTGGATGGCCCGATTGGTGTTCCGCGTAAACAATGGCCTGCGACTTAGTGGTGGCTCGAACTTACAACCTCAAAGCTCCATTCTCCGGCTTTAACCCTTGGGTGCAGTTGCGCCATAAGTTCGAATGAAGTCGAGTTCGACTGCGAAGGGGGCCTGCTTTTTATCGCCGATCAAAATACTGACGCGGCGGACCTTGGAGGTATCCAGTCGCTCCTTGGGCAGGTCGAGGCCTCGGAAGCTGCCTTTGAAGTCGGCAAACGGAACCTTCACATCGATCCACTCGCCCTTCATGGTGGCAAACTCGGCCGCGAAGGACACCTCCATGCCGCGAAAAAGGGCGTCGGTAGCGAGTCGCACCTGATACGTGCGACCATCGCCTTTCACGCGCAGTCGCAGCCCGAGATCGCTGCTGAGGTCCAGTTTCAAATCGCTGCTGCGGAAGGTCGAAAAGCCACCGTTGTTCTCCAGCGACAGCATGCCGCTGAACATCATCGTCCCGGCTGGGTTTGGCGTCAGTTTTCCCTCGGACAGCCCGCCCATCACTCCATCATTCACCACCTGCCAGTTCATGCCATCTTTGCCGTCAAACTCCGCGATCGAATGCGAGCGCACTGCGCTGGGTTCATCGGCGCCCTTGACCCCGCTCGAACAGCACAACACAAGCCCGCAGGCTGCAGCAAGGGTTTGAGGAAGAGATGCGATGATCATATGGTGCCAACGTCTGTTGAGCCGAAGCGGATTCAGCGCAATTGCACCTAGAGCGGTTGCTAGCAGATCGATCCACTCCATCCAAGGATGGAAGTTCGATTAAACGCATCTCTGTCAATTTTTACGAGGTGGTGCGCTGACCGGCGCAGTGTCACGCGGCCAAACCCCACGGTCCACACCTCCAGATCGATGAACCTGAGTCCGTGGTGCAGAGGTGACAACTTCCTTTCCGATATCCTCCACTTGCGCAGCGCCTGATAAGCGAGCGTGAATGAAACTATTTCACGCCCATGAAACAGCCATGTCTCTCCGCCTGTTTCAGCCTCGTAATGACTCCGATGAACGGAGTCACCATTCAACAGCAAGGCCGAGCGGCATTTCCCAAGGGATGGCCCCGCTCCTTACTTTTGGCTGGGGGATTTTTAATGCTGCTCGGGGCGGCCCACTTGATCATGCAGGTAGCCTACCCCAGGGACTGGGGCAGCCCCATTGGCTGGCGGAAGCCGATCTTGTTCGGCATTTCTACTGGTAGCACGCTGCTTAGTCTAGCCTGGGTCATCAGTAAGTCTCCGCCACGTGGCCCTTGGCTGCCATGGGCCCTGGCTGGAGCTTCTGTGATTGAGGTGCTGATCATCACCGTGCAGACCTGGCGCTCTGTTCCGGCTCATTTTAATCAAGGTGCGGTCCTCGACCAAGCCCTTGGCTCCGCAGTGGACTTGCTACTGCTCATCCTCTCCGCCGCCATCTTCGTGGTATGGCGACGCACCCTCAAAGGAACCATGGCAGATCCTGACTACACGCAAGCCATCCGCTGGGGGATGGCCTTCCTGGTGCTCAGCTGCGGTTTCGGATTTGCCCTGGTGGCCTATGGCACGGCAAGGCTGTGGGCGGGCCATGCTCCTGACATCGTCGGCCCTGCGGGTGTGCCAAAGTTTGTGCATGGCATCGTGGTCCATGCAGTGCAGGTCCTGCCAGCCTGGGTCTGGGTGATTCGGCTGATGGGTGTGGACATGACGGGGAGACTCACAAGTCTGCGGTATGCCGTACTAAGCTTCGCCTTGCTGGCGTGCTACGCTCTATGGCAGACGTTGAACGGCTACGCCAGATTTCACCCCAACCCGGGCGGCACCCTACTGCTAGCAGCCACTGCGGCGTGTGGAATGCTTGCCATCTTCGTGTGTCTGCGCAAGGATCCCGGACCCTCAGGGCCGTAGCTGTGCCTCCTTGCAGACGTTGTGAACTTGGTTTGTGAGCGGACGTAAGAGCTGGCGCAGTAGGCATCCTCCTTCGTGAACCAAGCCTCTGGCAGCGATAATCCTCATGCCGGGAAAGGCTTTTGTGCGGTTCTCTCTGGGATATCGGGTGGCGTGATTTTTTTGAGTGTGACGGCCAGGTTTAAAAATGCATCTCAGCAAAGGCTCACTCACTCGTAACTGACATTGTGAGCGTTTTTTTAATCCCCGGCCTTGGCGCTACCTCAGACCTTTTTGCGGACTATCAATTCCCGTTCCCGAACCGTACGGTTGACTATCCGGCACCCAGCACGCCTGCCCTTGGCTTATCCGAATATGCAGGTCAACTGATTGCTGACAATGGCATCCAGCCAGGGGACAGCCTCATCGGGGTTTCTCTGGGTGGCATGATTTCGTGCGAGATCGCAGCGCAGATGTTCATCTCCAAATTGACGCTGGTGTCCTCTTGCACTGATTCCCTGCACCTAGTGCCGTTCCTTCGCAAAATTCGTCAACTCAGCCACGTCGTGCCCTGGCGGCTCATGCAGAAAATGCCCTTTCCAGCTTTTGTCCTCAGCCGGCATCGACGATTGGCACTCGCGATGTTTCGCATGGCCGATGCCAAGTTCATCCGCTGGGCCTGTCTGAATGCAGCCGCCTGGAAGAGTCCGGCAGTTCATCACGACATGATTCAGATCCACGGAGACAGAGACCCCCTTTTCCCAATCGCGCTGCAAAAGGTTGATCACGTCATCAAGGGTGGCGACCACCTCATGATTTTGAGTCATCGGGCAGAAATCCAACCGCTGCTCATCGCGAGGCATCAAATCCCCCAATCAGCGTCCTGAGGGTTGCCCCCACATGCCCCACTATTAACAAGCCGGATGAGAAGGTCATGGGCATGGCCGATGGCCTTGGATTTGCTTGCAGTTCCATGCGACGTGAAGCATTCTCGTCTCCTATTGATTCCACCGAAGTCGAATCATTTGCCTCATCACCATGGACTACCTCCTCATTGCTCTGAAACTCACCGTGGCGCTCGGCATTCTCAATGTCTGGCTTCTACGTCGTAACAAATCGACTGCTTATCGTGGCAAGGAGGCGAAAACCCTGCGCGAGGAGTTTGCTGTTTATGGCCTGTCTTTCTCGATTTTCTTCCTCGTCGGCGTTCTCAAAGTCGGCCTCGCACTGGCGCTCCTGGCCTCGTTTTGGATGCCCAGTTTGGCGCAACCTGCGGCGCTTGGCATGGGAGCTCTCATGCTGGGGGCCTTCGTCATGCACCTCAAAGTAAAAGATCCGATCAGCAAGGCTGTGCCTTCTCTGGCGGTGCTGGCGATGTGCGCCGCCATAGCGCTGCTCTAGGCAGCGTGCGGGTCAGAATCCCGCGAGGCAGAGATAGGCGTTGAGCGCCAGATAAAACAGCGCCGGGATCGTTTGCAGCAGGCTGTCTCTGATCTGGATGCGGACGATGACGGCAATCAGCATCATCAGCGCCAGTCCGCCGGCTGCTGCCTGCCCCATCCAGGGCTGACTCATGCCCGCCAGCAGGCCGACCCCAGCGAACCACTGCAAGGCACCCACGATCATGCGCTGCGAGGCGAGACGGTAGCGAAGAAACTCCTGTTTCATGCGGCTCGAAAAGAAACATGCTGATCCATAACCGAGGAAGGAAAGGGCGGAGAAAAGGATGAGGACGGTTTTCAAGATGAAGACTTTGAATCACCTGGGTGCCGGTGAAGCATGGGTTGTAAACGATACGTCCGCCATGAAGCGTTTGGGGCGTCACGTTCTGCTAAATGCAGCGAAAACAGGTGCCTAGCCTGTGCTGCGGTCAGCCTTTGAGCCTTAACTCCAGCAGCTTGCGGTGTTTGGTGACTCGTCCGCTGACGCGCTTCCGCCAGCAGCGAAAGCTGGAGGGTTTGAGTTCACGGCGCATGAGGTCGATGACTTGGCTTTCTACCAAGCCTGTGCGCTCTCGGATCTCTTCAAAGCTCGTGCGGTCCTCCCAGGCGAGTCGCACGATGAAGGAGGCTTGTTCGCTGCTAAGATGGGTCTTCATGGACGAGTGACGATGGTTTCGATCTGAGTTCTGAGGCGAGGGGAGTCATCGAGGTCATTGACATACCTTGGCGGAGTTTTTGAAACGCCTACAGCGCCGCCAATCAAGGCACCGATCACGGCTCCACGATGGCAGTTGTCACCGCCGACATTCGCATTCGCCGTGACGCCGCCTTCAAAGTCGTCGGCATATTTCCATGCCAGATACAAGGATGCGGGGAAGGCTTCAGCAATGTAGCAGGCGGGGCTGACGCGCCTACCGATCACGACTTCATCGGGTTCTGCGGACCAGTCACGAGCTTTACGCTGAGAGAACCAGTCGCTGCCATGGGCGAGGATGGATTCACGCAGGGGTAAGCCTTTGAGTAGGTCACCAACCATCCTGACCATGGCGTCTGCCGCTGCGAACACTTCCGGAGAGCGATGGGTGAGACTGATGTGTTCGCGGACGGCTTCCCGGGTGGCGCTGAGGTCTCCCTGAAAATAGGTGCAGAGCACGCCGACGTGAGCCAGTCCGCCGATGTGGATGTCCGTGCCAGCACATTTTCTCGGCGCGGTGCCACGCGCATAAGCGGTGAAGAACTTGCGATGACACTCCTCGACGTAGGTGTCCCGATGCTTCCCAGCCGTGAGCATGAAGTCGATGTAGCGCGTGAGATAGTCATCCGCATCGTAGCTGCCGCAGGCGATTAAGGAATCCATCAGCACCTTGGCGAGCTGGAGGTTCAGCGTGTTTTCACCCGCCCGCAGAAATTGGTGATAGTGGATGCCGCGCTGTCCCCAGTAGCGTGCCTGATCATGCAGAATGTCCCCGCGCTCATTGAGCGCGGTGTATTCAGACCGCCACAGAATGCTGCCGGGATGCGGAGACTTCGGGGCCGTGTAGTCTCGGATGACGCCATAGTCCTGGCGCAGCGCTGAGCGGTCGTAATACCAATGCACCGGCATGGCGAGGGCATCTCCAATGAAGCCGCCCAACGCTAAGCCTGTGAGTGAGTCCTGAGTCTTTTCCATAACATCAATGAGAGAGTGCTGCGCTCGGTTTAGCGGCTGTGCTAGTCCATCGATCAAGTTTTAAATCACGAGCGTTCAGACCACGATTGCTTTCCAGGCCGCGCAAATTCCAATGGTGAGCATGGAGTTTGAAGGGGCTGCGGATTCGCTCATCGTAGTCGGTCGGCCAGAGGACGCCGTCGATGCTTTTGAAATCACGGAAGGTCACATCCACCTCGGCTCCACGGGTGCTGTCCAGTCCGTTGAGTGTCAGGCGCACTCGTCGCAGCAGTTTGCTATGGCGGTCGATGTGGAGGATGACGCGATCCTCTTTTGCCATGCCAATGCCGGGACGTAGAACGGCGAGCACCTCATCGCAGAGAGCTTCATCCACGAGGGACTCACCATTCATGGCGAAGACCGTTCCTGTTTGCTGAAAGTAGAATGGGCCAAGCAAAAACAGTGCATAGGCATCCGCCACGAGCGCCGCGGCCTGCTTGGACTCGGCCTCTTGTGAGACGGTGCCATTGTAGGCGATGGCGATTTGACCTGGCTCACGCAGCACCTTCTTCAGGCCTCCAGGTCCCGTGTGTGATTGTGCCATGATTCTGGGGGAGAGGATGATCCTCTCCTCGGATGCCCCACGGAACTTTGAATCCACCAGCACGGGCTGAAAGCGTGGTCCGATGGCTGCCCACTTGCCTTCGTAGCGAACGCTGAGATCCCTGATTCGCTCAAAGGCGGCGCTTCCATGAGCTTTTTGTGAGGCCGTGACGAGCGCCCGTGCTTCAGGTTCGGAGGTGGTGATGGCTCGGGTGCAGATCTGCGTCGAAGCGCAGGAACTGAGCAGACCCATCACGAAGCTGAGCAGCAGAGGCGTTTGTTTCATGAGGGAAAGGTGGGCAGGCAAGAATCGACACAGCATTTACGCACGCCGTCTGTCACGTGGACGAAGTTCCAAGAAACTTGTCAAAACGGCGATCAGAGAGGCTGCGGCTGATCCAGCGATGATGGCAGATGTTAAAAAGCGCGGCGCTTAGGCGCTGAACTCACGACTGAGACAGATGGGACAGCAGCATCTCAGATGCGGCCATTCCTGAGAGAGCGGCGCCCTCGACTCGGGGCCCTGCAAAGGCGTCTCCGGCTATCACGAGAGGTGGCGATGTCTGCAAAAGGGCGCAGGGTTCAGCATCGACTTGAAGGGGCTTGCTGTAGCGCCAGCCGTGCACTTGATAGCTGAGCACCTCGGCACCCAGCCATGGTTGGGCGGCGTTCAGAAGCAATCGCCCGCTTTCCATGCGATCCTCATCCCAGTGCGCGAGACTGAACTCATGATTGGCATGAATCGTGACCGCAGGTTCTGCGGAGATGCCTTTGAGCTGATTGTCGGCCATCCATGAGACGGGGCCGCTGGTCGGCACAAGTCCTCCTGGAGGCGGAATCAATGATGGGCCTTGCAGCACGGCCATCACTGCGAGGCAGCGTTCGTATTGAATGCCTTCAAGTCGTGTCCGCATCGCAGGCTCAAGTTCGATTTCGCCCGCCGCCAGCAGCGCGAGAGATTGTGGCACCGGCGGTGTGAGTAGCACTGCCGCTGCTGAGTAAAACTCTCCGGTGTTCGTCTCGACCGAGTAGCGGCCACCGGCACGTCTGAGCGCCACGACTTGCTTCTCCATCCGTATTTCCAGGCCCTGCGCCAGATACTTGGCGACGGCCGTCATGGTTGGCTGACCACGCCAGCGCGTATGCCCGTCAGCTTCAGCGGAAAAGCCTCGACACCATTCGGTCATCATTCCAGCTTCCGCGCCTTGGTTGAGGATTTTTTCAAAACGGACATCCCGGCTGGTGATGAATTGTGCTCCATGATCAAACGTGGCCGCACCCATACGACGACTGGCAAGTCTGCCGCCGAGGCCGCGTCCTTTATCCAGCAAAAGCACGCTGCGACAAGCGCTCTGAAGCTCACGCGCTGCGATGAGGCCTGAGACACCTGTGCCAATGATCAGCACATCAACGGGAGATTCATGAGTCGGCATAGAGCTTGGTAAGGAAAGGAAATGGACCTTGGGTTACGGCTGTGGCCGACAGAGGGAAGATCGTTTTTTCCAGTCTAGGCCGTCGGAGACCACTCACCGGTGCTCCAGTCGAGCCATGCAGTGCCGCGAAACTGCTTTTTATAGTCGTAAGCGCTGGGTTCATGCGTGGCGTAGCCGGGATAAAGCCAGCGCAGGCCAGACTCGCGGCAGTGCTGGATTTCAAGAAGCATCGTGAAGGTGCCGAGGCTGCGTTTGGTGAACTCCGGCTCAAAGAGGCCATACACGCTGGACGCGGCGTTTTGGCCCAGATCGAAGAAACTGGCGGCGATG
>JAJTDU010000029.1:0-10779 GCA_021298725.1 Verrucomicrobiaceae bacterium | reverse complement strand
AAGTTTTCGAGTGCGTCTGGGACGTTGTGGATGAAGCGCTGCTTGTGGCGGTGAAACATCTCCCGCAGACCGTCATCCAGTGCGGCTGGTACAATATCGTGTCGCAGGTCCGTGTTCCTGGACAGCACACGGCGCTGGCTTTTGGTGAAGGAACAGGACGCAAGGTCGATGCGCAATGGGGTGATGGACTGCGTGGCTCCGTGTTCGTCAGGTTGGGAGCTATATCGAAAGAAATATCGGCCAAAATGCCTCCAGCCAGCCGACCACAGCCTGTCCATGAGTTCCGCAGGCACGGAATCACAGATGAATGCGTCGTCGAGTTCAGGCGTCACAGAGCCTCAATAATCCGGCGGCGCGGATTGACAACCGCAGTCCCGCCCGCACACTCGAAACCGGCCGCCCCTAACGCTCATGAACTTCCTGCAACGCATCGAACGCGTCTTCTTCTGGCTCTCCGCAGCCTCATCTGACAACCTGGATGCCTGCCCGGCCTGGGAGCGGCGCAAATATGTGGCTTTTGGCGCCACGGTGCTCGTGCCCTCGACCTTCGCCATCATCGCCTGCGCCTACGCGCTCTCCACGCTCACAGACAATGTTTGGGTCATCGCCCCTGTCTCACTCGTGTGGGCCTTCATCATTCTTACTGTGGATCGCGCCTTGTTGGCGACTTATCGCGCTTACCAGAGCTTCTTCCGCAAGGCGGCACAATTCGGACTGCGCATGGTAGTGGCCGCGCTGATGGGGATCACCATCTCTCATCCGCTGACGCTGCTGCTGTTCAAAGACACCATCAGCTCCGTCGTCGAGAAACACCGTCAGGGCGAGATCGAAGCGGCGCGTGAAACGTCCAAGCAGCAGAAAGTCGCCGTGGAAGCGCGCATCGTGCCGTTGGAAGCCGAGATCGCCAAACAGCGCGAAAATTGGACCGCCACCTTCTCTGCCAAATTCCTGGATGAAAATGGCAAGCCGCTCGAAAAGCCGCTCTCCGATGACGAAAAGAAGGTCAAAGCCGAGCGTGAGGCGAAAATTGGCGATGCGGTGGCTCCCGGCAAAACACGGCTTGAAACGCTCGACAAGGAAATGGCCAAGCTGAGCGTCGATTATCAAAAAATCGCCGAGGAACTCAATCAATGGCAGACCGAGTTCGAACGCGAGGTGAACGGGCAACGTAGCGGCATCATCGGGCTGGGGCCGCGTGCCAAAAGCATCCAAGAAGACCAGCTTACTTGGCGGCGTGCCGAGTCCGCCCGCCTCAGTGGAGTGCTGGACACGATGACGAAGAATCGCGTGGCCCTGGTGGCCGAAATCAAAGCCGCAGAGGACGGTGTGAACGCCGCACTCGATGCCAAGGCCGCTGAGGAAGCCGAGCTGATCAAGGCCGAGCAGGTGCGCGTAGCCGCGCTGAAGCAGAAGGTGCAAACGGAGCAGGCGGATGCGTTTGTGGGCCAGCAGAACGCCATTCGCGAAACGTTGAAGACGCAGATCGACGCGCTGCTACTTCAGCTTCAAAACCTGCATGCCGAGATCGGCCAATTGGTCAAAGATGAGGACGCTCGCATCGCCGGAATCCGCGCCGAGCCGCGCCGCGACATCCTTACCCAGACGCTCGCGCTCCATGAGCTGTTTGAGAAAGGTGCGCAGGGTGGCACCTTCGCGCTCGTGGCTTATCTGGTGCTGACGATGCTCTTCATGCTGGTGGACACGATTCCGCTCGTGGTGAAGTTCTTCTCCAAACCTGGCCCGTATGACACGCTGTTGGACCGCGAGGAACTTAGCTTTGAAGGAGAGAGAAAAGCATTCCTCGAAGGTTTCAGCCGCCAGATGAAGGAGCTGGGTGAGAGCAAGCTGCTGAATTTCACTCGCAACAAGAGCCTCGAACGCGGTCTGATTACAAGCGTGGACGGCGCTCGTTCGGCGAAGGAGTTTTTGGTGTATCTGATGGACCTTGAACGTGAATTTGAGGAGAAAAATCGTGCAGCCCGCGAGCTGGCCGCCACCAGTGGCGTGAGTCACACAGCCGACGCGCTCGAAGAAATGTCCCGCAACTTCTACGCCGATCTGCGGCAGCGCATGGAGAACTTCTTCCGAGACGATCGCCGCACCTCCGCAAAGGCGTAACTGCCTCCGCATTCGTGGGAGCTTTGGAAGACGCCGTCGATGAACGGTTGGGGAACTGAGGAACGCAGAGGTTTTGCAAGAGGTTCCTCTCGTGAGTGGTTTACCTGATTCTGCCATGTCTTCTGCTCTCTTTTCTCTCCAAAACAAAACCATCCTGCTCACGGGTGGCGCTGGTCTTTACGGACGTGGTCTAGCTGCGATGCTGGCTCAGACTGGTGCCACGCTGATTCTCGCGGCTCGTGATGTGACGAAGCTCCAAGTCGTCGCTGATGAAGAAACCGCGAAGGGCCACGAGGTCTTTGCCGAGCCGCTGGATCAAGGAGATGAAGCATCCGTGATTGACTTGCATGAACGCGTGACGGCGAAGTTTGGTCCGCTTCATGGGCTCGTGAACAACGCGGTGTTGCGCCCGATGAAAGGCGCGAATGGTGCCGTGGAGCAGTTTGCCGAATCGATGCGGGTGAATGCCACGGGTGTGATGCTGATGCATCGTCACTTTGGCCAAACGATGGCCGAGGCAGGGCGGGGTAGCATCGTGAACATTGGCAGCATCCAAGGCATGATCGGTCCCAGCTACGAGCTCTACACCGGCACGAACATGGGCGACATGCCGCCCGACTACTTCTTCCACAAAGGCGGCATGGAAAATCTCACCCGCTTTTACGCCGCACTTTACGGCCCGAAGAACGTCCGCGTGAACAACCTCGCTCCCGGTGGCTTCTTCAACCATCAGCCTGAGCCTTTCTTGAGCCGTTATTGCGAGCATACCATGCTCGGCCGCATGGCGGATGATTCCGACCTCGGTGGTTCGGTCATTTTCCTTCTCAGTGATGCCTCCAAATACATCACGGGCGTGAACCTGCCGGTGGATGGTGGCTACACGGCGAAATGATCACAGCCGACCGATCTGGCCCGTCGTGAGGCCGCCATCAATCACGATGATCTCGCCCGTGATGTAGCTGGCGGCTGGCGAGCACAGAAACACCGTCGCGCCTGCCACATCCTGCGGAGTGCCCACACGACGCAGCAGGATTTTCTTCTCGTAGTGATCGAGCAAGGAGCGGTCGCGGGACTCCATCAAGGTCGATGTCAGCGGTGTCTTGATGAGGCCAGGGGCCACGCCGTTCACGCGAATGCCATGATCCGCCAGCGCGATGGCGAGCGATTTCGTCAGCATCACCAGGGCGCCCTTGCTCGCATCATACGCACATGAGTCTGCTTCTGCTTGGAATCCGTTGGTTGAAGACGTGAGGACGATGCTGCCGCCGCGTTTTTCGGCCACTAGCCGCTTGGCAAAGGCCTGCGCGGTGAAAAAGGCCGCGGTTAGGTTGAGCTGCATGGTTTTGTCCCAGCGCTCTCGGGTCATCTCCAGCAGCGGCAGGTCAAAAAAGCTGCCCGCGTTGCAGATCAAGGTGTCGAGGCCGGGTTCCAGGGCGAACGCGGCCTCCACGAGCTTCTGCGGTCCCTCCGTCTCCATCAAATCGGCTTTCACATAAGAGGTGAGTCCTTCCACGGCATCAGGAAGACCGTGAAACACGACTTTGGCTCCAGCCTCCTGCAGAGCTTTGCCCATGGCCAGGCCGATGCCTTGGGAGGAGCCGGTGACGAGGGCGGCGTGGCTTTCAAGAGAGAATGCTTTCATCGGGTAATTGGAGATATTTCAGGGTGTTGGTGCAGGCGATGCGGCGGACGACCTCGTCCCCGGCGGCTTTCAGTGCGGTGACTTCGCGCTCGTAGGTGCTGATGAGCTTCACCACCTTGCCGCTGATCTCTGCCGCATAGCTGTAGAAGGGCGAGTCGCTGCCCCACATGAACTTGTTCGGATAAGCGGCGGCCAGATCGGCGATGACGCGGCCTGGATCGCTGTAGTCGGAGTCAAAACGGCGATTTTTGGGCGCGATGTAGGGCAGATCGTCCACCGCGCCGACGCAGTGGATGCAGTGGGCGGAATTGTCGAACCAGGCGTTTGGCAGTGCGTTTACGCGATCGAGGCATTCCTTGTCGTAGCGGCAAGAATGGGCCGCGCAGAAGCGCACGTCAGGATTGGCCTCGGCAAGGTCGAGGATGTCATGCGCCTGCGCCCAGAGGTCGTCCTTGGCGACGCTGCTGTGGATCAGGAAGGGCACGTTCCACTCGCGGGCGAGGTCGATGAAGACTTTGCCTTCATGTGCGAGGCGTTTGATGTCGCTCTGAATGATGGTGCTTTGAATTTTGATGCCGTGGAAGCGGTATTGCGAGCGCAGCTTTACCAGCTCGGCGGCCTGCGCGTCGGTGTGGCGCATGGGATCGACGATGACGAAGGGTAGGATGCGTTTTCCCTCCTCGGGGAAGAGTTTCTGGCATTCTTCGAGCAGGCGGCGGTTTTCAAAGGCGTAAGGCACCGTTTCCAGACCGCCTGAATCAAATGCGATGCCGCCGCTGCGGAACTTCGTCACATCCATGGCCGCGTAGCTGACGAACGGGAAGGCGACCCAGTGCGTGATGCCCATAGCGCCGCCTTCCTGCGTCATGCCGACCAGCTGCTGTGCGTAGGGGAAATCGCCGTGGAGATAAAACAACAAGTCAGCGCCGAGGTGATTGTGGCAATCAATGAGCATGGTCTGAGGTGTGTGGATTGCTATTTTTCCCGGAGGATTGTTTTAAGGCTGTGTGGCCGTGGCCTGCTCCTCCCAGCGTGCCAGCAGCCACAGCACATCAGACAAACGGTTGAGAAAACGCATGACCTCGGCATTTGGAACTTCATCCGGCGTGTCCAGCAGGTCGATCACGCTGCGCTCCGCACGACGGCAGGCCACGCGGGCGAGGTCGGCATACGCACCGGACATCACGCCCGCCTCACCCGGCAACGCCCAGCCTTGAAACTTCAAGGCACCGCCGGCTTCGAGCTTGGCCACCCATTCATCGAGCCATTCCACGTTTTTCATCGAGATGCGCTGCGGATGCGTTTCGGCGTAGCGAGCTTCCTGTCCAGGCGGCGTGGCCAGTTCTCCCATGAGATCGATCAACCAGCGCTGTGTCTGCGCCACGATGGTGCGTGTCTCCTCACGCAATGCGGCGATGCGCAGCGGGCCGAGCGCGGCGTTCAGTTCATCCACCGCGCCGAGCGCATGGACACGAGGATGGGATTTGGCGAGACGGCAGCCGAACAGCAGGTCGGTCTGGCCTTGGTCTCCTTTGCGAGTGGCGATGGACATGAGCCTTGGTTGATGGTGAGTGGTTGATGGTGGATGGACGCCGAGACTCAGATGGTCGTTTTCACGAGCAAGGATTTCGCGTTTCAGGCTATCAACCAGCAACGCTCAACCATCAACCGCCGTCACTCATCCGGGAAGGTGTTTTTCGTTGGTTCTTCCAGCGGGGAGGCTGGAACTGGTGTCGTGACTGGAGCGGTGAGGGGCGCGCTTTGTTTCCGCTGCGCCCGCACCACCCAGCCGAGCAGCAAGGCCAGCAGCAGGCAGGCGGCGAGTCGTGCGGAGCGTGAGGACAGCATGGTCAGCCCTGCCGGTGGCGGTGTACTTCGCGGCTGGCACGTTCCAGCGCCAGTTTTTCGTCCTCAGTCAGGCTGTCTTTGCCGTGGAGGCTGATCTTGTCGAGCAGCGGATTGATGACCTCTTCCATCAGAGATTCGATGGGATCGGCGTGCCGGTTGCTTTTGGCCGGGAGCACGGGTTCGTCTTCCAGATCAATCGCAGCGCGTGCACGTTTCCGCGCCATCTCCGGCATGCGTTGGGGCGGCGCTGGCCGCCACTGGTTGGCGTAGGTCAGCGGACGCGCTCCGTAGCCAAGGCTGCGGGCGTAAAACCATCCCGCTGCCGCACCACCGAGATGCGCGAAGTAGGCGATTTGCAGCCCCTCCGGCATGAAATCAAATACTGCGCACGCCACACCCAGTACGAGCTGCATGACGCAGCAGCCCGAACACAGAAGCCGAGGCACCAATGAGCGGCGTGATTGTGTCGCCGTGAGCCCAGCCGTTGACCACCATCTCAGCCGACGCGCCGAGGATGCCCGCGCCAAGGTAGATCAGCGTGAAATGCAGGCTGCCAAAGAACTGCTGCACACCGCGTCCGGCGAACCAGAGCATCATCATGTTCAGCACAAAATGCCCCACGCTGCCATGCACAAACATGTAGGTGAAGAGCGTCCAAACATTGCCACGCCCCAGCTCATGCGCACTCACCCCGCCCAGCGGCATCAGAAGTTCGTCCGTCAGCGGATGCCGCAGCCAGCCAGTTTCAAACACGAACTGCATCACAAACACCGCGACATTGATCCCAAAAAGGATCTGAAACGCGTTGAAGCGCCGCCGTTCCGGGTCGGAGGTCGTTTCGCGCATGTAGTCACGATCATGCAGGGCCATGGGTCAAATGTGTGTGCTTCGGCTGCTGTGCGCGAGGTTTTTTTACGCCCGGGCGATGACAATCGCGCGGCTGTCGTTTACGCTTTCGGACCCGTCATGAATTCCTCTGCCGATACCCTGCTGGCTGCCGTTTCAAAAAGCGGTGCGCATGATGCCGCTGACCTCCTCGAAAAAGCATCGGGCGAGGACGCGGCTGAAGTGCTCCAGCAGTTGAACCCCATGGTCGCCCAGCAGGTCATGGAGGAGATGGGGGAGGAGATACGCACCGCCGCGCTGCACTTCGTTCCTCTCGAAAAAGCCCGCCAGTGGCGTGCCAACCGTGAATATCCTGAGGACAGCGTCGGCTGGCTCATGGAGCCTCCGGTAGCGGTGTTCCGCCCCACTCTGACCGTGGGCGCGGCCATTGAGGAAATCCGCAAGCTCTCCCGCACTGCCTTCATCACCTACGGCTACGTCACGGAGGAGGCGGGCAAGCTCCTCGGCGTGCTCGTCATGCGCGACCTGATGCTGGCCGAACCGCGCCGGACACTGAAAGAGGTGATGTACACGAGTGTCTTCACCCTGCGGCCCGACATGCCGCTGCCAGATGCGATGAAGGCCGCAGTGGGTCAGCATTACCCGGTTTACCCAGTCTGCGATGCGGAAGGTCGTCTCCTCGGCCTGGTGCGCGGGCAGACGCTGTTCGAGGCGCGTGCCATCGAAATCAGCGCCCAGGTCGGGTCGATGGTCGGGGTGGAGAAAGAGGAGCGTCTTTCCACGCCGCTCATGCGCAGCCTGCGCTTCAGGCACCCATGGCTGCAAATCAACCTAGCCACCTGTTTCCTCGCTGCTGCGGTGGTCGGCACGTTTCAGGGCACGCTCGACCGTCTCGTGATCTTGACCATCTTTCTGCCCGTTTTGGCCGGTCAATCCGGCAACACTGGCTGCCAGGCCCTTGCTGTGGCCCTGCGGGGCATGACGCTGGGAGATTTGAAGTCCGGTGACGAGCGCAGGCTTGTCATCAAGGAGGGACTGCTTGGGCTGCTCAACGGCATGTTCGTCGGCCTCTCCGCAGGTTTGGGCATGTATCTCTATGCCCGCATGACCGACAATCCGGGTGCTGTGGCGCTCGCCTGTGTGGTTTGGTTGTCGATGGTGTTCAGTTGCGTCGTCAGCGGACTCTGCGGTGCCTTGATCCCGCTCACGCTGCGCAAGTTCGGGGCTGATCCGGCCACCGCCTCCAGCATCTTACTCACCACCGCCACGGATGTGATCAGCATGGGCACCTTTCTCGGTCTGGCGACGCTATTGGTGCCATGAGCGAAGTCATTTGGAGCCGTGCGAAGTGGCTGTCTCTCGCCGAGGCGCATCACCAGCGGGTATCTGCCCATGCCGATGCCTTTGTGGACCGCCGCAGCCGTGGAGCCAAGCATCCGGTGCATGATTTTCTCTTCACCTACTACAGCTTCGCGCCTGCCAAGCTCAAACAGTGGGTGCCGCCGCATGGCGTGAGCCTTGAAGTCAGTGCCACTGATCTCGAAAGCCGCTCCTGGTGGCAAACCGACCGCTTTATCCATGAACGAGGCCTACTGCGTCTCAATGAGCACCGTTTTACAACCCGCGAACGCGAATTCGCCACCTGGGCTGCGATGCTCTGCGCCCGCATCCTCGGCAGGGCAGGGCGCTTCAGTTGCTACGGTCTTCATGAGTGGGCCATGGTCTATCGACAGTCAGCCGAGCAGGTGAGGCATCAGGGTTACGAGCTGCGCCTCTCGCCTGCGGAGTTGGCCGCCTTCGTCGGATCCCAGCCCGTCTGCTGCTCTCACTACGACGCTTTTCGCTTTTTCACGCCCGAAGCGCGTCCGCTGAATGTCCTTCAGCCCACGCTCGACTCCCGTCCGGATCTGGAACAATCCGCCTGCCTGCATGCCAACATGGACCTCTACAAATGGTCCTCCAAACTCTGGCCCTGGACAGGTTCCGACCTCATTGGCGAATGTTTCCTCCTAGCTCTCGAAGGCCGGGATCTCGACATGCGGGCCAGCCCCTATGATCTGAGCACCCTGGGCTGCGAACCCGTGAAAATCGAAACCGCTGAAGGTCGCGTCCAATACGAGCGTGAGCAGCGCGAATTGGCCGCCAAGGCAGCAGGCCTGCGCCAGAAGCTGCTGGATGGCTGCGAGAAGCTCCGGCATATGGCTCTTCGCCGACTGAGCGAATGAAATCGCCCAAGCCCGAGTTCGGCATGAGTTTCCAAGATGCCGGCAGCGATTCTCGTCGCCTGCACCCACGGCATCCGGTGCAGGGCTTTACCGCGTGAGGTAAATTCACGCAGCGTGTTCGAGGCCTCAGATCGCGGCATGAGTTTGGAATCGAGCAGGGAATTCACGCCTTGCGGCGTTGGCATCAGCCCGGTGAGGAAGGGGCTCGGGCTGGGTAGCGGCAGGATTGCGGCTGAGCGCCCGGGTGATGCATGGCTGAGGAACGGCACAAGGGGAGCGAAATTTACCCCGTGGAAATCGTGAGTGCGTGCAAAAGGGGAAATTATATAGAATTACCATATTAAATGGGGTTGATTATACATGCTAAGCGGTCTTTTCGGCGGCCCGAATCTGCATGTCTGCCTCTCCCATGCCCCAGCAACTCCCCAAGCCAGTGCGCATCGCACCTTGGCGGGGACCGTTGCAGTTTGGGTTGTTGGCAGTCACGGCGCTGCTCTCGCTGGCTTTGCTGCTCTCGTATGTGCTGCTGGTGCTGGCTTTATTCGGCTGGATGTGCTGGCAGGTCGATCAGATCACCGGGCAGGTGGCACGGGTGGGTGTGTTGCAGTGGCGGGTGATACCTGAGCTGCTGAAGTTTCTCTTCCTGGGGGTGTCATGGGTCTTCATGCTGCGCCCACTGCGCCCCCGACCGAAAACGGCCAAGATGGCGCTGCAAATCACCGCCGCCACGCAGCCGCAGCTTTTTGAGCTCATCTACACGCTGTGTTGGCATCTGCGGGCAGCACCGCCCACGCAGGTGTGGCTGGACACGACGATTTCGGTGCGCAGTTCGATGTTTGGTGGGCTGGTGGGCATTTTGACCGGTCAAACCACGCTGCACCTCGGTCTGCCGGTGATTTCGGTCATCACCGCTCGCGAACTGGCCGGACTGCTGGCCCATGAGTTAAGCCACAATGCCGGGGGATTGAGCACGATCTTCATTCATGCGGTGCGGGAGATGAACGCGTGGTTCTTCCGCGCTGTGATGGAGCGTGAGCCCTGGGAGCTGCGCATGCACGATGCACCGCGCAAGGAATCGAAGACCCACAGGATCTCCCGCAAGGTGCTGCGAGCCTGGATGTGGACGGCGAAGATTCCCTTCACGCTGTTTGCCATCGCCTCACGCCTGGTGAGCACGGCCACACTTTGGATCATCCGGCGCATGGCGGGAAAATGTGCGGCCAATGTCATCGGCAGCGCAGCCAACGCCCGTCTGTGGCGGAAACTCGATCTGCTGGGAGACGCATGGCAGTCCGCCTGCCAGGAAATCCGTCGGGGTGTTCTCCAGCATCGGCTGCCGGAGAATTTGTCCCTCCTCATGGCCCGGCATGTGGCCAAAACGGCCAACGAGCGCCATGCCGCACGCGCCGAGGCTGGACTCAAGTCAGACACGGAACACCAGAGGGACGCCAAGCCGCCAAAGGGAGCGGCACTGGTGGAGCATCTGTCCCCGGCACAGCCTGCGGCGGCCGTGATGCGGCAGTTTGTCGATCTCTCACGCCAGGTCACTTACTTCTACTATCAGCACGATCTGGGACTCAATCTGCAGGAGCACCGCATGGTGGCGGATGAGGAGGTCATTCATCAAAATCGCCCTGAGGAAGAGTCGCTGCTGGTCATCCGCCGTTACTTCGGGGGGCTGGCGCATCCTGAGCGGGCCATGTGTGGTCTGGGCAGCACACCATCGACCTCCACGGCACGGGCAGAGCTCCAGCGGGAGATTTTGCGTGTGCGGGATGAGATCGTGCACTGGGGGCCGCAGTTCAAAGTGGCGCTGCAGGAGTGGAATCAGGCCTGGCAACGCCGTCGTGATCTGGAAGCCGCCGCCACACTCAGCCTCGCCGGATTCACCGTCTCTCGCATGCAGTTCGGCACGGAGGACGCCAGCCCGACCTCATTGCGTGCTGAAGCTGCCCGCCAGCACATGGTCATGGAGCACATGGAAGGGCCGTTGCAGGAGCGGGAACGCGTGCTGGAGTGCCGCTTTGCCGCCGCGCTGGGTTTGCTCTGGTGGAGCGAGCAGGCGGACCTTAACGAATGGTTGCGCCAGCGCCGCCAGGA
>JAJTDU010000207.1 GCA_021298725.1 Verrucomicrobiaceae bacterium | reverse complement strand
GCAACGGGGCGAGATCGTCGAGGCTCAAAGCGCCAGCGCGATTCTTCCAGAGATGTGAAACGGGACGCGAAGCGACTGGAGCGGTGAGCCAGGGCGTGGCACCGGCGGGGAAGTCGAGATCGGAGACGACGACTTCATCCTGCGGCGTGAGTTGCAGGGCGTTGGCGAGCAGGTTGTAGGCTTCGGAACTGCAGGAGCAGAAGGAAACCTCGTCCGTCGCGAGTCCGAGATGCTTCGCGGTGATCTCGCGGCATTCCTCGACGCGTGGGAAGTGAAAATCGCGCCCGCGCATGCCGAGCGACTTGTGCTGCATGTATTCGGCCACTGCCTCATTCACGCACAGCGGCGGGATGCTTTCGGCAGCGGTGTTGAGGTAGTGGATGCCTTTGAGGCTGGGGAAATCGGCGGCGCGGGAGGAGTCGGAGAGCATGCGCGGAAGGAAACGTTTCTCAGGCAGCTTTTTCGCCTTCAGTTATCCCGCTTCAGTTCAGGCGCACCCTCCGGCAGCTTGATGAGCGGTTCACCGCCGAGGTAACCGAGCGAGATGAGAAACTCGTCCATCTTCTTCGCCGTGACTTGAATCCAGGGTTCTTTGTTGAAAAAGCCATGCGGCATATCAGTGGCAGACCACATTTCAGCACGCAGGCCGAGTTCGGTGGCTTTTTTCACATACGCATCCCCGCCGGCCTTGAGACCATCGGCGGTACCGAAGAATAGGATGGCCGGCGGCGTGTCTTGGCTGACAAAGTTGTTCGGAGTGATGGCCTCGGCGGTGTCGAGCGTCATCGGGCTGTTGCCGGTTGCACGTTGCTTGAAAAGCGTGGCGATGTTCATCGCTGGATTGAACAGAACCATGGCGTTGGGCTTGGCGGAAATGGCTTTGCCATCGGATTCGGCGTCGAAGGCTTTGACGAGCGCGGTACAGGCCGCAAGATGCCCACCCGCGGAACCTCCGGCGGCGATGACTTTGTCGGGATCAATGCCGAGCTCAGTCGAATGACCACGCACCCAGCGGATGGCGCTTTTGGCATCCTCCACAGCCTTGTCGGGCGTGGTTTTGTGAATGTTCGCGATGCGGTAATCGGCGCTGATGGCGATGATGCCTCGGCTAGCGAGGTATTCGGCCTGCGGGACGAATTGCAGGTAAGAGCCGCTTTTCCAGCCGCCGCCGAAAAAGAACAAGACACAGGGGCGCAGGGCCGCGATTTGGATTGCGCCTGCCGGTGAAAAGACGTGGAGTTTCAACTCGCCTTGCGGCGTGGTTTTATAGACGATGTTCTTCGTCGTGACCTCGGCATCGGTTAGTTGAATGGTGGCCTTGGTTTTCTGGGCCAGGGCGGGCACTGTGAAAGCGAGGAGGAGCGGGATGAGGAGACGCATGCTTGGAATGGGAGTGCGGACGCCCTCGTTCGCTAGCGCTTTTTTTGGATGAGGGTGCCTGCGCTCATGCGTTGTGAAGCCACGACTCTTAGCACACCACCACCGCATGAACGACGGCGTCCTCGTAAACCCGGTGGAGCAAAAAAGTCTGCTGTGCGGCGAGCTTTTGCCCAAACTGCGCCAGGACGTAGAGTGCGAGGGCCAGCGCGACCATGATGGCAAAGACGACCAGACCCCAGGCCGTCTCACCGATGCTGATCCGCGTCCTGCTGCTGGAATCCGACAATGCTGGTGGTCATGATTTCTGGGGGTTACTCATGTGCAACGAACTCGACATCCCAGGTGCAACCTCAAAAACGCTGCGCATCATGGGCGCAAATCTCCCATGAGCCTGTTTGACCGACTGATTTTGCACCTAGACTGCACGCCGCACTCTGGAGCCTGGAACATGGCTGTGGACCAAGCCTGGCTGGAGAGCGCTGAAGCGCCAGTCCTGAGAGTATATGAGTGGGACCAGCCCACGGTGACGATCGGATACGCGCAGAATCTTGCCAAACTCGGCGAAACGCTGCCCGGCTGGCCGGTGATGCGCCGCTGGACCGGGGGCGGAGTCGTTTTGCATGAGAATGACGAGACGTACTCCGTGATCGTGCCCGCAGGCCATGCCTGGGCGGAAACGCGCCCGCTCGATAGCTACCGGCTCATTCACTCAGCCTTGGCAGATGGATTAAACGCGGCCGGGATGGCAGGTTGCCGTCTCGCCGGGCCGGAAGACCTGATCGAGAACCCGTTCTGCTTTGTCGCACCTGCTTTGCACGATGTGGTGCGCGGATCAGTGAAAATCGCGGGTGCGGGCCAGCGGCGCGGGAAGCTGGGCCTGTTGCATCAAGGCAGCGTGCAGCAAGTGACGGTGCCGCAAAACTTTTGGCGCGGCTGGTCGGGAAATCTCGCCAAAGAAATCACTTTGGTCGAAGAACTGCCACCAGCCATCGCTCAGCGGGCCCAAGAGCTGATGGTGAAGCGTTACGCACTGAGCCTCTGGTTGAATGAACGGGAGGACGCACTGTCGTGACACGCGTTTTTGTGTATGGAACTCTAAAATGTGGCGGTGAGAACCACGAATGGATCAAGTCGCAGACTTTTGTGGCTTTAGCTCGGACGCAGCCACTGTATCGCCTGTTTGATCTCGGCGGCTATCCGGGCATGGTTCGTTCAGAAGACGGCATGGCCATCCAAGGCGAAATTTGGGACGTGGATGCGGCCGGTCTGGCGCGTCTGGATGTGCTGGAAGACATTGCAGGGGGTGAATACGAGCGCGTTTTGATCGAACTCGAAGGCGAGGTCTCATCTCAGCTCGTGGAAGGTTACCTCTACCTTCGTGATGTGAGCGGGCGTCGTGACGTGGGCGCGTGCTGGTAGCAATGGGGTCCTGTGCGGACTACTTTAGCTCGAGCCGAAGAAGCCGCCGAGTTTTCGAATGCGCGTCGGATGACGCAGTTTGCGCAGTGCTTTGGCCTCAATCTGGCGGATGCGCTCGCGGGTGACCTGGAACTGCTTGCCGACTTCCTCCAGCGTGCGGCCTGCGCCGTCGGAGAGTCCGAAGCGCTGCTCCAGCACCTCGCGCTCGCGCGGATTGAGCGTGTCGAGCACATCGCGTAGTTTGTCGCGCAGCAGGTGCATGGCGGTCAGCTCCATGGGGTTGCCGGCCTCTTTGTCCTCGATGAAATCGCCGAACTCGGTGTCGCCATCGCTCTCCCCGACCTTGGTCTGCATGGAGACGGGTTGTTGAGAGAGGCGCAGCACGGCGTTCACGCGGTCCACGGGCAGATGAATTTCCTCGGCGATCTCCTCCGGCGTCGGATCGCGTCCCATCTCCTGGAGGAGCTGTTTGTGGATGCGCATCAGCTTATTGATCGTCTCGATCATGTGGACCGGGATGCGGATGGTGCGCGCCTGATCGGCGATGCTGCGGGTGATGGCCTGACGAATCCACCAAGTGGCGTAGGTGCTGAATTTGTAGCCGCGCTGGTACTCGAACTTCTCTACCGCGCGCATGAGGCCCATGTTGCCCTCCTGGATCAGATCAAGGAACGACAGGCCGCGATTGGTGTATTTTTTGGCGATGGAGATGACTAGGCGCAAGTTCGCCTCGATCATCTCGGTCTTCGCTTTGGTGGAGTCGCTGACGTGTTTCAGCATCGCCGTCACTAAGGAGCGGTATTCCGCAGCGGTCATCCAGCACTCATGCTCAAAGGCGCGCACAGCGTCCTTAGCCGACTCTTGGCGCGGATGTTCGCGCACATGACGCTCCAAGTTCTCCAGATCGGTCAGGCGCTGGCGCAGGAGCGTGACAAAATCCTCCGCCAGCTTGGATTTGAAGTGAAATTTCTCGCACTGGCGGAAAAACGCGAGGCGGATGGCTTCGAATTCCTCCTGGCAGGCTTGTCGCTTGCGGGGACCGGCTAGGCATAGCGCGACAAATAGTTTTGCGGTTTTCTCGTGTGTTTCACGCGCTTGGTCGAGCAGCGGGTTGAGCTTTTTGAAGTACATCTCGCGCTCGTCCGCTTTGCGGTCGCTGACAATGCGGTCAAAACGCTCCACACCGCTGTTCAGCGCCTCGGCATACTGGAGATAGGCTTGGCCGATGAAGCCGATGGTGTGCAGGCACTGGCGTAGGCTGAGATCTGCCTTTTCGATGCGCTTGGAAATTTGCGCCCGCAGCCGGGTGATGAGCGCGTCCATGAGTTCCGGGGTCACGAAGCCTGAAGGCAGGGCGTCATTGACGTCATCCCAGGTCAGATGATCGTGCTCACGGGCGGTGCGGATGAGAGTGCGCAGGCGCGCCTGCACGTCCGGGGAGTGGATGTCATCATGCGTGATATTGGTGATCTGCGCGAGGCTGCCGGGGTAGCCGCCCTTTGGCGGACGACCACGGCGGCGGCGCAGCGGGAGACCGGAAGTGTCGAGTTCTACAGATGGCTTCTCCTTGGGCGGATGGATGCGTGGTCTGCCCCGGCCGCGCTTCACGACCGCGTCATCGGTCCGCTCTGCCGCAGGTTTTTCTGCATGGCTGGCGGCGGGTGCGTGATGATTTCCGTTATGGGAGCTTTTGGAGACGGCCATACATGCCTCGGGGGTTCCGTGAGCGTCGTTCAAGAATTTGGACTATCTGGGGAGGCCTTGGCACGGTCAAGGCATTCTTTCCTCATCGCGGTCAGTTCCACGACCTCCTGCTGCAACTGCTCCAGTTGCGGCACGGAGAGGCCCGGCTGGCGCAGTTTGGACTGCGCGCGCTGGATGAGGCTCTGCAGCCGCACGATCTCCAGCGCGTATAGTGCCTGCCGCGCCTCGTGCAGGCTGCCTGGCGGTCGGGCGCGTGCCTGCAACTGGGTGAAGGCCGCTTCCTGGTGCCTGTCTAGGCCAGCCATGAAAGCGGGCTGGGAGTTTTCATCCAGCGGGTTGTAGCGGCTGCGGGCCAGCAGGGAGAGTAGCTCGGTGCCGGGCACCTCGCGCAGCATGTCTTCGCAGCTGCTTTCACGCAGCCAGTGCAGCACCTCGGCATCGCTCAGGGCCATCTGGCAGAGCAGTACGGCAGTCTTGTTTTGTGAGTTGAGCAGCTTTTTTGCTTCATCTGCGACGTTCGCGGTCGAATTCGGCCCGCGCTGCTGTGATGCGCCACTTTTTTGATCGTTTGCGGCCCGTTTCACCATGGCGTTGAGCTGTTCCTCGGAGATTTCGAGCAGTTTGGCCACCTTGTTCACGGCCGTGATGCGCTGGGCCACGCCGGAGAAGATGCTGATGGCCGAGGCCACCTGCTCGGCCATGCGCACGCGCTCCACGGTGCTCTCGGACTTCGCGCTGGCCCGTAGATGGCGGATTTGATGCTCCAAAAATTCTGGCGCGCCTGTGATGATGGTGCGCAGCGCGTCCGCGCCCTCTTTGCGGATGAGCGAATCCGGGTCCTCGCCCTGCGGCAACGCCGCAACGCGGACGCTGATGCCCTGCGGGGAGAGGATGCGGAAAGCTTTTTCCGTGGCCTCGCGGCCCGCGTTGTCGCTGTCGAAGCAGAGAATGACCTCATTGCAGACGCGTTTGAGCATTTTCGCGTGATGCTCGGTGAAGGCGGTGCCCTGTCCTGCGACGACGTTTTGCAGGCCGGCCTCGAACACCATGATCATGTCGATTTGGCCCTCGCAGATGATCGCCTGATCGGCTTTCGCGATGAAACGCTTCGATTTGTCGAAACCGAAGAGCACGCGACTTTTGCTAAACACTGGCGTCTCGGGTGAATTGACGTACTTCCCGGTGTTTTCCTTCTTTTCGAGCAAACGACCGCTGAAGGCGATCACGTCGCCGTTGTCGTTGCGGATGGGAAACATCAGCCGATGCCGCCAACGCGGGTAAGCACGGCCGCCACGCCCGTTTTCGTCCTGATCCGCCACGCTGAAGATGCCGGCCTCCACCAGTGCCTGCTCGGAGAGCTTCTGCTGAATCGCCCACTCACGGTACAATCCTTTGCCCTCTGGCGCGTAGCCCATCTGCCAGCGTTTGGCCATTTCCGCATTGATGCCGCGTGCTTTGAGGTAATCACGGGCAGGTGCGGCAAGCTGGTGCTTCATCAGCAGCAGGTGAAACCACTCCGCCGCCTCACGATTCGCCCGCAGCAGTAGCGCGCGCTGCTTTGCCTCCGCCTCGGCGTTTGCGTCCCACACTTCCTCGACGATGCGGATGCCCGCCGCGTCAGCGAGACGTTTCACCGCCTCGATAAACGACATGCCGTCATGCTCCATGACAAAGCGGATCGCCGTGCCCCCCGCTCCGCAGCCGAAGCAGTGATAAGTGCCGCGTGATGGACTCACATTGAAGGACGGTGTGCGCTCGTTGTGAAACGGGCACAGGCCAAGGTAATTCGTGCCTGCCTTCCGCAGCTTCACGGAACGCCCCACCAGCGCCACGATGTCAGTGGCGGCAATCACTTGCTGGATGGTTTCCTCCGGGATGCGGGACATGGGCGCGAAAGGTGTTGAGCGTGGCTTCTGCTGCAACCTCATCACGAAATCTTTCTTGGCCTCGTGAGAACGCCTCGCTATAACCACCACACACCATGCAAGATAGCCCGTCCTCCTTCTCACGCCGTCGTTTCTTGACCACCAGCGCTGCCGCACTGGGCTTTCCCACCATCATTCCGGCCACCGCGCTCGGCAAAGGCGGCCGCCCGGCCCCTTCGGAGCGCATCACCGTGGGTGCCATCGGCTGGGGCACGATCGCTGGCGACTGGACACCTTCCTTTCTGAACAACGACAAGTGCCAGGTCATCGCCGTGGCCGATCCGATGAAGGAATACGGCCACTACGGCTACGATGGCAAGGAAACTGGCGGCCGTGAGGCTGGGAAGAAGATCATCGACGAGCACTACTCGAAAGCCGCGAACAAGACGGTCAAAGCCTGCGCCAGCTACGCCGATTTCCGTGAGATGATGGAGAAGGAAGACCTGGATGCAGTGCAGGTCTCCACGCCCGACCATTGGCATGCCTACATAGCCGTCTATGCCGCCCGCAAAGGCAAGCACATCTACGGCCAGAAGCCGCTCGCGCTGAACATCGCCGAAGGCCGCCTCATGGCCGATGAAGTCGCCAAAGCGGGCATCACCTGGCAAACCGGCAGCCAGCAGCGCAGTGACGTGTATTTCCGCCTCGCCTGCGAGCAGGTGCGCAATGGTCGCATCGGCAAGCTGAAGCGTGTCCGCGTCGGACTGCCCGGCGGTCATTCCAACTGGAACGGCATGGCAGATCAAATCAACACCGCGCCGGTGCCTGCTGACTTCGATTATGAAATGTGGCTCGGGCCTGCGGAGCACATGGACTACCGTCCCGCCCTGCTGCCGCTGAATTGGCGTCACAATTTCAATTTCTCCGGCGGCATGATCACCGACTTCGGCGCGCACCACATCGACATCGCCCAATGGGGCATGGGCATGGATCACAGCGGCCCAGTCGAGCTGCGCAATGTCTCCGGCACGTTGAACAAAGACGCGCTCTACAACACCGCCACCGCCTTCTCCTTCGAGTGCGTGTATGAAAGCGGCGTGGTCATGCACGTGGCCAGCCCCGAGCACAAGCTCATGCCCGAAGTCGAAGCTGCGCTCGCCAATCCGAATGCGAAGAAGTCCTTTGACCACGTCGGCGTGATGTTCGAGGGCGATGAAGGCAAGTGGATCTATGTGAACCGTGGCAAGATCACGGTCAGCAACCCGGAAATCCTCCGCGAAAAGGCCACAGAGAGCGAAATCCACCTCTACGAGAGCAAGGATCACACGGACAACTTCCTCTCCTGCATCTACGACGGTCAACCGACCGCCACGCCGATCGAGGTCTCGCACCGCAGCATCAGCATCGCTCATCTTGCCAATGTCGCCCTTCGCAGCGCTAGCACCGGTTTGAAATGGGATCCGAAGACCGAGGCCATCGCTGACAACGCCGCCGCTTCGAAGCTGCTCTCCAAAGAGTGGCGCCAACCGTGGGCGCTGTGAGCAAAATGACGCATGACGAATTCAGAATGACGAAAGAATCCCGAATGACGAAGCACGAAGACTCGGCCCCGCCCCATGGTTCTGGCAGACCTGCGACATTCGGATTTCGGCATTCCTTCGTCATTGCTTGCCTGCTGGCCGCCGCAAACGCCCAAGATTCCGCCGAAACGATCAAAATTGGCCCGTTGCAGCCATTGCAGACGCTGCCCTCGCTTTCGTCCCAGCCTGCGCCTGCTCCTGTGCTTCCGCCAGCAGCAGAAATGAAGCCTGCTGCCACGCCAGCGCCTCCCTCAGCGCAGGCCGCGCCGCCACCACTGCCCACGAGCAATGCTCTGATCATCAAGGAGCCTCTCGCGCAGGCATATCTTTATGTGGAGCCCTATCAGACGCGCTTCGAGGTGCTGTTTGATGCCGCCACGCTGCTCTCATGGCTCTCTCCAGACGCAATTCTGCCGGCCACTCTCACCGCCGAGCAACAACGGCAGTTGAGCGAAAAAGCTGCCACACGCGCAGTGAATTGGTGCACGATGAGCAGCGGTGATGCCTCCCTGGCGACACCGCAGTTGTATGTGTCCGTGATCAAAGGCCTTCCTGTCTTCGGCACGCAGAGCGAGACGGCTGAGATCAACGCCACTGTCAAAACGCATCGCTGGCGCAATCAGGGCCGCCTGCCGCGCCCGGCTCCACTCACCCGCGTGCCGCAGTATGAGGCATCCGAACCTGTGCGTGTTCCGTTTGGGGCCATCGCATGGCTGCTGGGTGGCCTCGTGTTTTACACCTATCTCAAGGTCAAAGACTATCGCCTGCCCGGCGGCAGCATGCCCTATCTCGCGGTCTGGCTGCTCGGCGCTATGCTGATGAGTCAGCTTTTGGTCATCCCCATCCAAACTGGTTCCGGCAGCCCTGTGATCACCCAGGTCGATGAGGCTCAGAGCATCGTCACACCTCTGCTGCGCAACGTTTACCGCGCCTTCGACCACCGCGTCGAATCCGACGTGTACGATGTGCTCGAACGCAGCGTCGATGGCGAGCTGCTGCGCAAGCTTTACCTCGAAACCATCCAGGCGCTCACGCTGGAAGGCCGTGAGGGCACCCGCGTCACCATCGCCGAATTCTCCGCCACGGTGGACAAAGTGGAGGCCAACACCAAGGGGGAAGGCTTCAGCGCCGACTGCAACTGGATGGCGCGTGGCATCGTCGGTCACTGGGGCCATAGCCATCCCCGTGTGAACATCTACGACGCCCGCGTCACCATCACTCCCGCCAAAGGCGAGTGGAAGCTCATCGGCCTCGAAGTCCAGGAAGTGCGTCGTTTGTAACCCAGGCATGACACATGCCTCTCATGTGACACATGCGCTCTGTTGAGGACGTACTGAGCTTCATGCGCCGTCTTCTTTGCCTCCTCGCTCTTCCCGTCCTCGCCGCCGATTTGCCGCCGGACCAAGGCAACACCATTCCAGACAGCGCCAAGCGCTCCGTCGTCATCACGGGCAAAGCCACGCTCGCGTTGCCGAAACACGATCTTCAAGACGGCTACACGCTCGAAGTCGCCGCAGCTTCGCCGCTCGTCACGCATCCGATCATGGGCTGCCTTGATGACAAGGGCCGCCTCTTCGTGGGCGATGCCACTGGCGTGAATTGGAATAAAAAACAGCTCGAAGAAAATCCGCCGAACCGCATCCTCATGCTCGAAGACACCGACAAGGACGGCGCTTTCGACAAGAGCACCATCTTCGCCGACAAGATGACCTTTCCTCAAGGTGCTTGCTGGCTGAACGGCTCGCTCTATGTCGGCTCACCGCCCGGAATCTGGAAGCTCACGGATACTGATAGCGACGGCGTGGCCGACCAGCGCGAGATGATCGTCGGCGGCTTCGACTACACCGGCAACGCCGCCGACATCCACGGCCCGTTTTTGCATCCCAACGGCCGCCTCTATTGGTGCCACGGTCGCAAAGGCCACGACGTGAAGCAGAAAGACGGCACGCCCGTCGATGCCTCGCTCGCCTGCGGTATCTGGAGCTGCCAACCCGATGGCAGCGACGTTGCCTGGCACTCGCTCGGTTGCGGTGACAACCCCGTCGAGGTCGATTTCACCCGCAGCGGCGACATCGTCGGCGTGCAGAACCTCTACTACAGCCAGCCACGCGGCGACACGATCATCCACTGGCTCTACGGTGGCGTTTACGAGCGCAGCGACCAGCTCAAGGCCATCGCCCATCTCCCGCGCACGCTCGAAACCATGCCCGTCATGTACAACTTCGGCCACGTCGCCGTCAGCGGCAGCTGCTTCTGGAAAAGCTATCCAACAGCGAACCGAAAACAGCGAACCGAGCACTTCATGGTGACTCACTTTAACACCCAGCGCCTCGTCCGCATGGAGCTCACGCCCAGCGGCAGCACTTACAAGGCCGTCGAAAACGAATTCCTCAAACTCCACACCCCCGACATCCACCTCACCGACGTGATGGAAGATCCGCGCGACGGTTCCCTCCTCCTCATCGACACCGGCGGCTGGTTCCGCATCGGCTGCCCGAGTTCCCTGATGGCGAAGTCGGATCTGCTAGGCGCGGTGTATCGCATCAAGCCGAAGCAACATCAGAACAAGACACCGGAATCCCATGAAATCGCGGCGTCACTCGGCAAATCCTCAGATCAATCGGTCGCCTTCCAATTGTCGTCTGATGCGCCATTTGAAGTGAGAAGAGCCTGCGATGCCATTGCCATCCGAGGTCGCATCCTCGACGACGAGAAAAAGGCTCTGAGCAGCCTTCTTGCCAGCGGTAAACTCGATTCCACAACGGAACATTCAGCCGTCTATGCAGCCATTAAAGTACGACTCGATCTAAGTCCGAAAGACGTCAGCTATGCCGCTGGGCTGCGTTGCTACCTTCGTGTGGCCAGCCAGATCGCCGAAAGTGAGAGGACGGAAGGACATCGCCAGCTTTTGAGTGCGGCTATTCAACTCATCGACGAGCCCGCAACGAACGCACTCAACATGCTCCTTACTCAAGCCAATGCGGACGACACCGTTGGCAAGCAAATCGCGAGTTGGTCCTTGAAGTCATCGATCTCGGAAGGTGAGCTGAACGCATTGACGGTGGCAGGAGCAAAACTGATCGGTCATCAAAATGCCGATGCCGCTTTGGCGCGTCTCCTGGCACATAAAAACGCCTTGGCGCGGACAGCAGGCCTCAACACCCTCGCCTCCCAAAATGCAGGCGTGAGCAACGATGCTTGGCTTCCGCTCCTCGACAAACAGCTCGCCGAAGCTCCCACGCCGCTCGTTCTCGATGCGATCAAAAAACTGAAGTCACCGCACTTCGATGCCGCTCTTCAAGTCATCGCGAATGACACTAAGCGCCCACTTTCCATCCGCCTCAAGGCGCTCGACTCGGCGAAGTCGATCAAACTCTCCGGCGAGACCTTCGACATGGTCAAAAACGTCCTCGCCGATGCCGCGTCGTCCTCTGCGGCCAAAATTCAGGCTGCGGGCATGCTGGCGAGTGCTCCCATCGCAAAGGAGCAGATGTCGCAAGTTGCCTCGTTATTGGCCACCGTCGGCCCCGTCGAACTCAAAACTCTGCTGCCGCTGCTCAAGCGTCACAAAGATGTCGAGATCGTGAAGATGCTGGCCCGCGAGATCGCCAAGAATCCGGCCATCGCCAGCCAGCAGGAGAGTTTGTACCGCACGGCGCTCGCCGATCTGCCGCCGGAGATTTTTGAGACGATCCTCCTGCCCGCCTACAACACTGCCGTGGCCGCCACCGAGGCCAAAAAACGCCAGCTCGGCCCCTTGTCAGACAAAGTCATCGCCAGCGGTTCCGCCGCGAAAGGGGAACAGCATTTCAAAGCCGGCAAAGGCACCTGCATCGCCTGCCACAAGATCGGCGACACCGGCCGCGCCATCGGTCCCGATCTCTCCCACATCGGCGCCATCCGCACCGAGCGTGACCTGCTCGAAAGCATTCTCTTCCCTTCGAACACCCTCGCCCGTGACTACGAGGCCCACATCATCGAAACCAGCGACGGCCAGCAAACCCTGGGCGTCATCAAATCCCACACCGCCGAAGGCCTGCTCGTCCTCGACATCGCCGGCCAGGAGAAAAACATCGCGCATCAGACAATCACGGGTGACACCACACTGACCACCAGCCTCATGCCCATGGGACTCGATCAGACCATGCCGGAGGCCGAGCTTCTCGACCTCGTGGCATGGTTGAAGAGTTTGAAGTAGCGCGGACATGTCTGCCCGTGCTGGCTCATTTTTAGCCTGTTGAGACGATGTTTAAGCTGCCTTGCGAGACAGGAAGTACTCAATGCCATCGACCAGCGCGCGCCAGCTTGCGTCGATGATGTTGCAACTCACACCGACGGTGCTCCAGGTGGCGTTGCCATCGGTGCTGGTGATGAGCACGCGGGTTTTGGCCGCCGTGCCACTGCCGCCGTCGATGATGCGTACCTTGTAATCGGCTAGGCGCATGTTTTTCAGGGCCGGGAAGAAGGGCAGGAGGGCTTTGCGCAGCGCATTGTCGAGTGCGTTCACCGGGCCGTCGCCTTCGTCGGCGGTGTAAACACGCTCGCCATTGATTTCGATCTTCACCGTGGCTTCGCAGGTCTCAAAGCCGTGCTCGCCACCGTGGAAACGGTGAGTGGAGTGGTATTCGATGAGATTGAAAACCGGCTGGTGCTGGCCCATCTGCTTGCGGATGAGCATTTCAAACGAAGCCTCGGCGGCCTCGAATTCGCAGCCTTCACTTTCGAGGCGTTTTACCTCGGAAAGGATGGCCTGCACCTCCGGTGCTCCTTTGGCAAACTTGAAGCCCATGCCCTCGGCCTTCACCAGCACGTTCGACTGGCCGGACATGTCCGAGATGCTGATGATGCGCTGATTGCCGACGAGCGCGGGATCGACGTGCTCGTAGGTGCGGGCGAGTTTTTGCACTGCATGCACATGCAGACCGCCTTTGTGCGTGAACGCGGCGAGGCCGACATACGGCGCGCGGATGTCGTGCGGCACGTTGGCGAGCTCGTTCACGAACTGCGCCAGCTCGCGCAGACGTGTGAGATCGAGACCGAGTGGAATGTCCATCTTCAGCTGGAGCGCGGGCATGATGGTGGTGAGGTTGCAGTTCCCCACACGCTCACCGTAGCCGTTGATCGTGCCTTGCACCTGATTGGCTCCGGCGCGCACGGCGGCCAGTGCGTTTGCGACACCGACGCCGCCGTCGTTGTGCGTGTGGATGCCGACCGGACGACCGAGGTGGGCGATGACCTTGCGTGTCGTCTCTTCAACGAACTCCGGCAACGCGCCGCCGTTTGTCTCGCACAGCACGATCAGATCCGCACCGGCATCCTGTGCGGCTTTGACGGTTTTGAGCGAGTATTCGGGGTCTTCCTTGAAGCTGTCGAAAAAGTGCTCGGCATCGTAGAGCACTTCACGGCCATGTTTTTTCAAATAGGCCACGGTATCGGCGATCATCGCCAGGTTTTCTTCCAGCGTGACCTGGAAGACCTCGGTGACGTGCAGCGCCCAAGTCTTGCCCACGGCATCGAGCAGCATTTTGACCTGCGGATCGTCTTCCACCTTCATTTTGCCGCGGCGGGTCATGCCGAAGGCGGTGATCTTTGCGGTTTTCCAGCTGCGCTTGGAGGCTTCTTCAAAGAAAGCCGCGTCCTTGGGGTTGGAGCCAGGCCAGCCGCCCTCGATGTAGTGGACGCCGAAGTCGTCGAGCTTTTCAGCCACGCGGATCTTATCGTGCGTGCTGAAGGAGATGCCGGTGCCTTGCGTGCCGTCACGCAGGGTGGTGTCATAGATGGTCACTGGGGTCATGGTAAAAAAAGAATCAGATTGAAACAGGACAAGCCAGAGAGGGGGAGCGGACGCGTGGGGCGTGCTGGTTGTCCAGTGGGCACGCTCGCCAGATCAAAACATCAAACGGACTACCCCGGCCGCGTCACGCACCGAGGAGTCCGCCGATAATTCGGATGATCTGAAAGCTGTTGGTTGGGTTTCCCATGAACGGCGCAAGGCTTAGCCTCAGTCCTCCCGGATGGCAAAGGGAAGTTTCAGGCCTCCGGCCCGTTCGTTTGTGCCCCCAGCTTCAGGAGGATTAGAGCTGCACGAAGCCGGAAACATGATCATGAGGTGATGCCACGCCATGCCACGTTAAGGCGGTACTCCGAACTTATTGGAAGCACTTCACTTTTTTGTGGGAGGGATTGTGCTCGTCATCCGCATTCTGTTCCATTATGAATCCGGGTATGACTGATCAAGCGCATCTTTCCATCGCATGGCGGCGTCTGGCAGGCCGGACACGAGCCAAGGTCAATCTCGGATGGTGGCTAGCGCGGTCGATGCCGCTGCTGGTGGCGGCGGGCGTAGTGGGATTCGGGGTGATTTTTGTTCTGCGTTCACGTGGCATGATGTTGGATGCGACACAGGCATGGTCGTGGGCGGCGGGCGTTTGGGTAGCGCTGCTGATCGTCGGCTGGTGGATGGCTCGGCGGCAGTTTATCTCGTCTGAGCAGGCGCTGGTGCGGTTGGAGTCGGAGCTGCGGCTGCACAATGCGCTGAGCACGGCGCTGGTGGGGCGCGGGATGTGGCCTGAGATTACCGAGCAAGCGGATGATGGCTGGCGGTGGCGTTGGCAGACGGTGGGCGGGCCGTTCGCGGCGTTTTTTGGCTCGGTGGCGCTGGCTTTGTGGCTGCCAGTCGCGCAGGATGCGGAAGCTGCGGCACCGGTGGTAGAGCCGCAGGCTTGGGGGCAGATGGAACACTGGCTGGAGCAGCTGCAGGAGGAGCAGATCGTCACGGAGGAGGAAAAGGACGAGCAATTGGAGAAGATCGCCGAGCTGCGTGACCAGCCGACGGAGAAGTGGTTCAGCCACGAGAGCCTGAACGCGGGGGATACGCTCAAGGAGCAGCTTCAGCGTGACATTCAACGTCTGGGACAAAATTTGACGACGGCGGAGCGCAGCCTCAACGCGCTGCAAAATGATGCGGAGCAGCTTTCCCCCGCCGCGAAGGAGCAATTGCTGAAGGATTTTGATCAAGCGCTGGCAGACATGAAATCGGGCGCGCTGGAGTTAGATCCTGAGATGCTGAAGGCACTCGCGGGGATTGATCCGAAGAATATGAAAAGCCTGTCTCAAGCGCAGATGAAACAACTGCGTGAGTCGATGAAAAAGCAGGCGGGCACCTGCAACGGCCTCTGCGAGACCCCGGGCTTTCTCGGTGATGGGGAAGGGGAGGACGACAAGCTGACGGAGATGCTGGGCATGCTCAAAGAACAGGGCGAAGGGGCGGGTAAGGGCGGCATCACTCGGGGGCCTGGCACGGCACCGTTGACGCTTTCCGATGAGGAAAATGATTTTGGCACGAACAAGAACGAGGCGGTGTCCAACACGGACCTGTCACGCGCGCAGGTGGGCAGCATGCTGGCGCTGCAAGACGGCAAGCACGAGGTGGACAAGACGGCCAAAGGCCCGCAGGCGGCCGGTGCGGTGCAGAATGTCGGCCAGGGCGGGGAACAGGTGTGGCGTGAGTCGCTGACACCGGAAGAGAAGGCGGTGCTGAAGCGGGTGTTTAAGTGAAGGAGAGGGATCATCCTGATCCCTCAGGTCGGGGATCAGGATGATCCGCCTCCTGGGCGTGTGTGAAATGTTCATGAATTGCCTTTTTCATCTCGACTTCGAGCAGCGGTTCTTGTTTTAGTCAGGTCGATGACAGACGCTTATGCATCGGACTTGGAAATTCAGTCGGCCTCGCAGCATGTCGCGGCTTTGCGACGAACGTTGAACGAGGTGCTGTTTGGGCAGGAGGAACTCATTGACCTCATGCTCTGCGGCGTGATCGCACGCGGGCATGTGTTGCTCGAAGGTTTGCCGGGCCTGGGCAAGACGGAGTTGGTCAAAGGATTGTCGAAGGCGCTGAGCCTCACGACGCGGCGGGTGCAGTTCACGCCCGATTTGCTGCCGGGGGACATCACGGGCAATCCGGTGCTGCAGGAGGTGGATGGGAAACGTGAGTTCGTGTTTCAGCCGGGGCCGATCTTCACGAACCTACTGCTGGCGGATGAGATCAACCGCGCCTCGCCCAAAACTCAGTCTGCGCTGCTCGAAGCGATGCAGGAGCGCCGCGTGACGGTGCTGGGGCAGACGCACACGCTGCCAGAGCCGTTTTTTGTGCTAGCGACGCAGAACCCCATCGAGCTCGAAGGCACCTATCCGCTGCCGGAGGCGCAGGTGGACCGCTTTTTGTTCAAGCTGGAGGTGTTACGCAATTCGGCGGCGACGCTGGCAAAGATCGTGACGCATCGTGAGCTCGGCGTGGAGCCGCAGGTGGCTTCGATGCTCACGCGTGAGGCGTTTGCGCAGATGCAGGCCACGGCGCGGCGAATTTTTCTGCCTGAGATCGTGGCAGACTACATCGCCCGCATTGTGGACGCTACGCATCCGGGACAGTCGCAGGCGTCACAAGGCGTGCGCTTCGGCGCGAGTCCACGCGCGGCGCTGAGCCTGGCGGCGGCGTCCAAGGCCCGTGCCTTGATGCACGGCAGGCCGAACGCGAGTTTTGAAGACGTGCAGGCGCTGGCACTGCCGGTGCTCAATCATCGCGTGCTGCTGGATTACACCGCCCGCATGGATGGTAAAACAAGTGCGGGCATCGTGCGGGCCATTCTGGCCGAGGTGCCGGTGCAAAAGCTCGCGACACCGCGCACGCTGAAGGAGGCCGCATGAGCTTTGCGGCTTTGGTTGAGGGTGGTTGGTTGATGGTTGATGGCCTGAGCGCTCTCAGAGTCAGGCCATCAACCATCAACTCGCAACCATCAACTGCCTCGCGTCTCTTGCTGGCCGCGCTGCTACTGGCCGCCTCCACGGCTCATGCACAGAAAAACATCGCGGATGACGAGCTTGATCGTGCCACCGGCACGCGGATGCAGGTGCGCAGTGTGTTTGATCCGCTGCCGACCTCCGGTTATGCGCCGATCCGTGTCGTGGCGACGAATGGCACGGGGCGGAATGCGCGTTGGGATTTTGCATTTCACTCGCAGATGCAGAACTACCGGGCACAGAACCAGCATCAAAGCAGCTTCGCGCTCGATGTCGCAGCTCGTTCGACGCAGTCGGCGCTGTTTCTGGTGCCGCTGGCGGTGGGCTACGGCGACCGCAGTCATGGCAACGGTGGTCACGCGTTGCGGGTGGAGGTGTTGGGCACGGGATTCGCGGACCGGCAGCACTATGATCATGACAATCGCGTCGCTGGTTATCCAGCGGTCGCCATCAGCGCCGGGCTGGCGGAATACAGCATCGTGGCGCTGAACAAAGAGGTGGAATCGAAGCTGCGCTCAGCCGGTGGGTATTACGGTGGCCGTGCGGATCTGTTTGGCAGCCAGTTTGAGCCGGAGGATCTGCCGGAGTCGTGGCTGGGGTTCAGCGGTTTTGATTTTATCCTACTCAGCAGCACGGACTGGCAGAAGGTGAAGCCTGCGGTGCGGCGTGCGCTGCTGGAATGGGTGCGGCTGGGCGGAAAGCTGCATTTTTATCTCTCGCCTGGGGCCACGGCAGCGTCGTTGGGATTACCGGAAGGCGAGAGCACGGGCAAGCAGCTCACCTCGCTGGGCAAGATGGGCGCGGCGAAGCGTGCGGAGAACCTTACAGCCGGTCATGCCATCGCGAGCGACTGGCCACTGCTGTCGCTGCTGGGCACGCGCAGTTTTGCGTCGTGGCAGGTACTAGTGTTCCTGGTGATTTTCGGCGTGCTGGTGGGGCCGGTGAACTTGTTCGTGCTCGCCCCCCCCGGGAAGCGCCACAAGCTGTTCATCACCACGCCGCTGCTGTCCATCGGCGCCAGCCTCGTGATGGTGGGGCTGATTTTGATTCAAGACGGGACAGGTGGCACCGGGCGGCGGTTCATTGCCATCAATCTAGAACCCGGCGAGGCGGCGGCGTATGTGACGCAGGAGCAGATCAGCCGCACGGGGGTGTTGTTTGGCGCCGGCTTTGAAATGAAACAGCCGGTGCTGATCGAGCCGTTGGCGCTGCCAGACACGCCTTGGGTGAAGCTGAAAAGCACCAACACCTGCCAGCCGGTGAACCTGACGCTGGAGGGCCGCGAACGACGCGGCAATTTCTTCCAAAGCCGTGCGGAACAGGGCCAGGTGCTGCGGGCGGCAGTATCGACGCGATCACGATTAGAACTCAAGGCAGGCGCGGCCCCCGGTGATGCGCCGACGTTGATCTCCGCGCTCGGCTTCACGGTGGACGAGTTGTTTTACCAGGATGCCGCTGGCGGGCATTGGCGGCTCAAAGATCCACTCAGCACGGGCCAGAGCGCTACATTGGTCCCAACGGACGACCGTGCGCAGCGCTTGTGGCGCGAGGCGGCGGTCAATGCGGGCGAGCGTTCGCTGCGCGAGCAGATCAACAGCGCCATCACGAGCCAGAAGTCCTGTTTCATCGCCAAGACGCGCTCAGCGCCCGGTTTCACGCTCGACACGCTACCTGCCATCCGCTGGCAGGAGGATCAGATCGTCGTCTTCGGCCCAGTGGCGCTGCCTTGAACTCTCAAAAGCATGAGCCGGATTTTCAAACCACTAATGTCCACTGATGAATACTGATGATGCTGATCCGATGAGTGAAAATGAGTGAGTATTAGTGGTTAAAACTTTTTCTTTACCCAAGCTCATGTCCTTGTCCGCCCATCACGCCCCAGAGATAGACCGCAATCAGCCTGCGGTCGTCGTGGATGACCTGCATCGCAGCTTTGGCGCGTTGAAGGCAGTGGATGGTGTCTCATTCAGCATTGATCACGGTCGGGTCGTCGGATTCGTCGGCGCGAATGGCGCGGGCAAGACCACGACGATGCGTATCATGGCCACGCTGGACTCACCCGGCAGCGGGCAGGTGCGCATCGGCGGGCACAACGTGGTGCATCATCCCGCGAAAGTGCGCCGCCTGCTGGGCTGGATGCCGGACAGCTTCGGCACCTACGAGCACATGACGGTGCTGGAGTACATGGACTTTTACGCGCGTGCGCTCGGCTTCAAAGGCGCGGACCGGCTGCGGCGCATCCAGGAGGCGATGGACTTCACCGATCTGACGCCGCTGGCCGACCGCATGAGCCACAAGATGTCCAAGGGCCAGACACAGCGGCTCTGCCTTGGGCGTGCGCTGCTGCATGACCCACAAATCCTCATCATGGATGAACCGGCGGCCGGTCTTGACCCGAAGGCGCGGGTGGAGTTGAAAAACCTCATCCGCATCCTCGCGCAGGAGGGCAAAACGATCCTCATCAGTTCCCACATTCTCAGCGAACTTGGCGAGATGTGCGACACGCTGCTGTTCATCGACAAAGGCCGCATCGTGCATCATGGCGATGCCGCCAGCATGATGCGCGGCACAGACACCACCGGCGAAACGCTGGTGAACGTGCAGATCGCCGCTGAGCCGGCGAAACTCATCGAATGGGCACTGACCGCGCCGCTGATCAAAATCGAGGAGGAGACCAAACGCGGCGCGCGCCTGCGCATCCAGGCCACGGACGATGCCACGCTGGCCGGCGTGCTGCGCCGCATGATCCAGGACGGCCTGCCGGTAGTCGATTACCACCGTGAGGAGCGCAAGCTGGAGGACGCGTTCATCGACATGTTGGGGCAGATTGACCAAGGGAAGCTCAAGACGTCACCTCCGCCGCTGCCCGTGAAAAATGACGAATGACGAATTCAGAATGACGAAGGAATGCCCAAGCCCGAATGACGAACCCCTGAGCGCCTGCGTTCGGATTTCGTGCTTCGTCATTTTGGTTTCGTCATTTCCCACTTACGCATGACCTCCGTTGCGCCATTAACCGACTTCCCCGACCGCCTCTCGCCGATGGTGGTGAAGGAGCTGCGGCAGGGGCTGCGGACGCGGTTGTTTGGCGGGGTGATGCTGGTGCTGCATCTGCTGCTGATTTTGTTCACGCTGATGAGCGGGGGCGCGGGGAATGCCGCCGAAGTGAGCGGCTGGTTCGATGGCATCATCACCCTGGTGTTGTGCGTGATCCTACCGCTGCGAGGTTTCTCTGCCGTGGCGGATGAGTTGAGGGCGCGCACGCTGGACATGCTGGTGCTCACGCAGCTCTCCGCTGGGCGCATTGTGTTTGGCAAGTGGGCGTCCATCGCTTCGCAGTCGCTCTTGATTGCGCTGAGTGTGCTGCCGTATGTGGTGGCGCGGTATGTGTTTGGTGGTCTCGATCTGTTCGGTGAAGTGACGGTGTTGTTTTACAAATGGCTAGGTGGCGTGGTGTTGGCAGCGCTGGTCATCGCGCTGTCCACACAGCGGCAGTTTTGGCTGCGGGCGGTGATCATTGGCCTGCCTTTGCTGATGGGCGGCTGCGGCATGGCCTCGTTCTTCATGCTGTCGCGCATGAGCGCTGGCTCGGGAGCCTCCCTCACGACGTTTTCCGTCTTTGGCATGGTGGCTGGCGGCAGCGTTTCGGTGCCAGTGATGTTGGGCCTTGCCGTCTGGTTGATTTTTTTCTGTCTCGGTTTGGCGGCCACACGGATCGCCCCGGCGGCGTCGCTGCTGGCGGTGGTGAAGCGCTCGGTGCATCTGGTGGTGCTGCTGATTCTGCTGCTGCTGGCGTGGGTGACGAGCATGGGGGCTGAGCTTACGGTCGTCTCGTCCGCACTGCTCGCGCTGGTGATGCTGGACGTGCTGACGGAGCGAGTGAACGAGGTGCCGTCGGTGTACGCGGCGTTTTATCGGCATGGTGGGGCCGGTCGTGTGGCTTTGGCGTTTCTGGCACCAGGCTGGGCCACGGGTTTTGCGTATTCACTGCTGCTGACGGCGCTGGTGGCGGTGCAGACCTGGCAGCAGCGCGGCTTGGAGGCGGCGCAGCTTGGGCTGATCAGCGCCGCGTCGATGTGGATGCTCGCGGCGCTCCTGCAAATCCTGCCAACGCGGCATGCACGTGATCTGCTGCCGCCCTTCATTTTTCTGTGGTTGGGGCTGAATTTGGTGGTCACCCTGCTGACCAGCATGCTGATGATGCCCTTCGCCATGAAAAGCGTCACAGCTTGGTTCACCTGCGCGCTGCCGCCGCTCATGCCCGTGGGCTATGCGAGCGCCCAGGCGGCGGACAAGACCGAGTTTTTGCAGCTAGGCCTGTGGAGCGCGTTGCTCTGGCCGGTGGTGCTGCTGGTGGCGGCGGTGGTGGCGTGGCGCGGGACCAGAAGCGTGCGCCAGGAAGCTTGGAGAATGACACACGCGCAGGAAGGAGGCGGAGCGGCAACCTGAGTTGATAGATGAGGGTCGATCGTTGATGGCCCGAGCATCAACCGCAGGCCCTGCCGTCTCAGGCTATCAACCATCAACTCCAGACCATCAACCGCCGACACAGCCATGACCACCACCCTCCCATTACCGCATGATTTTGGCGACTACTTCAGCCCCATCCTGGTGAAGGAG